>JBDTKM010000135.1:0-7805 GCA_039935315.1 Rhodanobacter sp. | reverse complement strand
GCGAATCCCACCACTTCAGTATCAAGCTTGGCCCCGTCGGCCGCGTCGACCAGACAACGCGCGCCCAGCGCCGCCTCGCATCCCTCCGCTTCCAGAGTGAGTCCGACGACCCGCCGCAAACTACCCTCCACCGACAGCACCTGGGCGTGTTCGGCGCGTGCATGGCACTCGGCAAACTGTTGCTGCCAACGCGCCTTGCGTGCCTGTTCGCTCACCGTCGCGTTCATGCATCGCTCCCGACCATCACCGCGTCGTCTCCGAGCAACGCGTCAATGATGGCGGAGAGCCTGGTTTCCAGACGTGCGTCCAGGCGCGAGCGCTCGGATTCGAGCCGGCAGTCGCCGCGGGCCAGGCTGGAATCGGCCAGCAGTTGCCAGTGTCGTTCGGCCGCCCCCAGCTCCTGCATCAAGGCGAGATCGTCCGGGTGCAAGTGCACACGCAGCTCACGGGTAGCCATCGGCAGGGCGTCTGCCGCCTGACGCACGATGCCGACGATCCGTTCGGGCGCGACCTTCAGTTCATGCACGATCACCCGGCGGGCAATCATGGCAGCCATTCGCGCCAGTTCTCCGGCGGCCTCGTCATCGAGCATTTGCAGCGGACGCGCCGCGGCGTTGCACAGCGATTCCAGTTCAACCAGGCGCTGGCCCAACTGTTGCTGGGCGGCCACCCTGCTCTCGGCCAGACCTGCCGCATAACCCTCGTCGCGCGCCTGTTGTTCCAGCGCCTCCAATTCGTGCACGCTCGGCTGCGGCGCAGCGTGGGCCGCGTTGGCCGCTTCGGGTGCGACCGGCTGGGTACCCACGTTGGGCAGCTCCCAGCGCTGAAATTCCCTGGCGGCAGAGTTGAATACGCTGGCCATCAGACGAACTCATCCCCGCCACCAGCCAGACTCAGCTGGCCAGCGTCGGACAGTTTGCGGGCGATCCCGAGTACTTCCTTCTGCGCGGCATCGACTTCGCTCAGGCGCACCGGTCCCTTCACTTCGAGGTCGTCACGCATCATGTCGGCGGCCCGCTTGGACATGTTGGCGAAGATCTTTTCGCGGATTTCCGGCTCGGTACCCTTCAGCGCCGTGATCAGCGTAGCCGACGGCACCTCGCGCAGCAGGACCTGCATGCCGCGGTCGTCGAGCTCGACCAGATCATCGAATACGAACATCAGTTCCTCGATCTTCTCGCCCAGCGACTCGTCCTGGGTGCGGATGGCCGTGATCAGCTCCGCCTCATGGCTGCCTTCCATCGCGTTGAGGATGTCCGCGGCCGCCTTGAGCCCGCCGATGCTGGCGGAGCGGAGTTTCTTGTTGCTGCCGGAGAATTGGCGCTCCATGATTTCATCCAGTTCGTTGAGCGCGCTCGGCTGCACGCCGTCGAGGGTGGCGATCCGCATGACCGCGTCCGAGCGCACGCGCGGCGGCAGGAAGCCGAGCACCTCGGCAGCCTGGTCCGGCTCCAGATGCGCCAGCACCAACGCGATGATCTGCGGATGTTCCTGATTGATCATCTCGGCGATCGAACGGCCCTCCATCCATTTCAGCGATTCCAGACCCTTGCTGCTGCGACCCATCAGGATCCGGTCAATCAGGCCACCTGCCTTGCTCTCGCCCAGCGCGTTGACCATGATCTTGCGGATGTACTCTTCGGTGCCCATCCCCAATGACGTCTGCCGCCCCATGTCGTCGTTGAGTTTGTCCAGCACGTGCTCGACGTTGTGGCGCGTCACGCTGGACAGTGCGGCCATCGCGCTGCCGATCGTCTGCACGTCGCGTGCACTGAGGTGCTTGAGCACCGCGGCCGCATCCTGTTCGCCCAGCGTCAGTAGCAGAATGGCCGCACGTTCAGCGCCCGAGGCCGGCATTTCGGATTGATCAGTGGCCATCTTCGCCTACCCAGTTCATCACCACCTGTGCCACCTGCTTGGGGTTGTCACCCACCATCTGGCGAGCCTGGCCGATGCGTTGTTCGTATTCGAGCGTTGGCGTCGCTCCGCCAAGCCGGGCCGGTTCGTTGACCTGCGGCTCATCACCCACCGTCACCGAGATCTGTGACTGCGACGCTGACGGTGCTGGCAACGCGCGGGTCGCCGCGTCGCCGCGAGTCACGCTCTTCAGCAGGGGCCGCAGCAGGCCGAAGGCCACCAGCAACGCGATCAGCACGCCGAGGCCCTGCTTGATCAGATCCATCACGCCGGGCCTCTCCCACAGCGGGATGCCCGGCGCTGCATCGAGCGCCGGGGCATGGTGGAATGGCTGATTCACCACGCTGACGGTGTCGCCGCGCGCCGCATCGAAACCCACCGCGTTCTTGATCAGGTCAGTCAGGCGCTGCAATTCCTGCGCGGTGAACGGCACCCCGTCGGCACTGCCGGCCGCACTGTGCCCGGGGGTCGACTTGGTTACTTTGTCGCTCAGCTTGTTGTCCAGTACCACCGCCACGGTCAGGCGGGCCAGCCGGCCGGCCGGGTCACTGACGTGGCTGATCGTGCGGTCGAGCTCGTAATTGCGGGTGGCACTGCTCGAGCTGTCGCCGTCGGCACTCTGCGTCGCCGCCGTCGCGCTGGCCGGGCTCGCCTTGCCGTTGGGCTTGCCGGCATCGGGCTTGGCGGCGGTCGGCTGCGCGGCCACCGTGGGCGGCTGGTTGCTCAACGCGCCGGGGACACCACCCGCCGCAGCGTCACCCGTGTGATGCTCACTGCTGGTTTGCTCGCTGCGCAACGCCGGATGATCGTGACCGTAGGTTTCCGTGGCTTTCTCGGACTGGCTGAAATCAAGCTCCGCATACACCTGGGCGCGCACCCTGCCCGGACCCACCAACGGGGTCAGCAATTGCTCGATACGCTGGTCATAGGTGTTCTCGATGCGTGTAGCCATGCGCATCCGCTCATCGCCCACCGCCGCGGGGCTGGCTGGATCGATGGTCAGCAGCTGACCCTGCTGGTCGACGACGGAAACCTGGCTGGCATCGAGCCCTGGCACGCTGGAAGCGACCAGATGCACGATCGCCGCCACCTGGCCGGCGTCCAGTTGACGCCCCTGATAAAGCGTCACCAGCACCGAGGCACTGGCTTGACGATTGTCCCGGATGAACGCCGAGGGCTTGGGCAAGGCAAGATGCACACGCGCCGCGCGGATTGACTGCAAGCCGCCAATGGTGGCGCTCAGGTCGGACTCCAGCAGTTGCTGGTAGCGGGTACGTTCGGCCAGGTCACTCATGCCGAACGGAGAATCACCCGCCGGCAGCACGCCGCTGCTGGCGCTGCCCTGGGGTAGCCCCTTGGCGGCCAGCTTGAGACGCAGGCCGGGCAGGTCGGCTGCCGGAGCCATGATCGAGGAACCGTCAGCACTCAGCTGGAACGGGGTGTTGCTCGCCTGCAGTTCCTGTGCGACTGCCGCGGCGTCGTGCTGGTCCAGCCCCGCGTATAACAAGCCGTAATTGGGTCCGCGCGACCACAGCACCACCGCCACCCCGAATGCCACCGCCGCAGCAATAGCGACCAGCAGCAGGATCTGGCGCGCGGCCGGACTGCGGGCAAGCTGCTTGAAGGGATCCGGTCGCGCTCCTGCCGAAGGATCGTCGGTGGTCGCGATGGCGTTGTCTGCCATGGGGTTGCTCGTGTGGTGAAGGCGGAATGAGGTCTGCGCGAGGGCGTCAGATCGACATGTTCATGATGTCTTTGTACGCATCAACCAGCTTGCTCTGCACGGCCACCACGGTACGCAGCGACAGATCGGCCTTCTGCACCGCAACCATCGTGCGACCAAGATCTGCGCCCGGGTCGCCGCGTTCAAAACTGGCGGCCATCCTCCCAGCCTCCATCTGAGTGCGCCCCACCGCGGAAATCGATTGCTTGAGCAGGGACGAGAAGTCAGGTTGCGCCGCAGTCGCCGGTACACCGATCGGAATCGCCTTGAGCGCGCTGTCCGGCGCCCGTACCTGCGCCGTCATCATGCGCATCTGGGAAAGCAGGTTGTTGACGTCGATCGAGCTCATGGCGGGGTTTCCTGGTGACGGATTCCCGGCGCGTGTCGGGTTTCAAAGAGATGAATGCACGACGCGTGCCATTCGGGAGTAGCGCGGGAATCGGGCACGGGGAACCGGAAACAAAGGCGAAAGTGGCGACGCGGTGGCGATGGCACATGCCGTTTTCCGGGCTCTTCCCTTCTCTGCTCGCTGCCTTCTGCGCGCTGCTTTCTGCTCCCAGGCTTTCGGCTCCTTAAGCTCCGCGTTCCCGGCTCCCCTGCTTGCACTGTTTCCTGTTCCCGCCCCCGCCCTTACGCCGCCAGAGTCTGCTGCAGCCCGTACTTGCGCAGCTTTTCCACCAACGTGGTGCGCTGCATGTGCAGCAGTCGGGCAGCGTGGGCTACCACGCCACCGGTGGCGTCAAGCGCCTGGCGGATCAAGCCCACCTCGATGTCGGCCAGGTGATCCTTGAGGTCCAGGCCCTGCACCGGCAGCAGACGCTCTGATTCGAATACAGGCTGCGCCACGGTTGCGCTAACCGGCGCGTGGTCTTCCATTATCGCCAGCAGCGCCACGCCATGGATCTCCGCGCTGACCGCGTTGCCGCGATATTTCTGTGGCAGGTCGCTGCCACGCACTTCGCCGTGCGGAAGCAGAATCGCCATGCGTTCGACCAGGTTGGACAGTTCGCGCACATTGCCTGGCCACGCATGCGCCTGCAGCGCGTTCATGGCCCCGGCACTGAAGCGCACGGCTCCCAGCCCACGCCGGACGAGGCGCAGGTTGAACTCGTGGATCAGGGTCGGCAGGTCTTCCAGCCGCTCGCGCAGCGAGGGCAGCTCCAGCGGAAATACGCTGAGGCGGTAATAGAGGTCTTCGCGGAAGCGACCCTCGGCGATCGACTGCTCAAGATTGCGATGGGTGGCGGCGATGATGCGCACGTCGCAGCGCTGCGTCTTGTTGCCGCCGACGCGCTCGTAGGCACGCTCCTGCAACACGCGCAGCAACTTCACCTGCATCGGCAGACTCATGTCGCCGATCTCGTCCAGGAACAAGGTGCCACCCTCGGCCATCTCGAAGCGCCCCTTGCGGGCACTGATCGCGCCGGTGAAGGCTCCCTTCTCGTGGCCAAACAGTTCACTTTCCAGCAACTCGGCCGGGATCGCGCCGCAGTTGATCGCCACAAAGGGCTTGTCGCAACGCGGGGAGTATTCGTGGATGGCTCGGGCGACCATCTCCTTGCCGGTGCCAGACTCGCCCAGCACGAGCACGGTCGAGTCGAACGGCGCCACCTGCCGGATCAGTCCGTTGACCCGCACCATCGGCGCAGCGCAGCCGACGAATCGCTGGCCGCCGGATTGGCTGCCGAGCAGACTGGCGTAGACGTTGCGCAGCGTCTCGGTCAGCTTTTCGTAGCTCAACGGAAAGCTCAGCGAGGCCAGGTGATCGGCGAACGGCGATTTCGGCGCGCTCAGCCGTTCGGTCCAGATCGAGTCCTCCGCCAGCAGCAGGGGCACGTGGGCCGCGCTGGCGCCCAGCAGGGCGAGTTGACGTTCGCCTTCGGCGCCGTCGTCGACTTTTCCCACGTATGCCGCGCGCCAGTCATGAGTGGATTCACTGACGCTGGCGCAATTGGCGCCGTGCTGTGGGCGGTAACCGAGGAACTGCAGCGCCGACATCATCGCATCGACACGTGTCACGTCCGATTCAATCACCAGAAAGTCAAACTTCTGCATCTTGTTCCCCTTGCTGCATCTATGGTTGGACCCGTGCCTCCGGCAGGGCCACTTTTCATCAATCAGTGCCGACGATCCGTCGCTGGTGTGCTGAACCAAGTGCAAATAGGAGGCCAAATTTTGGCGCTCCGGTGACGGTAGAACGTCACCCGTCAGAAGTTCTACGCCGTGGGTTTGCCCGATCGAAACGAGTCGAAAGTCGTAACTCACTGATCCAGCACGATCACGGAAAATTCACGGACCGAAATACGCCAGGTGGATGCCCTTTTGCGACCCAGGCGAGGCGCGGTGCCGACTTGCCATTGTGTGAACTGGGTCACCTTTACGCGCGCTTCAGTTCAAGCCGACGGAATCCATACCTGCGCGAATCCACCGTCACGATTGACGCGCGTCTGCCACTTTGCGTCGGTGATGGCGAAAAACTAGTCGCTCGATTGCGTCACCTTGCGCGTCATTGAGCGCCGCGAAGGCGACGAACGTACGACCGTCGTCCAGCTCGTGATCGCGTTGCGCCGCCAGCTCCAGCGGCAAGCTGCGGCACTGATCGAAACGCAGACTCAGCAGCAGCGCCTCACCGGCGGGCACGAGTTCGGTCGGGATCACGGCGCCACGCGCATTGAAGCGCACCAGGCGCCGCCCGGGCAGCGTGTCGGTCGGGGCCAGCAGTCGATTGACGATATCCACCAGGGCGGTGAGCTTGGCATCCATCCGGCGCATTTCCTGCACCAGCGGATTGTCGTCTTCGGCATTGTCCACGCGCCGTTCTTCCAGGGCGGCGATCGCCGCCAGGGTATTGCCGTTGCGCTCGGCCAACGCCAACGCCCGCGCTGGCGGTAGCGGCCACTCCAGCGGCTCGACGGCGAGGTGGAGCAGCTCCTCGACACTCACCCGCTGCTCGAACTCATCCCATCTGGAGTGACTCATCACGCAGCTTCCCATGTGTCGGGCGAAGTTTCCGATCCCGCATACATATGTATAAGCGATCAGCGTATCGGGACCGAACATATCAGCTTGCGCGACGACGACACGGCATCCCCCTGCAACCAGCGCGGATTTTCAGCGCTGCGCGTAGGCAGTAATGGCCTGCGACCCGCTGCGTGCGCGCTGCCATTGCCGGGCGACCTCATCACGGGCATTGCCCAACATCGCCTGCAGCTGGAGATCGTAAGCCAGAATCTGCTCGATCTGCGCCCGGCTGACCAGGTCGACCGGGTGCGGGCGATGCAGCAGGGGCGCGCGCGTCTGCTCCAGGCTCTTCAATTGGTCCCAATCGGCCAGCTTGGCCGCCGCCAGCATCCCGCGGGTCATGACCAGCGCCTCGGTCAACGGCGAGGCGACCGTGTACGGTAGTGGTGCCATGACTACCCACCCACCACGTGACTGACCGGTGGCGGGGCGATCTGTACCCAGCTCTCGCGCATCTGCTGCATCAGCTTGCTGACCTCGTCGATGATGGTGGCATCGTCGTGCAGGTTGGCCTGCAGCAAGCGGCGGCTCGCGTAATCGCAGAGTGAATCCAGGCGCCCGAGCATGGCGGGTCCGATCTTCGGATCGAGGCTGTCGCGCAGACCGCCGATGATTTCGACACAGCGCGAAATGGCCTGGCCCTTTGCGGCCACTTCCCCGCGCAACAGGTGCGCGCGAGCCTTGACCAGGCGCTCCAGCAGGCCATCCATCCGCAACGTGGCCACGCCACGCGGGTCGGCTGACACTGCGTCGTCGCGCGAACGAACCTCTTCCCAGGCGCTGGCGCCGTGACTGAATCCCATGATCGTGTCTCCTTCAGATGCCTTGCGTATCAATTTGTTACGGTTGGCCGGCGCGTCGAACTGCCGCTGCAGGCAGCCGCGGTTGGTGCCGCATGTGGCGGCTGACTCGCCAACCCGGGCCGCCTCACGAAGCCGCCGCTCACCCTGCCGATGAAGACTGGTCACCCGCGCCCGGGCGCCCGCATGCGCCGCGTCGATCTTGTGCGCGCTCAGGGACAACACGCGCTGCAGCGGAGTGCTGGCCTCAGCGGCCATTACGCGGTTTTCGCCGAGCGGCTGGCGCCGGCCAGATACTCGCTGCGAATCGCCTTCCAGCCATCACGCACGGGTACCAGCAGTTT
>JBDTKM010000134.1:0-9827 GCA_039935315.1 Rhodanobacter sp. | reverse complement strand
ACCTCGACCTTGCTGCACGACGACGTGGTTGACGAGTCCGACCTGCGCCGCGGCAGCAAGACCGCCAACGCTCTGTGGGGCAATGCTGCCAGCGTGCTGGTCGGCGATCTGATTGATCAGCGCCACGTCCGACGCCAGCCGTCGCCGGATCAGCGCGTCGACGCGCTGCATGTCGGCGGCAGCAAGGTCGCGTACCTGGGCGAAGTTGTTTGAGGGTCCGGTGAGGGATTCGGCGGGCGTGCTCATGCCATGTTTCGTGGAGATGTGAGCGCCGATTATAGGGGCTGGCGGGTGCGCGCTGCGTTGCCCGGCCCGCAGGCCCGTGGTCGCGGTCGGTATTGAGTGGCGTTGTGCCACATGGGGTGGTGGGCAAACACGCCTATAATTGAACGCCTCCGTAGTCCAAAAGCGTGGTGAGAGGCCGTGAGCAAGCTCAGCAAGGGTGAATTGAAGACGTCCTTTGCGCTCTCCAGCGTGGTCGGCCTGCGCATGTTCGGCCTGTTCCTGATCATGCCGGTGTTCAGCGTCTATGCGCTGCATCTGCCGGGTGCCACCCCGCTGCTGGTCGGGCTTGCGATCGGCATCTACGGTTTTGCCCAGGCGGCGCTGCAGGTGCCGGTGGGCCTGCTGTCCGACCGGATCGGGCGGCACATCACGATTACCCTGGGCTTGCTCGTGTTCATCATCGGCAGCGTGGTGGCGGCATGGTCGCATGGTATCCACGGCATCATCATCGGCCGCGTGCTGCAGGGCATGGGCGCGGTGTCGGGCGCCAGCCAGGCCCTGGCGGCTGATCATTCGCGCGACGACAACCGCAGCAAGGTGATGGGCATCATCGGCGTCAGCATCGGCCTGGCCTTCGTGCTGGCAATCATCCTCAGTGCGCCGTTGGCAAGCATCGCCGGCCTGCCTGGCTTGTTCGGGCTGACCGCGATCCTCGCGGTGGGTGCGATCGTGCTGCTGTGGCTGCTGGTGCCGCTGCCGGCCGATCATCGCGCACCGCCGGCGGCACGGCCGGGCAAGGTGCTGCGGATGCTGGTGAAACCGCAACTGATGGTGTTGAACGTATCGGTCTTCATGATGCACACCATGCTCACCGCGGCGTTCGTGGCGTTGCCGTTGATGCTGAAACGGCAAAGCGGCATGCCGCTGGACAGCCAGTGGGAACTTTATCTGCCGGTGATGGTAGTGGCCGCCATCGTCATGGGCGGCGTGCTGCGTCGGGTCACGTCGGTGGCCGGCAGCATGCGGCTGGTGACGATCTGCGCGCTGGGTCTGGGTCTGGCGCTATGTGGTTTCAGTGCCGCCGGCAGCGGCCATGTGCTGCTGTGGCTGGCGGCGGTGGTGTTCTTCAGCGCGTTCAACCTGCTGGAGGCAAGCTTGCCCAGCCTGGTCTCCAGGCTGGCACCGGCGCACCTGCGCGGGGCCTCGCTGGGCGCCTACGCCACCTGTCAGTTCCTTGGCGCCGGCGTCGGAGGCGTACTGGGCGGCGTGATGTTGCAGCATGTGGGTGTGTCCGCGGTATTCGCGGCGGCGGCCGTGCTCACCCTGCTATGGTTGCCGCTGCTGCTGTGGGGCCGTTCTCGCGTGGTGGCGGCCGATGCGGCGATCGTGGCCTGAGCGGCCCGGCCCGGAACACCAGGACGGATTTGAAGATCTGATCCGGCATCGGTGCCGAGAGTTCGCGCTATTCGCAGCATCGCATTCGGGGTTCGACGATGGCCCATGACATCATCCTGCTGATCACCCAGTACGGTCTGTTGCTGGTGTTTCTCAACGTATTGATCGAGCAGTTGGGCGTGCCGGTGCCGGCGGTGCCGACCCTGATGGTGGCCAGTGCGCTGGCCGCCAACGGCCAGTTGTCGTTGGCAGGTGTGGTGGGAGTGGCGTTGCTGGCGTGTTTGCTCGGCGACCTGCTGTGGTATGAGGCGGGCCGTCGCTTGGGCGGCGGGGTGATGCGTACACTTTGCCGCATTTCACTGTCCCCGGATTCGTGCGTGCGGCAATCGGAGACGCGCTTTCGGCGCTGGCGCGGCAGCATGCTGCTGGTGGCAAAGTTCATCCCCGGCTTGTCGACGGTGGCGCCGCCGCTGGTCGGTGCCATGGGCCTGCGCCGAGCCACCTTTCTGTGGCTGGACGGACTCGGTTCGCTGCTGTGGATCACCGTCGCGGTGGCACTCGGCTACGCATTCGCCAGCCAGATTGACCTCCTGCTGACCGCACTGGCCAACGCGGGAACCGTGGCGCTCGAACTGGTGGTAACCCTGCTGGCTCTTTACGTCGCCATCAAGTGGTGGCAACGCCAGCGTCTGTTGCGCGCGCTGCGCATGGCTCGCATCACCGCCGATGAGCTGAACCGCGCCATCGCCGCCGGCGAGGCGCCGGTGGTGGTCGACGTGCGTTCCGAATCCGGACGCGTGCTCGATTCCCGGGTCATTCCCGGGGCGTTGCTGGCCGATCCGAAGAGTGTCGCCGAGGTGATTCGCGGCCTCGCGCCTGATCGCGAGCTGGTGATGTACTGCAGTTGCCCGAATGAAGCGTCAGCGGCGACCGCGGCCAAGCTGTTGATGGCGGCGGGCTACCGACGCGTGCGACCGCTTCTCGGCGGCCTGGATGCGTGGGCGGCGGCGGGCTACCAGGTGGATCACCTGCTGGCCGCGGGCAGCGAAGCTGATCGCCTCGTCGTCAATGACAAGCCAGGTTGATCGGCACGCACGTCCACTCCGACCTTCGCCACTCGCGCGGCCACCGACCTACACATGGCCGGGTGGCTCGCCGATGAATTCGCAGTTCGCGGCGGTTATGATAGCCAGCCAGATTCATCACTCCGGGCGCAACCCATCCTTCACTTGCGCCCGGTCCAACAGAGGACATCCCATGGCACGCGGCGTCAACAAAGTCATTATCGTCGGCAACCTCGGTGCGGATCCCGACGTGCGCCAGACCGGCAGCGGTACGTCGATCACCACGTTGAGCGTGGCAACCTCGGAGAGCTGGACCGACAAGCAAAGCGGTGAAAAGCAGGAACGCACCGAGTGGCACCGCGTGAAGATGTTCGGTCGGCTGGCCGAGATCGCCGGCGAGTATCTGAAGAAGGGCCGGCAGGTCTATATCGAAGGCTCGCTGCGCACCGACAAGTACACCGACAAGCAGGGCGTCGAGAAGTTTTCCACCGACATCATCGCCAACGAGATGCAGATGCTTGGTGGCAACGAAGGTGGTGGCGGTGGTGGTGGTCAGCGTCAGGGTGGCGGCAGCTACGGTGGTCAGTCGCGCGGCGGCGACGATCGAAGCAGCTCGTCCCAGCCACGGCAGTCGCCGGCACCTGCGCCGGCCGACAGCGGCTTTACTGATGATGAGATTCCCTTCTAGGGAATACCTGCTGGATGGTGGTCAAGTACAACGGAGGGAGCTTCTTGTTCTGGAAGCTCCCTTCTTTTTTGCTCTTTTCCCCATGATTGGACAAGCGGTGGATGGTGCTGCATGTCACGAATGCGCCGAGAACCTATCGCGGCCCATCGGCATTTGATTGATGTGCCGGAAGATGCCGAACCTCAACGCGAAGTGCTTGTTGATGGCCCCTCGTTGGTGCCCATTGCCAACAACCAGTTGACTACGTGTTGTCACCACATTGGGTCATGCTTCGCACGCGACTTGACCGGTCTCGCCGACCCGCCAGGCACCCTGATTGAGGTTGGCCAGTTGGGCACAATCGACAGGCGTCAACCAACCCTTGTGCGGCCGGTGGCCACTTCCGGTTTCGAGAGTCCAGTCGTCCATGCTCGGGCATGTGGTGCGCGACAACGCGTCCACGGCGGCGGGCGGATAGCCACGCAACTACTCGTTCTGCATCCGGAGCGGACGTCGGCGGACGTGCGCTGGCGAGAGATGTGACGATCAACGCCGAGCCTCGACATCGGCGATAGCTCCACACCGGATGGCTGAATGTCTGCAGGTGCTCGTGGCCCGCACGCGACCGCTTGGGCCGGATCATGCGGCGGTACACTCTCCGCCGCGGGTCGATCCGTCCCGACACAAGGCTCGGTCAAGTGAAGGCACGGACTTTTTTCAGCGAACTGAAGCGCCGCAACGTGCTGCGGGCGGGTGCCTTCTATGTCGCCGCGGTATGGGCGCTGGCGCAAGGGCTGGCGCAGCTGCTGCCGGTGTTCAACGCGCCGAATTGGGTGACCCAATGGTTCGTGATTGCCTGCGTCGTCGGCTTCCCGTTCTGGCTCATTTTTGCGTGGTTCTACGAGTTCACGCCGACCGGGCTGAAGCTTGAGAGCGAGATCCCGCCCGGAGAGTCGATCCAGGCGCACACTGGCAGACGGGCCGACCGCGTGATCATCGCCGTGCTGGGTGTGGCAGTGGTGTTGCTGATGACCGACCAGTTCGTGCTGCGGCGGGATACGAACGACACGGCCGACCGGACCGGCGCCAAGGTTATCGCTGCGGCGCTGGCAAAGTTGCCGAAGCAATCTGTCGCCGTGCTGCTGCTGGCCAACGAAAGTGGCGACCCCAAGCAGCAGTATTTTTCCGATGGCCTGTCCGAGGAGTTGATCTCCGACCTCACCCAGATCAACGGATTGAAGGTGATCGGCAAGTACTCCAGCTTCAAGTTCCGCGATTCCAGAGAGGGTCCGGCACAGATTGGCGTGGCGCTGGGGGTGGCCAACCTGATCCTGGGTTCAGTGTTCCAGCAAGGCGAGCGCATTCGGGTGACGGTCGGCATGATCCGCGCCAAAGACGGCAGCAGTGTCTGGGCGCACAGTTACGATGAACAGCTCAAAGACGTATTCGCGATCCAGTCGAAGATCGGCCAGGCCGTCGCCGCGGCGCTCAAGGTCAAGTTGCTGGGGAAGGCCGTCATCTCAAGCGACAAACCGCCGGACGGCAATGTCGAGGCTTACCAGCTGATGTTGCAGGGGCGCGCGTTTGCCGTGCACTTCACTGAATCAGACATGCGCCAAGGCATCGCGCTGCTCAAACAGGCCATCAAGTTCGACCCGGACTATGCGTATGCCTGGGGCGCCCTGTCCGCCGCCTTGGTCAATCAGGGGCAGATATCCCTGACCGGCGATGCGCGCCAACAGGCTTACGCGCAAGCCCGCATGGCGGCAGACCGGCAACAGGCGCTCGCGCCCGATGCTGCGGCGACCTACAGCGCCCGCGGTTACTTGCTGTCAAACGTCGACAACGATCCGGTGGGCGCGCTGCATGAATATCGCAAGGCATTGGCGCTGGAACCGAGCGATGGCAGGACGATGAATTTCATGGCCTACGGGCTGGCGACCGTCGGGCAATTGCAGCCGGCGGTCGATATGTTCCAAAAGGCCATCGCAGCAGATCCGCTGAATGCCGGCACGTATGCCAATGTCGCTGCCGTACTGTTGGCGCAAGGCCAGTTCGATGCTGCCGAGCAGGCGACGCGCAAGGTGCTCACCTTGCAGCCGGATTACCCGGGCATGTATGCGACTCTGGCCGAGATCGACATCTTGCGCAGCGACGCCGTTGCCGCGCTGCGCGACGCGAAGCAGGAAACCGACCCGGTGTACGGACCGTGGATCCGCGCGATGGCGCAACAGATCAGTCCCGATCATCAGCAGGCCGTTGCGGCCTTGCACGACTACATCGCCAGAAACGGCAAGGACCAGCCTTATTTGGTCGCCGACCTTTACGCGCTACGCAAGCGGCCCGACGAGATGTTCGATTGGCTTCAGCGTGCATGGAATCAACACGACCCCGCTTTTTTCAGCCTGCTGTTCGACCCGCTCCCGCTTGCTTACCAGCACGATCCGCGTTTTGCCGCCTTGTGCAGACAGGCGGGATTGCCGCTGCCGAGCCAGCCGTTGCCTGCGACGCCCGGCGCCAGCACACGCTGAGCGAGCGCGGGATTGACGAGGTGCGTGCGACAACCGCGGGTCGGTGACCTGCACGCCGCGTCGGCCAACCGAAGCGCATGCCGGAGGCGCCGTTGTCGCCATCGAGTCGACGGCCAGCCCTCGGAAGTGGTCAAGAAGACCCGGTATTTGCTCGTCATCCCGGAACTGCGAATCGCTATCCTGGATTCACCACCCTTGTGCATCGACGGACGGCAGGAACGACACTGGAATTCCGCTTTCGTGGGAATGACGACAAGAGACGGTTGATCAGCCCCTCCCTGGCCGCTGGCGGCAGCGAACCGATTCTGCTGGAAAATGCACACCGCAAGTTTGGTATTCAAAGAAAGCACCGATTTTCGACAAACCCTTGATCACCAGAGTTGGCTTGGAGGTTGCTGCCGCACCCACCGCCGTACTTCGCGGCGCTGCTTGCGACCAGCCCACCCAGAGGCTTTTCCTTTGATGATCGCGTCCGTGCCGGACCCACCAAAAAAGCAGCCCCGGTACGGGAGCTGCCTAAAGTCATCGAAGCTCAAGCTGAGGCCGAGTCAGCTGGTCCGGCGTCGGCGCAAGCCCGCGAACGCACCGATCAGCAGGAGACCCAGTCCGAAGATACCCAGCGTTTTCGGCTCCGGCACCGGGTTGAGGACGAAGTCGCTGCCCAGCAGAATATTGCCATCGTTCCTGCCGCTCTGGTCGGTGATGCTGGATGCAATCCAGATGTCGGAGATGCCGCCAAGCTGCGCGAAGGTCAGCGTGAACGAGCAGGTAGCCGAATGGCCGCTGCCAAAATCCGTGCAGCTGTCCAGCGGTGCGGCGGCCAACACCGTCGAGGTGCAGCTCCCACCCACGGTGCAAGCCGCACCGAGCAGGTAACCGGTTTCGTCCTCGCCTGGATGATTGCCAACCCCGTTGACCGATCCGAGGTTGATCGTCAGGCTTTGCCAGCCGGTGAGCTGGCTGATGTTCATGTCGATCATCTGCCAAGGGGTGGCGCCGATCTCATGCTCCCCGCATGCGTTGCCGGATGGAAACTCGTTGCAATTGACGCCCAGACCCGTCTCGGCAGGAGACGCATTCTTGTAGTACATGGTGGCACCAGCCCAGGCGCCGTTGTCATATTCCCAGCCACTAAGACTCACGGTGCCGTGTGGGTCACCGATGACGTCTGACGTCCAGCTCTGCAAATACGACCCGTCGACAGGAATGCCGGCATCTTTGAGACCGACGTGGATGGGCAAGGCGCTGGCGCCGAAGGAGACCACTCCCAGCAAGGCGCCGCAGCCCAGTGCCAGAGATGTGCAAAGCAAAGATTTACGCATGTTCAGCTCCCTGAAAAAGCCGTGCAAGTACTTTCCTTGGAGTCAAAATCCATCAGCCGTCCGTGGAATCAGGGCGCGCCGGGCCTCGATCTGAGGTCTAATTGGACGCATATTGCGTGCCATATTTCCAATAGACTGATTTTATTAACTATTGAATTTTTTTCATTCCATATTTCACGAAAAAATGTAAGGCATTCCGACACGGTGGGATCAGAAAAGCGATGATTTCGGCTCTGCAACCCACGCCAGGCCTCGGTTTTGCCGGATTTTTCGAATGCAAGTTGTTCCGACACCGCGGGAACGTCAAAACACTCATTGCTGCTGTGCAAGCATCGCCATTCTTCCGGTTGTGCCGGATTCCTCAGGCATGGCTTTTCCGCCATGTCGGCGGAACCAGACAGCGTCGGCGGCCAGTTCGCCATCCGGTGACAAAACCAGTCCTGTCAGCGCGGGTTGCTCAAAGCATGCGTGACCGCGCGCCGCTGGTTCGAGTGCACGACAAGATGAGATATTGCGCGCGCGCAACCCGTTGCGTTTTCTGCGCCACACACCGGCGAGTTTGTCAGACGATGATCACCACTCATCCATCGCGTCCGATTCCGCGGTCGGCTCGTGCGCACAGATCTGTTTGTATCGGCGGCTGAGGGAAGTCAGCGGGTGCGCTTCGGGACTGTAGCCAGACGGTCAATCCCCATCGGCGCCAACAGGCAGCGTCACCGACACGTCGCCACCCAGGCACTTGGCGTTTCGCTCCAACGAAAGAGCCGCCTCACAACTGCCCGATCACCCGTTGCACCAGCAGACTGCTGACCGCCACGGCGATCCATACGCCCAACCCCAGCAGGATTGGTCGCGCACCACTGGAGATCATCCGGCGCAGGTTGGCGGACAGGCCGATCGCGCTCAGTGCCACGATGATCAGGAACTCCGCCAGCATGTGCAGAGCTGGCTGGATCGCCACCGGGATCAGGCCGATTGTGCGAATGCCCGAGGCGACCAGGAACCACAGGATGAACCAGGGGAAGATGCCGGCCAGGCTGAAATGGCCGGTGCCGCCGGCCTGCGCCTGTTTGCGTTTTTCGCGAGCGGCCACCACGAAGGCGATGACCAGGCACACCGGAATGATCAGGGTGGCGCGGGTCAGCTTGACGATGGTGGCGTAGTCACCCGCCGCATGGCTGTAGCTGTAGCCGGCGGCGACCACCGAGGAGGTGTCATTGATCGCGGTGCCCGCCCACAAGCCGAAGCCGAGATCGGACATGTGCATCAGGTGGCCGAGCAGCGGGAACAGCAGCACGGCGATCACGTTGAACAGGAAGATGGTGGAGATCGCAAACGCGGTGTCGTGTTCGTCCGCGCGGATGATCGGGGTCACCGCTGCGATGGCCGAGCCGCCGCAAATGGCGGTGCCGACGCCAATCAGGATCTTCAGCTTGTCGTGTACGCCAAGCCAGCGGCCGAGCCCCCACGCGCTGAGGAAGGCCACGGTCATCGTGATCATGGTCACCCACAACGATTCCAGGCCGGTCTTTGCAACTTGGGTCAGGCTGAGGCCGAAACCCAGCGCGATGATCGACCACTGCAGAATCTGCTTGCCACCGAACTGGATGCCCGGGGTGAACCGCGCATCAGGAGTGAACAGGTTGCGCACCAGGATGCCCAGCACGATGCCGAACACCGGACCGCCGATCAGCGGCGCCCAGCGTCCCAGCAGCAGCGCGACCACACCGATCGCCACCGCCAGCAAGAGGCCGGGTGCGCAGTTGCGCATGCTGGGGTGGATGGTGGTGGCGATGGATGGGGCGTTCATGCAAAAGGCCAGTCTGGCGTGAGTGTTCGAGATGCGGGCCCACTGGTCGAGCACGCATGAATTCGCATGCCGGTCGACCGATGTTCGAGCGGTCCGTCGACGTCGAAATTGCGGCCATTGTCCGTGCTGTCGAGCATAAATAAAATTTTAAAAATTTAATTTATTGTATAAAATAGACTGATGATCAACATCAGCCCGCGCCAACTCGAGGTGTTCGTGCAGATCGCCTTGCTCGGCAGCGTGCGTGCGGCCGCAGAACGGCTGCACCTGACCCAGCCGGCGGCCAGCATGGCGCTGGCCGAGATGGAGCGTCAGCTCGACGCGTCGGTATTTGATCGTGAACGCGGTCGGTTGCATTTGAATACGCGGGGGCGCGAGTTGCTGCCGCTGGCGCAGGAGCTGCTCGAGCGCTACGCCGAGTTCGGGCGGCGCGGCCGTGAGCACGGCGCCGCGCTGACCGGCGAGTTGCGCATCGGTGCCAGCAATACGGTGGGCAACTACCGGGTTGGCGAGCTGCTGGGGGCGTTCGTGCGTGCGCACCCGCAGGTGGCGATACGCTTGCGGGTGGCCAATTCCGAAGCGATCGCCGCCGGCATGCTTGATCACAGTCTCGATGTCGGCTGTGTCGAGGGACCGGTCACTCATCCGCAACTGGAAGTACGCCCCTGGCTTGATGACCTGCTGGCGGTGTGCGCCGCGCCAGAGCATCCGCTGGCGCGCAAACGCCGCCTGAAGCCGGCCGACTTTGCCGGCGCGCGCTGGGTGCTGCGCGAGCCAGGTTCGGCCACTCGCGCCACCAGTGAACGCGTGCTG
>JBDTKM010000133.1:0-15123 GCA_039935315.1 Rhodanobacter sp. | reverse complement strand
TGAGGTCAAGCGTGGTGTATTCACGAATCTGCTGGCGGTAGAACGGCTCGCCATCGGGCATGGCTTCGGCCGCCAACGTGGTGCGCGCCTCGGGCACGTACTCGTCGCGGAAGAATTTCAGCAACTTGGCGTAGGCCGGAATTACCTCGTCGCGAATGTGTTGCAGCGCCTGACCCTGCAGGGCCTGCGCCTGGTCGACGGAGATCGATGTCGGCAGGTGTTTGAACGGCGCGTAGAAGCTGCTCTGGGTAGGGTTTTTCAGGTCAGCTACCGCGGCGATCGACACGTCGCGCCCCGTCAACACCTCGCGCGGCACGCTGAAGCCGCGCTTGAGGCCGAGCCGCATATCCGCGATCTCCTGATCGAAATAAGCGGGAACCTGACCCAGTCGATCGAGGTATTTGCGGTAATCGTCGACGCTGCGCAGATGGTCTGCGCCCAGCTCGTAGCCAATATCTGACCAGAACGCCGAGTCGCTGTTGAACGGCATCTGCCAGGTCTTGAATTTCTGGTCAGCCAACAGATTGCTGATCTGCGCGTAATAAACCTCAAAGTTGACCCGGTTCGCCGGTGACAGCCTGCTCACGTCGATGGCATCGAGCTGGTTGAGCACGTGCTGCCAGTACTCCAGCCGCTGCTGCTGGCTGGCGGCGCCAACATCATCCAATCGGCCATTGTCCGGCGCGGCGGCCGCTGCCCCGGCGCCGGGATGACCCGTACGCCAGGCCCACTCGGTCGTGTAGACATGCTTGAACTGGGCATCCGCACTACCGTCGGCGATTCTGGCCGGCGCCGCCGCCGAGCCCAACGACAGCAGGCCCAGCGCCAGCAAGAAGACGGCCAGACGGGTGATCCTCGGGGTACTTTTCACGCGGGCTCCTTGCTCGACGGACTTCGATGCCCGGACCAGACGCCCATCGCGCAGGCCGCGCCGTCTTCCGGGCGAAAGCATTCAGCGTACCGCGGCGGTGCGCACTTGAACACTCGTCAACGCAGATCCGCGTGGTCGACACCGACGGAGCGCAGATAGGCTGCCAGACCACGTTCGGCAGCGTCGGCAAATACCTCGCCGGTGGGTATGCCGGCAGCGATGCGATCCGGGCGGAAGTTGCGGAAATCCCGGCGCAGGCGGCACCACGCACCCAGCGTCCACTTGCCGCCCCAGAACGACAGGCACAGGGGCTCGATCTCGCGCGTACTGGGCTCGCCGGCCTCGTCGCGATAGTCCAGTCGAAGCACCTGGCTGGCGAGGATGGCGGCATGCAACTGATCGATCAGCGCGGCGAAATCCTCGCGATGCTGGTCGCGCCATACGGGAGCAAAGATGCGGGTGGTCCCGGCCCGTTCGCGCAACTGCGGCGGCAGTACCGCCTCGATCTTCAGCAGCGCCGTCTGCGCGCTTTCTGCCAACCGCGTGCCGGCAAAGGCACGCACAAAGCGCGAACCGACCACCAGCGCCTCGAGCTCCTGTGCGGTGAACATCAGTGGCGGGATGTCCGAGCCCTTGCGCAACACATAGCCCACGCCGGCCTCGCCCTCGATCGGCACACCGGACCGCTGCAGATCGGCGACGTCGCGGTACACCGTACGCAGCGATACGCCCAGGGTCTGCGCCAGCGAGCGCGCCTGCAGCGCAGTGCGCCGGCCACGCAGGGCATGGATGATGAGAAACAGACGATCGGCGCGGCGCATGCGTGCATGATCGCCGAGTCGAGGCGGCGCGGCCAGCGACGAAGGTCATGCCCGACCACTCGCGCGTCCAGGCCGACGCTCCGACGAATCATTCCGACTGCTTCGCCGCCAACTCGGCATCGGCCGCTGCAGCGCGCTGCAGCGCCGGGCGCGAAGTCACCCGTTCGATGTAGGCATGGATCACCGGCATTTCGGGAACCAGCTTGAACTGGGTCATCCAGTTGAGCGCGGTGCCAAACAGCACGTCGGCGGCGCTGAAGGTTTCCCCCAATAAATACGGACCACGATCCAGTTGATCGGTGAGCGTCTTCAGCATGGTGTCGAAGTCGCCGTAAGGCGATGTCGAAGGCGGCGCCGGGTCGCGCTGCATTGACTTGTCGACCACCGCCGGCTCGAAGCAGGAGCCGTAGAACACCATCCAGCGCAGATACGGTCCGCGCAACGGATCGCCCATCGGCGGCGCCAGTCTTGCCGCCGGGTAGAGATCGGCCAGATACATCATCACCGCCGGCTGCTCGGTGACCAAGGCTTCACCGTGGCGGATTGCCGGCACTTTGCCCATCGGGTTGACCGCGAGGTAGGCCGGTTTGCGGGTGTCGCCGGCCTTGAGGTTGAGCACGTGCATGTCGACCTCGACACCGAGTTCCTCGATCAGGGCGCGGGTGGCACCGGAGCGCGTTTGCGGCGCGTGAAAAAAGGTGACGCGTGGCGGCGTGGTCATGCGCAGATCTCCGGGTGGGAGGGTGACAGAGGCATCGTATCCAGCTCGGCGTGAGCCGGTGTGGGCGTGGTGACGGGATCAGCGGGGATCGGTTCGCGGACCCGCGCGACAGCCAGGCAGCAGGGACCATCCAGCAGCACGCCACGCAGGTAGATGGGGCGATACGCGGCCACCAGGCGCTGCAACCAGCCTTTGATCGTCATGCCCTCATGCCGGCACCGCTTCGCCGACGCACCATGGCGGCAGCTGCGCATGCTTGAACAAGCGGTACCAGTCATCGCGGTCGGCCGGGCTGTACAGGTCCAGCGTGTGGATCACCTCGCGGGCGAACTCGATGCTGCCCAGATGGCTGGCGCTGATCACGCCGCCGTCGCTGACGGCCAGTACGTCGGCGTCGTATTGCGCGGCGCCGCGGTAACCGGATACCTGGCCGGCGAGCTGACCGGGCCAGTTGCCGGTGTGACGGCAATCGTCAAGCAAGCCGGCCCGAGCCAGCGCCAGCACGCCGCTGTCGATGCTGGCAACCGGTGCACCGGCAGCATGCACGTGCTGGATCACCGCCACGGCATGCTCACCCTCGCCACGCTGCCACAGGTGGCCGCCGGGCACGATCAGCATGGCTGCACACGCCGAATCGAGCTGACTCAGCTGCAGATCCGGCTGCACGTGCAGCCCTGCCATCGACCGTACCGCGGTCAGCGAGAAGCCCACCGTGCGCACCTGCCAGTCGCCGGGACGACGGATTTCGCACAGGGCCAACGCGCATTGCCAGTCAGCAAAACCGTCGAACACCAGGAAGTACACCGTATCGCGCATCTCGCATCCTCCTTGCATGGAGGCTCAGCTTGATCGCCTCCTGCTGCCAACGTGCTGTCAGCAGGAGGCGTGGGGCTGGCGGGGTTCAGGCGCAGCCGGGACAATGGGCGTTCCCCCTGCCCTGGAGCCGACATGAAGCGCATCTCGCTGACCCAGTTCCTGATCGAGGAACGCCGTGCGGACCACCTCAACGCCGAGCTTTCGCGGCTGATCGAGGTGGTGGCGCGTGCGTGCAAGCGCATTGCGGTAGCCACCAGCAAAGGCGCGTTGGGCGACGTGTTGGGCATAGCTGGCAGCGATGGCACGCAAAGCATCAATGTGCAGGGTGAGGCACAGAAAAAGCTGGACGTGATCTCCAACGAGATCCTGCTCGAGGCCAACGCCTGGGGTGGTCACCTGGCCGCTTGCGCGTCCGAGGAAATGCAGGACCCGCAGCAGATCCCCGACCGCTATCCCAAGGGCAATCACCTGCTGATGTTCGATCCGCTGGACGGCAGTTCCAACATCGACGTCAACGTTTCGGTCGGCACGATCTTCTCCGTGCTGCGCTGCCCGGATGGCGTCTCCGAACCCGGCGCCGAACATTTCCTGCAGCCGGGCACGAAACAACTGGCGGCCGGTTATGTAGTGTACGGCCCGGCCACCGTGCTGGTGCTGACCATCGGCCACGGCACGCACGAGTTCACCCTGGATCGCGAGGTAGGCAGCTTCGTGCTGAGCCGGCGCGATATCCGCATCCCCGAGCAGACTGCCGAGTTCGCCGTCAACATGTCCAACCAGCGCCACTGGCAGGCACCGATGCAGCGCTATATCGGCGAATTGCTGGCCGGCAGCAGCGGACCGCGCGGCAAGGATTTCAACATGCGCTGGGTCGCCTCGATGGTGGCCGACGTGCACCGCATCGTGACCCGCGGCGGCGTGTTCTATTACCCGCTGGATGCCAAGATCGAAAAGCAGGGCGGCAAGTTGCGTCTGATGTACGAGGCCAACCCGATGGCGTTCATCGTGGAGCAGGCCGGCGGTGCGGCCACCACCGGTCGCCAGCGCATCATGGAACTGCAGCCGACCGGTCTGCACCAGCGCGTGCCGGTATTCCTGGGCTCGAAGGACGAAGTGGAGGTCGCCACCCGCTACCACCTCGAGGCTGACCGCGCGCTCGCCTGACCGAAGCGTTCCGCGGCAGCCCTGACGTCTCACACTTGGCGGGTGGGCAGGGCGGTTGTAGCGTGGCGGGATTCCCGAGTCGGAGCCTGCCATGCTGAAACGTGCCCTGCTGTGTGCCCCGTTGTGCTTGCTGGCCTTGACCTTGGCCTCGCCAGCCGCCGCCGAATCGGAGCCGGTCGACCCCCACGTCCAGCAGCTGCTGAGCCAGCTGAACCAGGTGCAGCGCATCGGCGCGGTGGCGATCTCGCCCGATGCCACGCAACTGGCGTGGGTGCGCGAGGGCAAGCAACCGGTGATCGAACTGGCCGATGGCAACGGCCACCATGCGCATGCGTTGAATCTGGGGACCACCCTGAGCAAGTGCGGCAAGCGAGATATTGCCTGGTCACCGGACTCGCGCGCGCTGGCCTTCATCGCCGATTGCGGCAACGACCTCACCAACACCCAAGCCATGCACAACGACGTGTATCTGGCTGACACACGCGGCAACAAGGCGCCACGCAAAGTTGCCGAGCTGGCCGGTTACGCACGCGCCATGACCTGGACCGCCGATGGCCGCTCGCTGGGCTTGCTGTATGTGTCCGGCGCGACTCGTCGCGCGGCAGCCACCGCCGCCGGCAAACCGCAGGTGGGTGTGATCGGGGCGGAAGACGAGCAGGCGCAACGGGTGGCCCGTCTCGATGTGGCCAGCGGCACCCTGCACGAACTGACCCCCGCGTCGTTGTACGCCTATGAGTACGATTGGTCAGCGGATGGCCGGCACATCGCCTACACCGCCGCGAAGCCACCCGGCGACAACAACTGGTGGATTGCCAAGCTCTACGTGCAGGATGTACACGGTGGCGGCGCCCCGCAGATCGTGGTCGACCCGGCGACCGTGACCGGCTCGCTGCACGGCCAGCAGATGGCGCTGCCACGCTGGTCACCGGACGGTACCCGGATCGCCTTCATCGGCGGCTTGATGAGTGACCAGGGTGCCACCGGTGGCGACCTGTACAGTGTGCCTGCGAACGGCGGCCCCGTCAGCGATCTCACCCGCGGCATCACGGTGACGCCGCAGTGGTTCGCCTGGACCGGCAAGGACTCGCTGCTGGTGAGCCAGAACGCGAAGGGCAAGGTGCAATTGGCCGCCTATGGCGTGGGTGGCGATCGCGCGCAGGCACGAGTTGCGTACTTCACCGTGCCGGCGATGATCGGCGCCGACGGCGCCGTGCTCTCGGTATCCCTGTCGGCCGACCACCGCCGCGTCGCCTGGAGCCAGAGTTCGTTCGAACACGCGCCCGAAGTGCATGCCGGCAAACTGGGCCACACGCCGCCGCCGCCGGTGACCACACTCAATGCCGCGTTGAAGCCGGGCTGGGGCAAGACGGTGTCGGTGGAGTGGAGCAACGAGGGTCGACAGGTGCAGGGCTGGCTGCTGTACCCGGCGAACTACGACCCGCACAAGACCTATCCGATGATCGTGAGCGTGCATGGCGGCCCCGCCTGGGGCGTCCTCTCGAGCTGGCCAGGCATGGGCGCGATGTATGCGGCCAGCGGCTATTTCGAGTTCCTGCCCAATCCGCGCGGCAGCTTTGGCCAAGGCGAGGCGTTCGTGCAGGCCAACCGCAAGGATTTCGGCTACGGCGACCTGCGTGACACGCTGGCCGGTATCGACGCGGTCGAGAAGATCGTCCCGGTGGATGATCACCGCCTGGGTCTCACCGGCTGGAGCTACGGCGGCTTCATGAGCATGTTTGCGCCCACCCAGACGCACCGTTTCCGCGCGGCGGTGGCTGGCGCGGGCATATCCGACTGGCAGAGCTACTACGGCGAGAACCGTATCGACCAGTGGATGATCCCGTACTTCGGCGCCTCGCTGTATGACGACCCGGCGGTCTACGCCAAGAGCTCGGCGATCAGCTTCGTCAAGAACGTGAAGACACCCACCTTGATCGTGGTTGGCGATCGCGACGAGGAATGTCCCGCGCCACAGTCATTCGAATACTGGCACGCGCTGCGCACCCTGGGTGTGCCCACCGAGCTGGTGGTGTATCCCGACGAAGGCCATCATTTCGAGAACCCCGCCCACACGCTGGACGTGGCGCAGCGCTCGTTGGGATGGTTCGCCAGGTATCTGCCGGCGAGTCGATGATTGCCGGCTTGCATTCGACGGGCTGGCGGCCCGGCACGGTGCCGTGACGCCCGCGCACCACACACGATGGCGCAGATCGGTGCGTTCCTGGCACCCTGTCGCACCCCCTGTGCGAGCGCACAACGACCTGGAAGCATCACGCATGATGGAGACATGCAGAAAATCATCAACCGTGTTGCCAGCGGCCTCATCGTTGCGGCTGCTCTGACTGGTGACGTGCTTCAGGCGCGCGCGGAAGACTCCAGGATTTGTTCGGACTACCTGTCTGTCCGTGCTTTATTCGGCGTAGCGCGCCGTGCTCGGCAGCAGTCTGCCGGCCTGTGCGTTGCGACGTGGCCGCTCCGGGTGCCGAGTGCTGCCGATCGCGACACGGACTGACGGACAGGCACGACAGACCACGCTGCGATCAGGGCCCCAGGTGCATCCATCATTCCGGAGGATCCTTGCGCCGGGTTTTGGTGACCGCCCCGAGAACGCCTGCTCCCAGCAGGACCACGGCCACGCCAATGATCCACTCGGTGGGCACGTGCGCCAGCGTGGCGATGTAGGCAAGCCCACCGATGACGATGATCATGCCGACCAGATAAATCGCGAATGAGGACATCAAGTGCTCCGGTGCGGGAAGGTGTACCGAACCCACGCGGCCACCCGTCCTGACAGTGCACCTCATCCGCCCTCACTGGCGCGTGAAGAGCCGGCGCCGATGCCTCGGCGCCGGCGCGGAGCTTAGTGGTAGTAACCGCTCAGCTTTTCGGCAAACGCCGGCTCGGCGAAGTTCGGCCAGTGGTCCTTGTCGAAACCGGGAGCATCCTTCAATCGCTCCTTGCTCGCGTTGAGCACAAGACACTTGTTCTCGCCATCGACGGTCAGCGCACTCCACGGCACGGCAAACAATTTGTTGCCCATGCCCAGCACGCCTCCGAACGAGAGCACGGCATAGGCGACCTTGCCGGAGGTGGTGTCAATCATGATGTCCTTGAGGTCTCCCAGCGACTCGCCTTGGGGATTCTTGATGGCGTCGCCGGAAAGAGTGGACGAGGAAAGAAAACGGGGTGCAGTGGTCATGAAAACTCCTTGGGGGGCGCACGCTACGTAACGATGCCGTGCTGTGGGGGGTGTTGAGATCCTGCCCGCCCGCCCGTGAATCTGGAGTGCCCTGCGCAGCGCCAGCGCGCGACGGCCGCTTAACGACCATGGCCGCAACGCCTGACGGCCCGCGACACCGGGCGGCGGGATTTTCCTGAACTCAGAACAACTCGCCTTGCGCCGAAGTTTTGCGCGGCGCTACGAAGCGTGAGCTGTCGAGTTGCAACTCGCGGGTGCGAACCAGGCCATGCTTGCGGCAGGCCAACTCGAAGCGCGCACGCAGCAGGTCGGCGAATACGCCGGAGCCGTGCATGCGGGTGGCGAAGTCGCTGTCGTAGTCACGTCCACCGTTCATCTGCTGCAACAGGCTCATTACGTGCGCGGCGCGCTGCGGGGCGTGCAACGCCAGCCATTCCCGGAACAGGGCTTTCAGCTCATGCGGCAGGCGCAGCGTGGTGTAGCCCGCGCAGCGCGCGCCAGCCGCGGCCGCCTGCGCCAGCACCGCTTCCATGTCCTTGTCGTTCAACGCCGGAATGATCGGCGCGACCAGCACGCCGACCGGCACCCCGGCAGCGGCCAGAGTGCGGATGGCCTGGATGCGCCGATGCGGCGCGCTGGCGCGCGGTTCCAGTTTGGCCGCCAGCCGGTTGTCCAGCGAGTTGACCGACACGAACACCTGGACCAGCCGCTCGCGCGCCATCGGCAGCAGGATGTCGAGGTCCCGTTCGACCAGTGCATTCTTGGTGACGATGGTGCACGGATGGTGGCAGGCGGCCAGCAGTTCCAGCGCGGCGCGGGTCAATTGCCAGCGCTTCTCGATCGGCTGATACGGGTCGGTGTTGCTGCCGATGTTGATGGGACTGACCACATAGCCGGGTTTGCCCAGCTCCGCACGCAGTACCTCGGCCAGGTTGACCTTGGCACGCAGCCTGGTCTCGAAATCCAGGCCAGGCGACAGGTTCAGAAAGCTGTGCGAGGGGCGCGCGAAGCAATAGATGCACCCGTGCTCGCAACCACGGTACGGGTTGATCGCCTGGCTGAAGGCGATGTCTGGCGAGTCGTTGCGACTGATCACACTGCGCGCCCGCTCCTCGGTCACTTCCGTGCGCGGGCGCGGGGCGTCTTCATCGAGCAAGGCGCTCTGCCACCCGTCGTCCTCGGCCTGATGCCGGATGCTTTCAAAACGGCCCTCGGGATTGGATGCTGCTCCGCGTCCTTTATGCGGGCGCGCGACGCGGCTCTGCCCGGGTGCTGGCGGGAACGCGGGGGCGGTCATGGATTGAGTGTCCGATAGCAGGATCTCACACGCCGAGACATGCGGATTCGACCTCCGTCATCGACTCGCCAGTTCGGCCATCATCGTCTCGCGCATCAGGTACTTCTGCACCTTGCCCGTCACCGTCATCGGGAATGCGTCGACGAAACGCACGTAATGCGGCACCTTGTAGTAGGCGAGATGGTGGCGACAGTAGTCCTGCATTTCCCCCTCGCTGGCCTGGGCGCCGTCGCGCAGACGGATCCAGGCGCACACCTGTTCGCCAAACCTTGCATCCGGCACCCCGAATACCTGCACGTCCTGGATTTTCGGATGGCCGTAGAGGAACTCCTCGATCTCGCGCGGGTACACATTCTCGCCGCCACGGATGATCATGTCCTTGAGCCGGCCCACGATGCTGCAATAGCCGTCCGCGTCGATCACCGCCAGGTCGCCGGTATGCATCCAGCGCGCTTCGTCGATCGCTTCGCGCGTGCGTTGCTCGTCATCCCAGTAACCCAGCATCACCGAGTAGCCGCGCGTGCACAGCTCGCCGGGCGTACCGCGCGGCACCACCTCGCCGCGCTCGCCGACCAGCTTCACTTCCAGGTGCGGATGAATCCTCCCGACGCTGTCGACCCGCCGCTCCAGCGGGTCGTCCGGCACGGTCTGAAAACTCACCGGACTGGTCTCGGTCATGCCGTAGGCGATGGTGACCTGGTCCATGTGCATCTCGCGGACCACGCGCCGCATCACCTCGATCGGGCACGGCGAGCCGGCCATGATGCCGGTGCGCAGCGAGCTGAGGTCGAACTCGGCAAAGCGCGGATGCTCCAGTTCGGCGATGAACATGGTGGGCACGCCGTGCAGGCCCGTGCACTTCTCCGCAGCTACTGTTTCCAGCGTCGTCAGCGCATCGAACCCCTCGCCAGGAATCACCATGCAAGCGCCGTGGGTGACACAGGCCAGATTGCCCAACACCATGCCGAAGCAGTGGTAGAACGGCACCGGAATGCAAAGTCGGTCGTGTTCGGTCAGGAGCATGGCCTCGCCGATGAACCAGCCGTTGTTGACGATGTTGTGATGGGTCAGGGTGGCGCCCTTGGCGGCACCCGTGGTGCCGGAGGTGAACTGGATATTCACCGCATCATCGAAATTCAACGCCGGCGCGAGCGCGTGCAGCCGTTGCAGCGCCGGTGCACCACCCAGCTCAGCGACCTGCTCCCAGCTGCGCGTACCAGGCTCCGCCTGCTGATCGAGCAGAATCACCTCACGCAACGCCGGCAGTCTCGCCGCGTGCAGCCGGCCGGGCTCGGCGGTGACCAGTTCCGGCGCCAGTTCGGCAAGGATCTCGAGATACTGCGAGGCCTTGAAGCGGCGCGACAGCACCAGTGCACGGCAGCCGACCTTGTTCAACGAGTACTCCAGCTCGTGCACGCGATAGGCGGGATTGATATTGACCAGGATCAGGCCCGCCTTGGGCGCGGCAAACTGCAACAGCACCCATTCGGCCCGATTAGGCGCCCAGATGCCGATCCGATCGCCACGCTCAAGGCCCAACGCCAGCAGGCCGGCGGCCACGCGCTCGACCTCGGCGTGGAACTGGCGGTAGCTCAGGCGCACGCCTTGTGCGGGTACCACCAGGGCCGGGCGATCCGGGTACGTGCCAGCCACGCGGTCAAGCAGGCCGCCAATGGTCTCGCCCAGCAAGGGCTGCGCGCTGGCACCGTGGACGTAGCTCGGTGTCTCTGCCGTCATGGAGAACCCTCGTTGATGTCGCCGTCAAGTGGACACCAACATGGCGCACCGCTCAAGCTGCCCGCACGCAGCCGGACCCCGCGATGACGGCTACGGCCTTGATCATCATTCGGTCGGCAAGCGTCATCGCCGCCGGGTTTCACGTATCCACAGCCCCAGGCCATGCAGCGCAGAACGCCGGCGCCAGCCGCACCACGTCGTTGCCAGCGGCAGTGTTGATCTTCGCCACGTAGCCGACCCGGTGACATTTGACTAAAGTCGACCGGCCGCCTCGCTGCCCCCGACGGGGTGATCGGGCTACACTCATAAAGCCCCGAGCCGCACGGTGCCGCTGTCTGCGCGCCGTCCCCATCCGTTCCAACGCCAAGCCAGCAGGAGCCAAGCCATGTCCAAACTCTATCCCGTCGATCCTTCGTTTGCGGCCGCAGCTCGTCTTCGCCAGGACGACTACACGCGCCTGTACGCCGAGTCGATCAACGACCCGGAGGGCTTCTGGGGCCGCATCGGCCAACGCCTGGACTGGATCAAGCCGCCGACCCGGATCAAGGATGTCTCGTTCGATCCGAAGGACCTGCACATTCGCTGGTACGAGGATGGCGAACTCAACGTGAGCGCGAACTGCCTCGATCGCCAGCTTGAAAAGCGCGGCGACAAGGTGGCCATCATCTTCGAAGGTGATGACCCGAAGGACTCGCGCCGGATCACCTATCGCGAGCTGCACACCGAGGTTTGCAAGTTCGCGAACACGCTGAAACACCTGGGCGTGGTCAAGGGCGATCGGGTGGCAATCTACCTGCCGATGATCCCCGAGGCCGCGGTGGCCATGCTGGCTTGCGCCCGGCTCGGCGCGATCCATTCAGTGGTGTTCGGCGGCTTCTCGCCGGACTCGCTGGCCGGCCGGGTTGCCGACTCGCAAGCCAAGGTGGTCATCACCGCCGACGAGGGCCTGCGCGCCGGCAAGCACATTCCGCTCAAGATCAACGTGGATGCGGCGCTGGAACGGCCCGGCACCAACAGCGTAGAAACCGTGATCGTGGTGCGCCATACCGGCGCCGCCGTGAACATGCAGTCGCCGCGCGACCGCTACTACGACGCCCTGATGGAAGGCCAATCGGCGGATTGCCCGCCGACGCCGGTCGAGGCGGAACATCCGCTGTTCGTGCTGTACACCTCCGGCTCCACCGGCAAACCCAAGGGCGTGCAGCACAGCACCGGCGGCTACCTGGTATTCATCAGCTACACCCACGAGCAGGTGTTCGACCTGCGTGAGGACGACATTTACTGGTGCACCGCCGACGTGGGCTGGGTCACCGGCCACAGCTACGTGGTGTACGGGCCGCTGGCCAATGGCGCGACCACGGTGATGTTCGAAGGCGTGCCGAATTATCCCGACTACAGCCGCTTCTGGCAGGTCATCGACAAGCACAAGGTGACGATCTTCTATACCGCACCGACCGCGATCCGCGCCCTCATGCGCGAGGGCGAGGAGCCGGTGAAGAAGACCTCGCGCGCCAGCCTGCGTGTGCTCGGCTCGGTCGGCGAACCAATCAACCCGGAAGCCTGGGAGTGGTACTACCGCGTGGTCGGCGAGCAACGTTGCCCGATTGTCGATACCTGGTGGCAGACCGAGACCGGCGGCATCATGATCTCGCCGCTGCCCGGCGCGATCGCCACCAAGCCCGGCTCGGCCACGCTGCCCTTCTTCGGCATCAAGCCGGCTATCGTGGACGCCGATGGCCAGGTGCAGGAAGGCGTGGCCGAGGGCAACCTGCTGATCACCAATTCGTGGCCAGGCCAGGTGCGCACGATCTACGGCGACCATCAGCGCTTCATCGAGACGTATTTCACCGCGTATCCGGGCAATTACTTCACCGGGGACGGCGCGCGCCGCGACGAGGATGGTTATTACTGGATCACCGGCCGCGTCGATGACGTGATCAACGTGTCCGGCCACCGGCTGGGCACCGCCGAGGTGGAGAGCGCACTGGTCGCCCATCCGAAAGTCGCCGAAGCAGCCGTGGTCGGTTGCCCGCACGACATCAAGGGCCAGGGCATCTACGCCTATGTCACCCTGATTGCGGGCGAGAACGGCAGCGACGAGTTGCGCAAGGAGTTGATCGCCTGGGTGCGCAAGGAGATCGGTCCGATTGCCACCCCGGATTACCTGCAGTGGGCGCCGGGGCTGCCCAAGACCCGCTCGGGCAAAATCATGCGCCGCATTCTGCGCAAGATCGGCGAGAACCTGCCCGACCAACTGGGCGACATCACCACCTTGGCCGATCCGAGTGTGGTGCAGCATCTGGTCGACGAACGGCTGATCAAATGACCTGATTGCGGGCCAACCTCATCGGGCACAGTCCTTTCCTTCTCTCGTCACGCGCCGCTGGTTGGCGCGTCATGGGTGATTCGCTCGCGTCGACATCTTCCTGTCAGGAAGTCAGCAAATCTTGCGGCATGGCCGCAGCACTCGGTTGCCTGCCGCGCCCGCGCCACCAGCAAGCGCCACTCGCATTTTGGTCATCAACTCTGAAACCCTTTCACCAGGCGATCGAACAACAACCCGTACGCCACGGCCAGCGGAATCGAGACAATCGCCGCGGCTGCCATCAGCGATTGCCAGAAATAGATGTCGCCACGAATCAACTCGGTGGGCACGCCGGCGCTCACCGTGCGTGCCGCGGTGGAGCTGACAAAAACCGCCGCGTAGATGTAATCACTGATCGACAGGGCGAAGGCGAACACGACACAAGTGGCAATGCCCGGGCCAGCCAGTGGCAGCGCAATACGCAGGAAGGATTGCCAACGACTGCAGCCATCGATCAGTGCCGATTCCTCCAGCTCGCGCGGCATCGATTTGAAAAATCCCAACAGCAGCCACGTACAGAACGGCACCGTGATCGTGGGGTAGACCAGGATCAGCGCCCACACCGTGTTGGTCGCGTGCAGGAAGCTGACGATCTGGTACAGCGGGATGAACAGCAAGGTCGGCGGGATAAGGTAGACGAGGAAGACCGCGATACCCGAACGTTCACCCCAGCGACCCACCAGCCGCGCCAAGCTGTAGGCGGCCGGCACGGCCAGCACCAGCGTGATGAGGACGACGGCCACGCCAATGAAGGCAGAGTTCCACAGGAACCGTGGAAAGTTGGTGTCAGTGAACAGAAACGTGATGTGTTTGAGCGTCGGCGGCAGGTTGTAGATGAAGGGGTTGTTGGAAACATCGTACAGATCGCCATCTTGCTTGAAGGCGGTGATCACCATCCATAGCACCGGAAACACGGCGAACACGGTGAACAGGGCCAACCCGAAACAGAAACCAGATTTACGTAATAACTTCTTCACGATGCGGCCCGTCAATTCGACTCAGAGCGGTAAGCCATGCGCAGCGCCAGGATCGCGCCAGCCAGCAGCACCGGGAACATGAACAACGCCACCGCTGCGCCTTCGGCCAGCGCGCCGCCCTCGATCCCTTTCAGATACGCCCAATAGGGCAATAGTTGCGTGGCGTATCCGGGGCCACCGCGCGTCGTCAGGGCGACCACCGCCATGTCGCCAAATACCAGCAGCGCCGTGAACATTCCAGCGACCACCAGCAGCGGCAGCAACGCGGGAATGGTGATCCGGAACAAGATCCGGAAAAAGCCGGCACCGTCTACTTGCGCCTGCTCGAAGATCTCGTGCGGAATGGCGGTTCGTCCGGCCAGCACGATGATCGTGGCCAGCGGCAACAACCGCCATACGTTGATCACCGTGATCGAGCCCAGTCCAAGCCATTCCTTGCCGTAGTAATACAAATGGTTGGAAGGTCCCCACACCGTGCCGGGCCCGAGCAGATGTAGCTGGCGCAGCAACCAGTCGACCGGACTGAATTCGGAATCGAGCAACCACAACCAGTCAACCGACGCCAGCGATACCGGCATGGCCCACGGCAGGATCAGCAGGATCTGCAGCAACCACTTGCCGCGAAAGTCGTGTACCAGCAATTCCGACTCGGCCGTGGCCAGCACCAAGGTCAGGATCAGCGTGGCGAAGGTGACGATGATGCTGTTGCGCAGCGCCAGCGGGAACGCCGACTCGTGCACGGCACTGACGAAATTGGACAGGCCGACGAAACCATGAATGCTGGGATTGCCGATCGTCGCGCTGCTCATGCTGAGCGCGATGGCGAGAAAGAACGGAATACCCACCAGCGCGGCGATATACACGAACGCCGGAGCCACCATCAACGTGCCGAGCAGACCCTCGCGATCTCCGAGTCGGGCATGCGCCACCTTTTCAGCGCGGGCCATCATCGACTCGCAGACCCGTCGCCGGATCAAACCAGCGCAGGCGCGCACGATCCACGCAGAACTCACGCAGCTCGCCCTCCTGCAAGGTGGTGGCAACACTCGGCGGCACCTTGGAAAGAATCTTCTGCTCTTGCGCACCCACGTGGAGCACGCCGTAAATCAGCCAGTCGGCTCCAAGAAATTCCAGCCGCTCGATACGCAGCTGCAA
>JBDTKM010000132.1:0-3773 GCA_039935315.1 Rhodanobacter sp. | reverse complement strand
GATGACTTCCCAAGCGATACCCAGTTCATGAACATGGAACGCGCGCTCTACGACGCGCAACGCGCCCAGACGGATATCCGAGTGTGGTCCCTCAACCGCAACTTCTACCTGGGCGCGCAGCGCTACGCGTACGGTCTGTGGTCAGGTGATATCACCACTGGCTTCGCCAACATGGCCGATCAGCGCGCGCGCATGCTCAGCGCGATCAATGTCGGCGAGATGCAATGGGGTATGGATGCCGGAGGCTTTCATGGTCACCCGTCCGATGAAAACTACGCGCGCTGGATTGAGTTCGGCGCCTTCACGCCGATCTTCCGCGTGCACGGCACCGTCGGCGAAAAGCGCCAGCCCTGGGTGTACGGGCCGGTCGCCGAGAAAGCCGCCACCGCCGCGATCCGCCTGCGCTACAGCCTGATACCCTACATCTACAGCTATGAATACCGGCGCCATGTGAGCGGTGTCGGGCTGGTGCGACCGCTGTTGTTCGACTGGCCGCACGACCCGAACGTGCGCAATGACGTCGATAGCTGGTTGTTTGGCGATTACCTGCTGGCCTCCCCCGTGGTCAAGCAAGGCCAGACCGAGAAGGATATCTACCTGCCAACTGGCCCGTGGACCGACTGGATCAGCGGCAAGACTTACCCTGGTGGTGAAACTATCCATCTGGCGATTGACAACAAGGGCTGGGGCGACATCCCCATGTTCATCCGCGATGGCGCGATCATCCCGATGCAACTGCCGATGGATTACGTCGGCGAGAAGCCACTGACCGAACTCAACGTCGAAGTTTTTCCCGCCACGCGACGCAGCGCATTCGAGTACTACGACGACGACGGGAGCACCTACGCCTACGAGCATGGCGCCTTCTTCCGCCAGACCCTGGCAACGCAGAAGCACGCGAACTCCGTGCAGTTCGACATCGGTCCCGCCAGCGGCACGTTCAAACCGGCGCTGCGGTTCTATCTGTTGAAGATCCATGGACGCGCGGCCAGCGCGGCAAGCGTCAACGGCCTGTCGCTGGCGTCGAGCAGCAGCCTCGAACAACTTCGACAAAGTGGTGCTGCCGGCTGGGCCAGCGGCCATGATCGCTTTGGTACGGTCACCTATGTTTGGTTAAGGGCTGGCACGGCAGCGCAGAGCGTCCGGCTCGGGTTGACGCCATGATGCTGTCTGGCGCCCGGCTTGCGCCTCTACGTGCCAGCGCCGGCACTGATCCCGAAGCTGCCCAGCGCGAATACGACCGACCGCCTATCATCACCAGCCGGGGCGACCGTTCTGCTTCGGATCGCGGTCGTCGGCGCGGCTACGCCAACCGGCACCGTGCCGGTCTGATGGGTGGCCTGTACGCGGTGCGCTCGTGGCGCCATTTCGACAGCTTGCAGCCGTCGCTTGAGCCGGGTCGCCCACTATGGCCAATCGACTGGTTTGCGATGGAACAGCCCTGGGCGCGTGCGTAACAGGTGCAGCCGACTACGGCGCACGCCGATGCCCGGCAAATTGCAGCCAACGTCGCGAACCGCGTCCGCAGCTGTCCCGGCAGGACGAGGGCCCCGAATCGGCATTGAACGTGCGCCGCTTCGAACAAGCTTCAGCCAATGAGTTGCGACCGAAGGACTTCCGATGCAGCGACGAGATTTTCTGAGACTGACTGCCCTGGCGCCGCTCGCCGCGTTCAGTTCCGGCCTTGTGGCCGGCACCGTAGAGCGAGGCGTATCGGTCGAGCGAGCGCCGGACGGCCAGCCACACCGTTTCGAACTTTCTGCGCAGCACTTCCTGCTTGACGGCCAGCCGTTCCAGATCCGCAGTGGCGAGATGCACCCGATCCGCATCCCCGCCGAGTACTGGCGCCAGCGCATCCGCATGGCCAAGGCCATGGGGCTCAACACCATCTCGATCTACCTGATGTGGAACGCTCTGGAATCCGAGCCCGGGGAGTTCGACCTGACCACCGGCAATCGTGACTTCGCCCGCTTCATCCGGCTGTGCCAGGAAGAAGGCATGTGGGTATATCTGCGGCCCGGTCCGTACATCTGTGGCGAATGGGATTACGGCGGCCTGCCGCCGTACCTGTTGCGCCATCCGCATATCCGCGTGCGCGACAAGGACGATGACAACTATATGGCGGCGGTGCGGCGCTACATTGGTACCATCGCGCCGGTGCTGGCACCGCTGCTGGTCGCCCACGGCGGTCCGATCCTGTTGGTGCAGGTGGAAAACGAGTACGCCTCGTTCGGCCATGACCTTGCTTATCTCGAATTGATCCGGTCGCTGTGGCAGCAGCACGGTGTGCACGGACCGTTCTCGATCTCCGATGGATTGGACCAGGTGCGCAAAGCGCACTCGTATTTGCCGGATGCCGCGCTGGGCCTGGATGGCGACACCGATTTCACCGGTGGTCAGGCGATTGCAGGCGAGATGCCGGTGTGGATGGGCGAGGGCTATCCCGGCTGGCTCACCCACTGGGGCGATCAGACATTCGCACCCGGCGATTTCGCTGCAACGCTGCGCTCGCTGCTGCAACACGGCCGCTCGTTCAATATGTATGTGGTGCACGGTGGCACCAATTTCGGCTTCGGCGCGGGCGCCAACGCGCATGACGACTACTCGCATTTCCAGCCGGTGATCACCAGCTACGATTACGGCGCGCCGATTGACGAGCACGGCGCACCCACGCCGGACTACTACACTTTCCGTGGGCTGTTGGCGACCAGCGTCAGGCAGCCGTTGCCCGAGGTGCCGGCCACGCCATCCATGATCCGATTTGCGCCGTTTACATCAGCCCCGTATGCCTCGCTATGGGACAACCTGCCACCACCGGAGCATATCGCTGCGCCGCAGGGCAACGAACTACTGTTCGGCCAGGACCACGGTCTGGTGCTGTACCGACGTCAGGTTTGCGGTAACGGCGGCACGCTGCGCATCGACGGCGTGCGCGATTACGCGACCGTGTTCAGCGCCGGACGCTACGTCGATTACCTGTCGCGAGTGCGGCATCCGGACCTGCGCGCGGGCGATCGCATTGATTTGCCCGCGGCTGACGGTCATGAGGAAATTGAGCTCGACATCCTGGTCGACAGCTTCGGCCACATCAACTACGGCCAGGCGATGGTCGACCGCAAAGGCGTTGTGGGCAGTATCCGCCTCGACGACGAGGAACTGTACGGCTGGAACGTGCACAGTTTGCCCCTGGACCGGGCATGGCTGGCCAGCCTGCGACCGCTGCGCGGTGCCGCCTCGCGACCGGGCCTGTTCTTCCGGGCAACGCTGAAGCTCGACGCGGTAGGCGACTGCTACCTCGACATGAGCGGGTGGAACAAGGGCTACCTGTGGGTCAACGGCCACCTGCTCGGTCGCTACTGGCACATCGGTCCGCAGCAGCATCTGTACTGTCCCGCGCCGTGGTTGCGGGCGGGCGACAACGAGGTGCTGGTATTCGATCTGCATCGCACCGAGGCAGCTGCGATTCTCAGCGCCGCCCACTTGCATGCTTGACTATCATGGGCGTGCCGAGCGCCTTGACCGTCGCGCAAGTCTGCGGGTTGTCGCGGTTCACCGCGCGCCGATCGGCGTCCGGCCGATCCCGTTTGTGACCGCGTTGGTCGCCCCGCCTGGCCACATGGAGCCAATCCAGCCGCTCTCATGAGGCTGCCAATGGCGCGCTGCGACATGCGCGGCCACAGTGCTACGCTCGCAGCTTCGCCAGCCACTGCCAAGGTCATCCATGTCCCGCCTCACGCCCATGCTATGTGCCCTGTTCGCTGTCGTGGTATGTG
>JBDTKM010000131.1:0-4915 GCA_039935315.1 Rhodanobacter sp. | reverse complement strand
TCACCTTTGCTGAGTTTGCTCACGGTAGCTGGCCACGTTTTTCGTCAAAACAAGTGTTCAAGTATAGGGCGTCCATACCGGACCGTTCGTGCGGCACAACGCCACGAGTGTGCCGTATGGCAAGGCTGCCATTATCGCGGAGCGAACGCACATCTCGAGCAAGCCCTTATAATCCGGGCTCACACCCACACGATGTCTTGCATGAGCACACTTGCCGCACCGATCCCCGAACCATCGAACGACTTCGCCCAAGTGCGCAGTCTCGCCGCCGCTGACATGCAGCGCGTGGATGCACTGATTCGGCATCGATTGTCATCGGACGTAGTGCTGATCAATCAGATTGCCGACCACATCATTGCCAGTGGCGGCAAACGACTGCGGCCAACGTTGCACGTCCTCGCAGCTGGCGCCGCTGGCTATCACGGCGATCAACACATCAAGCTGGCAGCGGTCATCGAGTTCATTCACACCTCTACCTTGCTGCACGACGATGTCGTGGATGAGTCCGAGCTGCGGCGTGGCCGCAAGACCGCCAACGCACTCTGGGGTAATGCAGCCAGTGTGCTGGTGGGAGACTTTCTGTATTCGCGCTCATTCCAGTTGATGGTGGAACTGGACGACATGCGCATCATGCGAATCCTCGCCGACACCACCAACACCATTGCCGAAGGTGAAGTGTTGCAGTTGCTCAACATCGGCAACGCCGACGTCAGCGAAGCGGCCTACCTGGCGGTGATCGAGCGCAAGACCGCGGTGCTGTTTGCCGCCGCCACCGAACTGGGTGGTTTGCTCGGCGGACTCCCACCGACCCAGGTGGCCGACCTGCGCCGCTATGGCATGGAGCTTGGATACGCATTCCAGATCGCCGACGACCTGCTTGATTACACCAGCAATGCAGGCACGCTGGGCAAGAACATCGGCGACGACCTGGCCGAAGGCAAGCCGACCCTGCCGCTGATTTATGCGCTGGAGCACGCCAGCCCCGAGCAGGCGAAGTCGCTGCGCCACGCCATCGAGCACGGCGGGCTGGATTCGCTGGATCACATCATCGCCTCGATCCGCGATTCCGGCGCACTCGAGCGCACCCGCCAGCGCGCGCTGGGACACGCCCGCGGCGCCCGCGACGCGCTGGGTTCGCTGCCCGCGTCAAACTATCGCGATGCACTGGTCGTGCTGGCCGACTATTCCGTGCAGCGTTCGTTCTGAACCACTCATCCAGACGCCTGATTGGCGTCGAGGATGGGCGATCAGGAATCCTGCTCCGCACCATGTTGGGTGGACCGGCATGCACGTGCGCGGCATCCAGCGCCAGCCGCGCCACGCACTCACCGGGATCCGCACGCAACCGGCGACGTTGAACGCGATGATCACGAACTGCAGTGCAAGTACGGCGATCGCAGCCATCAAAATCCGGGAGCAGCAACGGGCAGCCCGTCATCATCCCGCTGCGGGGCATGCGGCGGTATCTGGCCGCGCGTGCCAACGACAACGCGATCCACTACAGCAGGAATCCGTTGCTCGCCGACGTAGCCATAGAGCAGCTCGGCCGCATGCCCTCCACGTCAGTACGCAGCTCATCACCCCCGCCGCACCGCCGAACGGGGTTCCTGAGGCCATTTGCCCTCAAGCAAGCGTCATTCGACTCTGACCCGGATTCCCCTCCCTCTCGACACGCCCTGCACAGTGCGCGTGATCAGGAGTGCTAGCCTACCGAAGGCGCTGGATCGCGATGCGTTCCCGCAGAGTTGCGACTCCGCTGTGCGTTCCAGCACGCCACCCAAGCTCAACCTGCATCGGGAGAGAAGGCACATGCTCGCAGCCTATTGGTTTGAACGCTGGCGCGAAGGCCGCACCGGCTGGCACAGCGACGAGCCGACGCAATTGTTATTGAAGCATTGGCCCGCACTCGCCATACCACCCCGCGCTCAGGTACTGGTGCCGTTATGCGGCAAGTCACCTGACCTGCTGTGGCTGGCCAGCCAGGAATGCGTGATTACCGGCGTGGAATTGTCCCCGCTCGCGGTGGAACAATTCTTCACCGAAAACCACCTGACCCAGCGCATACGCGACGAAGCCGACGGCAACCATTGGACGGCCGCCTCGATCGAGGTCATCAACGGCGACATCTTCGACCTGAGCACGGACACGCTCGCCTCGACCGCTGCCGTCTACGACCGTGCCGCCTTGATCGCCCTGCCGCCGCCCATGCGCGAACGTTATGTACGCGAGGTCTACGGCAAGTTGCCGTATGGCTGCCAGGGGCTGCTGATCACCATGGACTACGCTCAGCACGAAATGGACGGCCCGCCGTTCTCGGTGGATGACAAGGAAGTGCATCGCCTGTTTGATCCGCAGTGGGATGTCGAGCTGCTGGAGCGGGAAGCCGTCCCGGCCTCGCAACCTCCGTTTTCAACACACGGCGTGACGGCGTTGCACACCAGTGCTTACAAACTTTTCAAACACGCGGAATAGACAGTCCATCGCATCGCTGCAGTGCCTCGGACACGAATGGCGCTTGCTTAACCGCGAGGCGCTTTTCAACGGCCGCAGCGCCGGCCAAGCCGGATCCAATGTGCTGCACCGTACCGAACTCAATGGATTCCCGCTTGCGCGGGAATGACGATTGTTGGGGGGATTGCCGTCAAGCAAGTGTCATTCGCCACGGACACTCTTTCCCGGCGTGACTACCGGGGATCTGCCTGAAGCCAGGACTTCAGGGTCTGCCGCAAGTCAGGAACCACGCACGGGACTCGTGCAAACCCCTGCGGCGCTCAGTGCTGGACGATGCCGATTGTGTGCAACCACGTCTCGGCCAGCCGTGGCCAGCCGGTGATCGGAAACTTCGAGGGCCGCAAGCCGAACGCATGGCCGCCGTGCGCATACAGATGCATTTCTGCCGGCACATGCGCCTTCGCCAGCGCGGTGTAATAAACCAGCGACTGGTTCACACCATCCTCGTAGTCATCTTCCGCCTGCACCAGAAAGGTGGGCGGCGTCTTGCTGGTGACCGGTACGTTGGGATTGAACTTGTCCTCATCCGTGGCGAGATGCCCCGGATAAATCGGCATCGCGAAATCCGGGCGCGCGCTCTCCTGGTCGGCCGCATCCACCGGCGCATACAGATGCCGATCGAAGTTGGTGCTGATCTCCGCCACCAGGAAACCGCCCGCCGAATAGCCCAGCACACCAATCCGGTGCGGATCGATATGCCACTGCGCCGCGTGAAAGCGCACCAGCCGCATGGTTCGCTGCACGTCCTGCAGCGACGGCATCGACAACTCGAAGTTGTGCGGACGACAGTTGCACTGCCACACATACGGGATACCCGGCACGCGATATTTCAACAGGATGCAGGTGATGCCTTTGGCAGTCAGCCAATCGCAGGTATCGGTGCCTTCCAGATCCATCGCCAGGATCTCGAAGCCGCCGCCCGGGATCACCACCACCGCCGCACCGGTATTCTTCCCCTTCGGCGCATACACCGTCATCGTCGGCCGCGTCACATTGGTCACCGCCGTCACCGGCAGGCCGCCGACCAGATCCTTGCCTATCTTGACGGTTTCCGGCCCCGGCACCGGCTTCAGATCGGGTGCCACACCCGGCCATATCGGTATCTGCGTGTGCCCGGCAGACGGCTGCCAACCCACTGTCTTCGCCTGCACGCTTGCGCACGACACCAGCAGCAGCCCGAGGGCAACAATCCATAGCTTCATGACGCTTATCCTTGATGGCGCGTGGCCAACGTTGACGGTAGTCGGAGGGAACAACTCCCGCCCATCCTGCATGAGGCATCGGCCCTGCTGCGGTCAGTCTTCTGGCTTTCTTCTGGAATGGCTCCTGACCTCACGTCGCCGGGCCCACTACCGGCGCTTTTGTCATAATCGCTCATTACCCCGCCTCCGCCGGGTTACGACCAGGACCACCCACAGCGCATGTTCGAGAACGCTTTCAACAACATGGACCGCGTCATGCGGAATGACGAGGGACTGGCTTCCGAGCTGGACTACGCCGAACAAACGTCGTGGCTGCTGTTTCTCAAGTATCTCGACGACATGGAGAAGGAGTGGGAGGACGAGGCCGGTTTGGAAAAGCGCGAGTACACGCCGATCCTCGACGAGCCGTATCGCTGGCAGTCGTGGGCCGCGCCGAAAACGAAAGACGGCGCACCCGACCTCAATGCCGCGCGTACCGGCGCCGACCTGATCGACTTCGTCAACGGCAAGCTGTTCCCGTACCTGCAGACCTTCCGCGACTCGGTAGACGACCCGGACACGCTGGAATACAAGATCGGCGAGATCTTCTCCGAGATCGCCAACCGCTTCCGTTCCGGCTACTCGCTGCGCGACGCGCTGGAGATCATCGACCAGCTCAACTTCGGCAGTCAGCAGGCCAAGCACGAGCTGTCCGATCTGTACGAAACCCGCATCAAGCGGATGGGCAACGCGGGCCGCAACGGCGGCGAGTACTACACGCCGCGCCCGCTGATCCGCGCCATGATCAAGGTGGTTCAGCCGCAGATCGGCGAAACCATTTATGACGGTGCGTGCGGTTCGGCCGGGTTCCTGTGCGAAGCGTGGAACAGCCTGCGCCGCGACGACCTCTCCGCCGCCGACTGGGACACGCTGCAGCGGCGCACCTTCTACGGGCAGGAGAAGAAATCGCTGGCCTATGTGCTGGGCGTGATGAACATGATCCTGCACGGCATTGATGCGCCCAACATCCGGCACATCAACACGCTCAGCGAAAACGTGCTGGACATCCAGCAGAAGGATCGCCACGACCTCGTGCTGGCCAATCCGCCGTTCGGCGGCGGCGAGCGCAAGGAAGTGCAGCAGAACTTCCCGATCAAGTCCGGCGAAACCGCCTACCTGTTCCTGCAGCACTTCATCCGCAAGCTGAAAGCCGGCGGGCGCGG
>JBDTKM010000130.1:0-19027 GCA_039935315.1 Rhodanobacter sp. | reverse complement strand
TGTCACATTTTTGATGGTGTTCCTGATTCAAAACAGTCAAAACCGCGAAGGCGCATCGCTCCACATCAAGTTGGACGAGTTGATTCGAGTCACCGAAGCGCAGAACGGCCTGCTCAACCTGGAAGACTTGGACGACGAAACGCTGGACAAAATACGACAGCACTATCGGAAGCTGGCCGACGGCCCAAGCCACGACTGCAAGGGCCAAACACCAAAATCGGACGCAGAGTTCAACGAGGTGGACCGCGCTATACGAAGTGCAGCGGCAGAGGTGGCGTCAGCTGCGGAGGTCGCCAAAGGCTAGTTCATCTCATGGACTGAGTCGCGCCGATGACTGCTTGGTGGCACCGCGACGCTATCCTCACGCTGCCAGCTACCGGCTCTGATTGATCGTCTCGCGCTGCTGCGGCGAGATGTTCGCCACAAGCACGCAGCCGTCTCGCGTGAGGATCGGTTTACCGCAGATGGTGCGGTGTCGCCGCGGGTTCGTATTGGTATCGAGCATTGAGGTTAAGAAGGAATTCGGTGATCTTGATGCGCATCGAGCCTACGTTCCCAGCGGTAACGCGAATCGCGATCGTGTTTCCCTGAACTATCGGGTTCCCTTCGCGGATCAGCAGATCGGCGTTCTCAACCGCCCGTTCAAAGAATAATTTCCACCGTGTTGGCGCTTCCTTGTGGAGAATGACGTTCATCTCACCGCCTGCCCCTGGAAGCGAGCCTGCAAGCGAAGGAACATCGAACCCGATGAGGTGGGGTGCGTCCGCAACGTCGTCCATGTGAAACCCGCCTGTGATTCGGAGGCTGCGCCAGAAGCCCACACGCTTAAACTTCGTGCTTCGCGCCGCACATTCAGCATGACAGCTCGCTGCGGCGGTGCATACGCTTTTCACACCTGATCTGGCACGCTTTTATCACACAAGACTTAAGAGGAGAACGTCATGAACGCGATCAAATTGCTTACCGAAGATCACAAGGTCGTCCGCAAACTCTTGGAGGAATTGGCCGCGACGACGTCTCGGGCAAAGAAAAAGCGTGCGGAATTATTGGACGAAATCCGCATTCAGCTCAAGGCGCACACGATCATCGAAGAAGAGATCTTCTATCCGGCGTTCAAGTCGGCAGGGAAGAAGACTGATGATGCCAAGATGTTTTTTGAAGCGATGGAAGAACACCGTGCTGCAGGCGATCTCGTGCTTCCTGATCTGCTCAACACCGAGGTGGCAAGCGACAAGTTCTCTGGCCGTGCCAAGGTTCTCAAAGAGTTGGTGACGCACCACGCGGACGAAGAGGAGAAGGAAATGTTCCCGCGAGCGAAAGAGCTGTTCGAGAAGGAGCGGCTGAACGAACTGGGCGAACAGATGGCCGAGCGAAAGGAGCAACTGGTGGGTGAGCTGCGCTCACGGTGATTCGTTCACGTTGGTGCTGCCGGAACGTTGTGAAGAGAACGGACCTGCCCTTTTTGGGCTTGTCCGTTTCTTCTCGTCGCAATGGTACCGGTGCTCCGGAAAGTCCAGAGGGCAGCCCTGCGGGCCACTCCTTTCCCTTGTCGCGCGTGTACCACGACCAAAGTTACTGAGATACCCGCCTTTCAAGCGGGACGAGCGCGTACATGGCCCGCAGGTTTCGTCTGGAGATAGGCCGCCATAAGCATCGTCGGCTCACCGCACGCACGCCGAAAAGAACCGCGGCATTTGCGCTGACGCATCCGCACGCACCCGGCGCATGCGAATCCGTGTGGCCGCCGGCCGCATCACCGCCAGACCGGGCGTGGCGCACGCTTTCGATGATCCAGTGCTCGGCCGCCATCCAGCCATCGGCCAACTTGTGCGCTGTCGTCGTCACTTCCAAACGTTTCGACGTGGCGGGCGGGCATTGTTCAGCCGACTGTGGCGGTGGGGTCAGTGAGCGAAATCAAAGGCCACCAGCAGCATAGTCTCGCCACGATTCGTGCCTCCGGTGCTGCCGTTGGAAATGTGCCGGATCTGCAGGCTCAGGTCGCGCCACTGCCAGCCCAACGTACTGACGAACTCGTAGTGGGTGCTGAGCGCCTGAGTTCGACCGCTTTGCACGGCCGGCTGGAAACTGAAGAACAGATGGTGATACCAATGGCTTGCCTCGCCATAGTGAAAGCGCGCGCCCGCGGCCGCCAGATAGACATTATCGTTCGTTGAATATCGGCTGCCGCTGTAGCGCGCGATGTCGCGACGGTTGATGAAACCCAGTGAGACGTCCGGCGACCAGCTGAATGCACTGTCGCCGATGGGGTATGCATCAAAAACTGCCTCGCCAAAGACTGCGGCGGTGGCATCGCTGTCCATGTAACTGGGACCGCCCTCGATCTGGATGCTGGTCGCATCGGCAGCGGCAAGAAGGGAGAACAAACTTAGAGCGATGGCCGCTTGAACGCGGCAACGCGACAGACGCATGAGAGTCCTTGTGTAAAAACCTGCGATGCTTATGAGCCCTATGGTTCAGTGTCAGATGTGCGCAACAAGTGAAGACCTGGCGCGGTGTAATTGGCGGGGCGCGCGGCGGGTCGCTCTGGGCTTGAATGCAGAGACTGGCATTGCCGCCTTGCCCGAGGATGGATCCTCGGTATGCGGAGCCAAAAGGGGGGGTGATCCGGTGCTGAGACTGGACTCCTCCGGGCGCCGTTCTGGCTGCTCTGGCAGCACCCCCAGCGCTTTGCCGCCTGTGCAAGCACGCCGGCTTGCCTCTGCCGGGCCAGCCGTTGCCTGCGGTCGCGAGCTCAAGCGGCTGATGAGGGACCGCCGGTTTGGCGCGATGCGTGTATCGAATGCATTCGACGCATCGTCAGTAGCCTGACGCGCGCAAACCACTTGCGGGATACGGCGCCCTCGCCTGCGCAGCGAACGGCAGCATTGTCTCAATTGAATGGGGGCATCCATTGACAACTCCTGGCCGAAAGCGGGCAAACATGGCGGGCGTCCATCAATGTTTGTGCGTTCCCTCCAAACCAGGCTGATTCGTTTCTGCATCGCTGAACGCGGCGCGTGCTTTGCCGTGGAAGAAAGTGCAAAAAATTCACCCTATTCGCACGTCCTCACGAGCAGCATGAGGACCCCATCCAGCCGGATGTACACCATGGCTACGCAAACGCCGAAACACGCTTCGGGCAGCGCCGAGACCGCGCAACGCCAGCGGCGGATCCAGGCTGACACGGATCGCCGGGAAGCTCCGGACAAGAAAAACTCGCGCAAGGGCCGCGTCGCGCAGGCCTCGCCACGCAAAAAGCCCGAGAACCCCTTGCCGAAACAGCATCAGCGAAAACCCGGAAGCGAGCGTGAACTCACGCCCGCTCCGCAATTCATGGCACCTGATTATCAGGGCAGCGACAAGCTGGCCGGCCGGGTGGCCCTCATCACCGGCGGTGATTCCGGGATCGGCCGCGCCGTCGCCGTACTGTTCGCGCGCGAGGGCGCCGATGTGGCCATCGTTTATCTGAGTGAAGACGAGGACGCGGCGGAAACCAAACGGTTCGTGGAGGGAGAAGGCAGGCGATGCTTGCTGATCTGCGGCGACGTACGCAAGCCGAGGTTCTGCGAAGGGGCCGTCGACAAAACCGTCAAGGCGTTCGGCAAGCTCTCCATCCTGGTCAACAACGCCGCGTTCCAGGAACATGCGGAATCGATCGAGGACATCACCGACACCCACTTCGACGAGACATTACGTACCAACCTGTATGGCTATTTCCAGATGGCACGTGCGGCGCTGCCGCATCTGGCAAGTGGTGATTGCATCATCAATACCGGTTCGGAAACCGGCTTTTTCGGCAACGACCGGTTGCTTGATTACTCGATGACCAAGGGTGGTATCCATGCGTTCACCAAGGCGCTCGCCTCCAACCTCGCCAGGCGCGGCATTCGCGTCAACGCGGTTGCGCCTGGCCCGGTATGGACGCCGCTGAACCCGGCGGACCAGTCGGAAGATGACATCCAGAAATTCGGCAGCGGCAGCGGGATGGGTCGACCCGCGCAACCGGAGGAAATCTCACCGGCGTACGTGTTCCTGGCTGCACCGGCATGTTCGAGCTACATCACCGGCGCCGTGCTGCCGATCATGGGAGGGCCGCATCCATGATTGCCCGGTTCTGGGTGGGTTGGCTTGCCCGATTTGGCGCGCGCGACGTTGCCGGAAAGGCGCCACCGCCGTTCCCGCGTGACTGGTCCGACGCGCACGTGGCCGCGCAGCATGTCGAGGTTGGGGACGTACCGGTGTTTGACCAGCGCCATCGACAGGTGGGTTTCATCCCTTGCCGCGCAGACATCGTCGATGACGTGGACCTTACCGCGGCACGCTGGATGAGCCACTGCATGAATGATCCAGTGAGTTGGTGGCAGCAGGCGATAGATGCGGACGAAGTGAGCCGGCTGGTCGGCACCGCAAACTTGCACCGGGTGCCGCTGGTAAACAACAACAATCAAGTGTGCGGCGTTGTTGTGCTCGATGCCACCGCTCGGCCCGCGAGTGAGAGGGTGGCACTATCATTTGCCCGGGGTGGAGAGTCTGCACTGAACACCGGCCGCTGAGAGTGCCTGAGGTGTCACGCGCTGCTCACGTTGAAACGACGTCCGTTGCATGCTCCGTCCGCAACACTGTGCGTCCATCTCAATGGAGCACTCCATGTCTACCTACAAACTCGAAGGGCGACGCGTCGCCATTCTCGCTACCGACGGTTTCGAACAGTCGGAATTGACCGAGCCCAAGCGCCTGCTGGAGAAGGCCGGTGCGACGACCGTTGTGATTTCACCGGGAACTGGCAGCAGCATCAAGGGTTGGAGCGGCAAGGACTGGGGGGAATCGGTACCGGTTGACAAGGCCCTGAACGATGCAGAGGTCGACGATTACGACGCGCTGCTCCTGCCTGGCGGGGTGATGAACCCGGACCAGTTGCGACTGAAACCGGAGGCGATCGCACTGGTCAAGGCGTTCGACAACGCCGGCAAGCCGGTGGCCGCGATTTGCCACGGGCCGTGGACCTTGATCAATGCGGAACTGGTCAAGAACCGCCGGGTCACTTCGTGGCCGTCCCTGTGCAAGGACCTGGAAAATGCCGGCGCGCACTGGGAAGACAGTGAAGTGGTGCGCGACGGGCAGCTGATTACCAGCCGCAAGCCGGAAGACATCCCGGCGTTCACTGACGCGCTGATGAAGGCACTGAGTGCCACGTCCTGAGTGTTTGATTTCTTGGTCGTCCCTGTCGCCGGCGCCGAGTGCGCGCCAGCGATCTGCATCACGGCGTGAGCTTTCCCAGCACCGTGTCAAGGCTCTGCTGCAATGTCGCGATGTCTTTCCATGGATCCGTGCGGAGCCGCGCCAGCCGCCTGGGCGCGGAGGTGATGTCGAAGTCGTGGCCGCTGCGCAGGCGGCCCAGCTCGTCCCAACGCAGCGGCATGGCGACCGGGGCGCCCGCACGGGCGCGCAGTGAATACGACGCGACGCTGGTCGCGCCACGACTGTTGCGCAGGTAGTCGACGTAGATCTTTCCCTTGCGTTGCACCTTGCTGGCCGTGGCAACGAACTCCAGCGGGTGTGCTTGCGCCATGCTCTCGGCGAAGGCGCGCGCGAAATCCTTCACCTGCGGCCAGAGGCACGCTGGCTTGAGCGGCACCACCACATGCAGGCCCTTGCCGCCGGTGGTGCGAACGAAGGATCCGAGACCGATCCGCTGGAGCAGCTTGCGCACCAGCCGGGCACTGGACACCACTCTTTCCCAGCTCACGTCGGGTCCGGGATCGAGGTCGAACACGATGCGGTCGGCATGGTCCGGCTGGGCGACCGTGGCGCCCCAGGGATGGAACTCCAGCGCGCCGAACTGGACCAGCTCGATCACTGAAGTCGCATCCAGCGGGTAGATATAGGTCGCCTGGGCGCCGGTGTCTTCTTTCAGCTTCTTGCTGCCGACATGTTCCAGCCCCTGGATCATGTGCTTCTGGAAAAAGCAGGCTTTGGCCATGCCCTCGGGGCAGCGGATCACTGACGTGGGACGGTCCACGATGCCGGTCAGCAACCACGGCATGACCCGGGTGTAGTAGTCCACCACGTCTTGTTTGGTGTAGCCACCCTCGGGAAACACCACGCGATCGGGATGGGTGATGGTTATGGTGGGCGCCTCGCTCGTGGCGCGTGCGGCAGACGAGCGGGCAGTTTTAGAGGTGCGTTTGGCCGGAGCACGATCGGAATCTGCAAGCTCGGCGGCAGACTTGTCGGTACGCATGGTTTTCAAACTCGGTTGGCGCAGCAGGTTGTGGTTGCCGATGCCGCGATAGTAGACCTCGACCACGGTTTTGGGTGCCACCCAGCGCGCATTGCGCAACAGGGGATCGATGGCGGCGAGCTTCACCGAGGGTTTGCGGCTGCTTTGGTCCGTGAGGGCGGCGGCGAGACGCCGCAATTGCTCGTCGCTGAAGCCCGTGCCGACACGGCCGACGTAGATCCATCCGCCAGCCACTTGAGGATCCGGCCTCGCCAGCAGCAGGGAGCCGAGCCCCTGACGACTGCCTTTGGGCGGGGTGAAGCCCACTACCGCGAACTCGTCACTTTCCAGCCGCTTGATCTTCAGCCAATCATCGCCGCGGCCTCCGTGATAGGGCGAATCGATGCGCTTGGAAACAATTCCCTCCAGTCGCTCGCTGACTGCCATTTCAAACGCCGCTTCGCCGTCGCCCACCGCGTGCGTGCTCAATGAGAGTCCTGGCGGCGCCTGAGCCAGCAATCCCTGCAGCAGTCGTTTGCGTTCGATCAGCGGTACCCGTGTGAGATCGCTGCACTCCAGATACGGCAAGTCGAAAAGCATATAGACCAGTGGCAGAGACGCTTCGCCGGAGAGCGTTTTCTGCAGTCCGTTGAAGTCACTTCGGCCTTTGCTGTCCAGAGCAATCAGTTCGCCGTCCAGGCGCGCCGATCGCAGCCCCAGCGCCTGCAGGGACTGCGCAATGTCGGGCAGCCGATCATTCCAGGAAAGCGCGTTGCGTGACCACAACTGGACATCGCCGTCGGCGATCGCGGCGAGGATGCGATACCCATCCCACTTCACTTCGTGCAGCCAGCCATCCCCTGCGGGTGGGTGTTCGCGCAGGCGCGCCAGTTCCGGTTTGAAAAACTCCGTGCCGATCTTCGCTTTGCGCGCGCCATCCAGTGCCGCTGCTTGCCGCACGAGTTTGGTCCGCGGCAGCTTGCGCTGGCGGGGAGGGGCCTTTTTCCGCGAAATCGATTTCTTCGCTGCGGCCTTCGTTGCCGGCGTTTTCGCCGCCGCGTGCGTGCTGCGTTTCATCTTTGCATCGAGCAGGTCGTCGGCTTCGACATCGCCGGCGAAGGCGTCCTTGGCCTTGATCAGGAACCACGCCGGCTGGCGTTGCTTGCGCGAGCTGCGGACGAGGTGCCAGCCACCCTTGAGTCGTTTGCCGAATAGCTCGAAGCGCAGATGGCCCTTCTGCAGTTGCGCCTCGGCGTCGCCGGTCGTGGTCCAGACGCCCGTGTCGAACTGATCGACGTGGCCTTTGCCGTAACCGTGCTCGATCTCGCCTTCGAAGCCGGCGTACGAAACCGGATGATCCTCCACCTCGACTGCGAGTCGTTTCACCTGTGGGTCGTAACTGGGACCTTTGGGTACCGCCCAGCTCTTCAAGACGTCACCCACCTGCAGGCGGAAGTCAAAATGTCTGCTGCTGGCATGGTGCAGTTGCACGACGAAGATGGCGCGTCCGCTGGCGGGAGATTGCTCGTGGCCCGACGGCTCCGAACTTCTGGAGAAATCACGCTTGCGTCGATAGTCGTGGAGACCGTTCATGAGCTGCGCATGGCCGTGGCGTCTGACTGGTAACCGCAGGATATTCAGCGTGCCGTGCGCGAGCGGTGAAGCGCCGCTCGGCCCCAGTTGACGGCGTGTCCACGAGGTTCAGGCAATAGTCGGCGTGTCGCCCGTCGGAGAGCCGCCATGCCTGACAAGAAAACCCGAGCCGCTGTCGCGAAAGACAAGAAGGAAGGCAAGGCTCCGAGCACGCAGGCGGGCGAATATGTGCGCGAGGAAATCGAGCATGTGCGCGAAGGAAAGCATGGCGCACGTTCCACCAGGCAGGCGATCGCGATCGGCCTTTCCAAGGCGCGCCGGGACGGCGTGAAGGTGCCGGCGAGCAAGACCGCCAGCGCAGCGACCAGGAAGAAGGCCAAGCAGGATGATGCCGCCTCGCATGAGCAGCACAAGCCAGCGGCGAAACGCTCTGCGGCGACCAGGAAGGTGCTGCAGAAAGAAGGTCATCACGCAGCGTCGAAGCAGGCCTTGTCCAGACACGCCAGCAAGAGCGCCGCCAAGCGTCCGGCCGGCGCCCGCTCCGCCGCCGCGAAAAAGGCCGCCCGGACCAAGGGTGCGGCTGGTCGCTCGGCGGCGGCGAAGAAGGCCGCCGGGACGCGAGCTCGCAACAAGTCTTGATTGCAACATTCCAAACCAGCGTCACCTCCACGGAGATCATTGCCATGGCACGACCCATCTGGACCGGCACCCTTTCTTTCGGCCTGCTCAACGTGCCCGTCTCGCTGATGTCGGGTGAACGCAGCGTGGACCTGCATTTTCGCATGCTCGACAGCCGCAGCAACACGCCGGTGCGTTATGAGCGGGTGAACGCAGAAACCGGCGAGGAGGTGCCCTGGAAGGAAATCGTCAAGGCGTTCGAATATGAAAAGGGCAGTTACGTCGTGCTGGACCCGGAGGACATCAAGTCCGCGGCCTCGGAGAATCACGAGACGGTCGAGGTGAATACGTTCGTTGATGCCGATTCGATCGGTCCGGAGTATTTCGAGAAGCCGTATCTGCTTGTTCCGGGCAAGAAGGCAGAGAAAGGGTACGTGTTGCTGCGAGAAACGCTCAAGCGTACCGGCAAGATCGGGATTGCCCGCGTCGTCATCCGCACGCGGGAATACCTTTCGGCAGTGATGCCCCGCGATGACGCATTGATGCTGATGTTGCTGCGCTATCCGCAGGAACTGGTGGACGCCGAGGAATACAAGATCCCGCAGGGTACTGTCTCGTCGTACCGGATTTCGCCCAAGGAAATAACCATGGCCGAGCAGCTCATCGAGTCGATGAGCGACACCTGGAGGCCCGGTGACTACCGCGATGAATTCCGCGATCGCCTGCGCAAGGTGATTGAAAAGCGCCTCAAGTCAAAAGGCGTGGTCACCCCTGCGGAAGACGACGATGCCGGAATCCCCGAGAACGCCACTACCAACGTGGTGGATTTCATGGCGCTGTTGCAAAAGAGCCTTGCCAGCAACAAGCGGACGCCAGCAAAAAAGACGAAATCCGCAAAGGTCGGCAAGCCGGCGTCGAAGAAATCAGGGACAAAACCGCCCGCGTCAGCGAAAAAGAAATCGACGCGAAAAGCGGCAAAGAAAAGTACTTCCCGCAAGGCCAGCTGAGCTAAACGCCGCGGGTTCTTCAGCGCTTGGCGGGATCAGCACGCTCAAGCGCTTTCTCGACGATGCAATCGGAGTGCCCGCACGTGCAGCTGCCCGTCGCCGGTGTGCCTTCCTGTCGACGACAGGATTCACTGCAATATTGTCCAGCTTTCTGGACTTTGCAGCCGCAGCCGGTGCACGCGCAGGGTTGGTCAGGGATGAGGTTCATGGCTTCTCTCCGGTCTGGTTCGTGGCCATGCGAATATCGGCTATTGGATTTGGAAATGACGTGAAGGAACCGCGCTCTCGGCCGGGACGTGCTTTCCGGAGGCACTATCCAAGCGTTCTGCTACCAGAATTTCTGCAGGGGCGGGTCTACGAGGGAATGGACGTCTTCTCTGGGCGTTGTCGAGCGTCCCGCTTTGCCGGCCGCACTGGGTTTGCGATGGTGATCAGCAGATGCCCACCGATCGCGGCACACGGCTCTGCGTGAACTCGAGAACGGGATCGGTCAATCCTCCCTATACAATTTTTGGCAGCGCAAGCAAAAGAAGCTGCGTCGCTGCGTCTTGCCGAGATGGGCGCGTTGCAGTGGAATGTCATGGAGCGGACAGCGCCCGCGGTTATAGACCATCCAGTGCTGGGCCAGGACGCGCGCCTTCCTCCAGACCAAAAACTCGAACGTGTACACCCGAGCCTGCTCCACCAGTTGGCGCAGCTTGTAGGGGGACAGTGCGCCAACGGTGGATAACGGATGGACACGGATCCGGAACAGCGCTTCGTTCTTGATGATGTTCCCGACTCCGGCGAATACCGTCTGATCAAGCAGGGCATCGCAGACCAACGTGTGTGGCATCTCGCGGAGTTTTGCTCGTGCCAGTTTCGGGTCCCATTGGTCCGACATCACGTCACCGCGCCAGTCATACGCCTGCTCCAGATCACCAGCCAGAAGGCGCACGGAACAGCTGTAGAAGTTGAGCTCGCCGCGATCGAAGCGCAGGCCGAGGCGCGGCGTCATATCGCGGCCCTCGTTGATGCGATAGCTGCCGAACAGCAACAGGTTAACACGCACAGACAGCTGACCGGACAACTCGACCAGGAACTGTTTGCCGAAGCTGCGCAAGCGAAGCACGCGGTGACCCGGTAGCAGGTCCATGTCGATTTTCGCGTTGCCTTCCGCGTGCCGGATGACTTGCCCGGCAAACTCCGAAGCTTGCTCGCGCAAGATGACGATGGAAGGGCCTTCCGGCATCGCTGCTTTCCGACACGGTGAGGTAAGCACTCTGCCTTGCGAAATGAGCACGCAAAGGGAAACACGTCATCCTGGCATCAGGACGTCCGTGAGCCGGTCCACCAGATCCAGCGCGTTGGCCGCGGCGTGGCCCGCCGCCGTGTTGTCGAAAACACACCATCGCTGACCGCCGGCTTGTCCCGGGCGTCGCAGCCGGCGTTCGATCGCACGCAAGGCGGTGTCGGAGTACGCGTCGTAGTAGATCCGCGGTGAGCCATGCAGGCGGAGGTACTGCAGACGATCGGCTCCTGCCGGAACCGCGGCTCGGGGGTGGCGCGTGGGGTCAGCAGCCACGCGCGACACGCCGCGTTCACGCAGAGCCCGCGCCACCGCCGGCTCGAACCACGATGCATGCCGCGGCTCGCACGCCACCGGTCCCCGATGCAGCCGAGCGAGCTGGTCGAAGAACGGCAGCGCTTCCGTCGGGGCGTAAGCGAGACTCGGCGGTAGTTGCAGCAACAGGCAGCCCAGTTTGAAACCCAGTTCCTCCACTTGACCCAGAAAGGTTTCCATTGCGGTTTCCGTATGGCGCAGGCGTGCCTCATGGCTGATGGCGCGCGGGATCTTCACCGAGAACCTGAAGTCGGCCGGTACGCTGGCCGCCCAGCGGCGATAGGTTGCCGGCAAGTGCGGACGATAGAACGAGGAGTTGATCTCGACGCCGTCGAATCGCTGCGCATAGCGCTCGAGATGACTGTCGCCGTCGGGGAAGCGGCCTGCCAGCGCCGTGGGAATCGACCAGCCCGCACAACCGATGATCAGTGCGGGCCGACACCAATCGGGAACGTGTAGTTGCGGCATGGCCGGCTGAGCTCCCAATCGAGTTCGAGGGTGCCGCAGCGACGAGACCCCTGATCCTTGTGACCCTCCAGGCCGGACTGAACATCCTGGTCAGGGCTTTTGCGTTGCGGGCGCTAGAGAAGGTCCGGGTGATTTTTCATGAGGTTTCCGTTCGGGGGCGGAGGCCTCGATCAGTCGCCCTTCTGTCTCATCTGTTTGCGCATGTCGGCGACATCACCCGCAGAGACGCTGCTGGCGCGATTGCCCCAGGCATTGCGGATGTAGGTCACCACCGCCGCGACCTGGGCATTGTCGAGTTTGTCGTGGAAATTGGGCATCTTCAGACCGGTCGGTTTGGTCGTGGTCACGGGAATCGCCGCACCGCCCAACACCACGTTGATGATAGTGTCCGGCTTCTTCGCCTGGATCGCGGCGCTGCCCTTTAGCGGCGGAAAAACGTGGGCCATGCCCTGACCACCGTCCATGTGGCAACCGGTGCAGTCGTCCGCGTAGACAGCCGCACCTTGCGTCATCTGGTTGTTGCCAGCTTCGTTGCCGTTGGCTTTGGACCCGATGCGCGGCACGTCTTTCAAGTAGGTGCCGATGGCGGTCAGGTCAGCGTCGGTGAGGTATTGGGTCGAATCGTGGACAACTTCAGCCATGGGGCCGGCGGCGGATGATTTGTCGTTGGAGCCGGTTTTCAGGTATTCGACGATGTCAGCGACGGTCCAGCCGCCAAGGCCATCGCGCATGTCGCCGGCCAGACTCGGTGCAAAGGCGTTCTCGCCCATTCCGCCCTGGAACGCCTGATCGGTTTTGACCGCGCCGGCGAAATTCTTCTTCGTGTGACAGGCGCCGCAATGGCCCAGGCCGTTGACGAGATAGGCACCGCGATTCCATGGCGCGGACTTGTTGGCATTGCCGGCGAAGGTGCCTTGCTTGAGGTACATCTTGTTCCACACGGCCAGGCCGCTGCGCATCGTCAATGGCCACGGCAATTTGTTTTTGCGGTCCACCTGGCGCACCGCAGTCAGCGTGCCCAGATAGGCGTGGATGGCGCGCACGTCGCCGGGCGTCACTTTCGTGTACCACGGGTAGGGAAACGCGGGATAGAGATGATTGCCCTGACGATCGATGCCGCTGTGCATGGCGCGATAGAGGCCGGCCTCGGTCCACTTGCCGATGCCGGTGTCCTTGTCCGGCGTGATGTTGGTGGAGTAGATCACACCAAAGGGCGTGGGCACCGCGCGACCACCGGCGAAGGGTTTGCCACCGTCGGCCGTGTGACACGCCGCGCAATCGCCGGCCTTGACCAGGTAGAGACCGCGCTGGATCGCTGAATGGCCCGGTTGGGATTGAGTGGGCAGTGGCGTGGTGGCGGCGGCCATCGCGGCGAACCCCAACAGTCCGGTCATGCCGATGAAAATCGTCCGATACATCGTCTCATCCTCCGTCTCACACCTGCACCAGCGGGCCCGGGTTCTTCAGGTACTGGTTCTTGATGGCGTCGACGGCCCAATAGGTGAGGGCGCCAATCGTGCCGGTCGGGTTGTAACCGGCGTTCTGTGGAAACACGCTTGAACCCATCACGAAGAGATTGGGCACATCCCATGACTGCAGATAACGATTCACCACGCTCGTGCGCGGGTCGTCGCCCATCGCCGCGCCGCCGGTGTTGTGCGTGGTCTGGTACGGCACGATCGAATAATGACCCTTGCGTGGTTTGGGATGGAACGAACGCGGGTTCATCGCCTTGGCGATCACGGCCGCCTTGTCGGTGAGGAAGTTCGACATGTCGTGTTCGTTCTTGTGGTAATCGAAGGTCAGGCGCAGCAGCGGATTGCCATAGATGTCCTTCCATGTGGGATCGAGATCCAGATAGGAATCGCGATAGCTCATGACGCTGCCATGCGTGGCGATGCTGCATGATTTCAGATAGTTCTCCTGTAGCGCCTTTTTCCAGCCGGCGCCCCACTTCGGCGTGCCTTCGGGCAGTTGGTGCTGCAGGATCGGACGACCGCCGGTGGTCCATAGGGCGATATATCCCCCACCGATGAAGTCGTACGGCGCATGGTCGAAATTGTCACCATTGAAGTCGTCGATGGCTTGGCCGAGCGCGCCGGCACCCATGAACGGGTTGAGGATCTCGTCAAGAAACACATCCACCGCCGAGGTAATCTGGTACGCGTAATTGCGGCCGACGACCCCGGTGTTGGCGACCGGATCGTAGGGTTTGCCGATCTTCGAAAGCAGCAGCAGATGGACGTTGTGTTGGGCGAAGGCACAGGTGATCACGATTTGCGCCGGCTGCTCGAACTCGCGTCCCTGGGCATCGACGTAGTTGACGCCGGTGGCGCGCTTGCCGGTCGAATCGAGATTGATCCGCGTCACCTCGCATTGGGTGCGATAGGAAAAACTGTCCTTCTTCAGCAGCACCGGGAAAATCGTGGTTTGCGGGCTGGCCTTGGAGTAGTTGCCGCAGCCGAACCATTCGCAGAACCCGCAGTAGGTGCACTCGCCCATCTGCACGCCATAGATGTTCTTGTACGGTCGAGATGTATTGGAGGCGGGGCAGGGAAACGGTTTGAACCCTGCCTCTTTGGCCGCCTTTTCGAACAGTACGGTGGGATAGCTGCGCTTCAGTGGCGGGTTGGGATAGCCGCGCTGGCGCGCACCCTCGAACGGGTTGCCGCCTTGCTGGATCACCCCCTGGATGTTGCCGGCCTGGCCGGATACACCATTGAGGTAATCAAACTTGTCGTAATAAGGCTCAAGGTCGGCGTAGGTGACGCCCCAGTCCTGGATCGTCATGTTTTCGGGAATGAATTTCTTGCCGTAGCGTTGCTCGGTGTGCGAACGAATGACGAAGTCGTCGGGCAGGAAGCGCCAATGCTGCCCGTTCCAGTGCACCGCCGCGCCACCGGCGCCGGATGCCGGCAGGAACGAGCCCAGATGCCGCATCGGCAGCGCACACTGGTCCATCGAGTTGCGAAAGGTGAGGGTTTCCCGCTCCGGTTCCTCGAACAGGCCGTGGCGCACGGCGTATTTCAACTCATCCTGGATCGTCGTGGTCGAAAAATCCGGCACGGTGTCGCGGAAGCCACCACGTTCCAGCGCCAAAACCTGCAGTCCCGCATCGGTAAGCTCCTGCGCCAGAATGGATGCGGTGAGCCCGAACCCGACCAGTACCACATCGACTTCCTTGAGTCTTGTTGCCATCGCCCAACCCTCGATTGCGTTATTCAGTCACGCGCCAGTACGGCCATTGAGACCAACGGTGGGCAGCGTGTATGGCTTGCCGTACTGTTCGATCTCCGCCACATAGTTGTAGCGAGGTCCCGGAAAGCCGATCAACTTCCAACCGGCGAAATCACGGTTGCCGCCGTACATCGGATCGGCCAGGAAACCCTCTTGCGTGTTGTGCAGCAGCATCTGGAAAAACTGCTTGGCTGAGGTGTCGGGGAGATCGAGGTGGCCCTGCTCCAGCCCATGCAGCACGTCGTCCTGCTGATCAGTTGAAAGCGCTTCGTAATGCTTTCCATATTTCTGTTGGCAATGGCTTTGGATATCCCGAATCGCAGCCCGGTACATTTGCGCCGGTGTCAGCTTGGATTGCCAGCCTTGCTCCTCATCGCCCGTCGGCCAGGGTCCTTGCATGTACCAGGTTTCCGCCATGCCGTAAGGCCCGCTCAGCTGGCGATCGATGAACGTGGTGACGCCAGCCTCCCTGGCACCGGGATGTTTGGCATCGCCAGGTATCAGGCGCTCCACCGCGGCATCCAGGAAATGCCGTTCTCCCTCGCTCAGATACAAGGGACCGGGCGCATTGGCTGCGGCGAGGATTTTGCGTGAATCATCACTGTGGCAACCGAGCAGGCTTGCGGCGGGTACGGCCAGCGCCGCAGCCTGGAGAAAACGTCGACGCGAAATCGGGGGATTGGCCATCGGACTTTCTCCACGCGCTTGATCATGCTCCGTGGAATATTTACGCGCCGTAGTGTGGAGATCTCATGAATATTTTCGTCGGGACGTGCGCTGGTGAAAAATTTCACCAACATCAGGTTCCCTGAGGCTGGTCAGCTCTCCCCAGGCGGTAGCGGCGATGAACCACGTGTCGGTGGTATGGACCGGGGTCCGGATTTGTCCCGAGTCGCTACAGCGGGTCAGGGTAGGGATGCTGCTTCAACAACTTGGCCAGATGCGCGGCATTGCTCGCCTGGGTCTTGATGGCTTCGGCCAGTGGCTTCGGTGTGTGATTCAGGTCGACGTAGTTGACGCTGCTCATCGCCTTGCCAACCCAGTAGGCGGAACTGCTGCCAGGAATGGTAAATCCCACGTCGGCAAGCGCCTGATAGAGTTCGGCGGTGACATGATGCGCACCATCCTCGTTGCCGACTACGGCGACCAGGGCCACGCGGCCGAAGGTGGGGTAGCGTCCTTGCTCGTCGATTTCCCCGAGAAAGGCATCCATACGTTCCAGAATTCGCTTCACCACACTCGATGGTTGCCCCATCCAGATCGGCGTAGCGAGCACAAGTATGTCCGCAGCCAGTATCTTGTCACGCAGCAGTGGCCACGCGTCGCCTTCGCCTTCATCGGCCTTCACGCCGGGTTTGATGTCATGGTCAACCGCCCGCACCCACGATGTGTCCACGTCGTGCTTGTGCAACGCGCGCAGCAACTGGTCCAGCAGCTTCTGCGAGGAAGATTCCTTCGGTCCGTGTTTGAGCGTGCAACTCACACCGAATGCGCTCAGCTTGGTGCTTGCCGATTTTGGAGAGGTGCTCATGCGGGATCCTCGGTTGAATGGTTGCGCCATCCTCCCTTTTCGCTTGTCATCGGCCGATGAAAGAACGCGTGATGAGCGCTGACGAGGAGGCCGCTTACCCACGTTTTGCGGCCGGCGGCCGCACGTTTGTCTATGTGTTGCCCTGTCGCGACGCAGACATCCTGAAAATTGGCTTTTCGCGTGACCCGCTGCAACGCCTGCACGCCCTGCACCGGCGTTATTTTCAGTTCTTTGATCTCGATCGGGCCATCCTGCTGGACGCGGAGCGCTTGCGCGACGCGCGACGAATCGAGCGAGCTTTGCTCTCCCGTTTTGCCGAATATCGGGCACCGCCGCCCTTGGTCGTGCGCGAAGCGGCCGCCGGTCGCACCGAATGGTTTCGAGGCGTCGCGGACCAGGTTGACGCGCTTGTGCGCAAAATTGCTACGGACGAAGGCTTGACGCTGCATGCGCCGTTGCGCGCATGGTTGCGTCAACGCTTTGATGAACAAAGCGACACGCTTTACGAGTGCTCGATGCGCATGCTCGATTCGATCCAGTACGAGTGCTTCAATCTGCCTGCTGGCCCACAAGCCGGCCACACCGCTGCCGCGCTGCGTCACCTGCTCGATGTGTACACGGCGCTTGATCTGGATTTGTCCGCGCTGGTGGCGCCTCGCGTGCTGGCTTGGTACGGCGCTGATCGTTGGCGTGCCGTCGGGTAACGCCTCGATGTGGCTTGTTGGGCTGAGCCCGTCGCTGAGCCCCCACAGGGTCCGGTCTGGCGGTTTCTGTTTTGTGATCCCAAGGTAGTTCGTCGTGTGATTTTGATATGAACGCAACCTTCACGGTATCGGGAGAATTGCTCCGGCACACTGCGCACTACGAAAGGTTCGGGCGGCAAGACCAGGGTCAGCATTCATGGTCGGTAACCAGGTCTTGCGGGTGAGGTTCGGGGCTGAGTTGAAATGTATTCAGGCTTGTACGGCCGGACGTCTTGCATGTGCGGGCGAGCCGGTTTTCGCAACCGATTGCTTCGGGTTCGCTTGTTTGGCGACTGGAGGCAGCAGCCACCCACCTGAGCCGGCTGACGGAAGCGGCCAGCGCACACGTCAAGGGCGGAGAAGTGCTGAAATCGTCATGGCTCGCGCAGGTGCGATTTTGTAGTTTGTTGCAACCAGATACAGGTTCATTGTCCGAGACGGACGCCCACGTCGAAAAAGGAGTACCTCCATGTTGTACTACGCAGTTGTCTTCCTGGTCATCGCCCTGATTGCCGGTTTCTTCGGATTCTTCGGTGTCGCCGGCCTCGCGGCGTCGATCGCCAAGATCCTGTTTATCGTGTTCATCATCCTGTTCGTCCTGTCCCTTATTTTCGGGCGTGGTCGACGCGTTTAACGTTCAACGATGATCGGCGTCGAACCTCAGCGATCAAACTCCGTGTTCCGGCGGTGACTTTTCAGGGCTCTTGAAAGTCGTCGGACGGACCAGGGTAATGACTTGCTGAGGTTCGACGTTGATCGCTGAGTGGGTGACTGTCCGCGTTGCGCGCGCCCAGCGCGGGCCGGCGTCACTCAGGAGCCTCTACGCGGGCGATGCTTCCACCTTGATTGACGGCCAGGCTCAAACCAGCGGCATCGCCCCGCAAGCGGGCTGCCGTGGGATGTCTGGGTTACCTCACTGCCACTCGAAACGGATGCTTGCCACGGCCTGCGGGGGCATCTCGACCTCGATCACGGTGTGACCGTCCTTTTGGCTGACCTCGATCGCTTCCGTCTGCAGTTTCGACACTTCTTGCAGTTCGGCCACCTTGGCTGCGCTGAGGTACTCCGGCTCGCCCATCTGTTGCCAGCGCCGCTTGGCGTTGGCATGTTCCAGGTCAATGCGCTGGATCGTTGCCGACTTCACCGCATTGACGCCCTGGAGCGTGAAGGTCACCGTTTCGGTGGCGATCGGGTGGCGTGGCAGGGCGAAGTTGTTGAGCACGATCGTGGCGCTCTTGCCATCGCGCACCAACCACGCATCGACAGTTTCGTGCTGGCCCTCGACCGGCATCAGCTCGGTGCCCAGCGCGTGCAGCATTTCGTAGGTGCGATACGCAGGCTTGGCGATGCCGTGGATGTTCATCAGGCCGAAGCCACCCTGGAACGGTATCGACGGGAAATAGTTTTCCTCGAAGATGTCGGAGAAGGTCCAGTAGCTGTAGCCCTGAACCAGGCCATTTTGTTCCAGCACGGTCTTCATGATGAACGCGGCAGCGTAGGGGTCGTCGTGCATCGCGTCGCGCGGATTCGACGAGGTGCACCACTCGGTGTAGTAGACCGGCAGTTCGCCGGCTTGCTTGCGCACTTCGCGCGCTTCTTCACGCAGCACGCTGCGCTTGCTGTCGGCCAATTCGGTTTCGGTGTCGTCGCCAGGCTTGCCGAACGAGTCGGTGGGGTAGTGGTGCGTGCTGATGAAATCCACCGGCAGGCCGTTCTTCTTGCAGAACGCCAGGAAGTCATCCACCCACGCATTGTCTGCGGTGGCCGGCCCGCCCACCTTGAGCTGGTCGTCGATGTTCTTGATCGCTTCGACGGTGTAGCGATAGAGCGGAAAGTAATCTTCCTGCTTGCCGCTGCCGAACGCGGTGAGGTTCGGCTCGTTCCACACTTCGAAGAACCATTGGCGTACTTCGTCCAGGCCGTAGCGTTCGACCCAGTGGGTGACGATTTTCTCGATCAGGGTCGACCACTGCGCCAGGTCGCGCGGCGGGCTCACGTTGGCGCGAT
>JBDTKM010000129.1:0-6401 GCA_039935315.1 Rhodanobacter sp. | reverse complement strand
GCAGCGGGTTACCTTGATGAGTTCGTGTGCGCGTGCGTGACCAGTACGCGGCTATTTTGCAAGTGGTCATGATCCGCGCTGCGCTGCCGTTCCCGGCGACATGTGACCGTCAGGGATCCCGCTTGCGGGATTCCCGTTCCCCGTTCCCGCTCCCGCCAGGCCCCGATGCCCTCACCTCGCGCCATCACCAATCTTGCCACGCTGGGCCTGGTCATCTTGACCGCCGTGTGGGGCTCGACCTTCGTGCTGATCAAGGACGTGGTCAGTCGGATGCCGGTGGCGGATTTCCTGGCCGTGCGCTTCACCATCGCGGCGCTGGTGATGCTGGTGTTGTTCCCCCGGCAGGTGTGGCGCCTCGGCCGCACGCAGATCCTGCGCGGGCTGGGGTTGGGTGTGATCTATGGCGCCGGCCAGCTGTTGCAGACCTCGGGTCTGGCGCTGATTTCGCCGAGTGTCAGCGGCTTTGCCACCGGCATGTACGTGGTGTTCACGCCGATCCTGGCGCTGGTATTGCTGCGCAAGCGTGTCGCGGGCATGGTGTGGCTGGCCGTCGCGCTGGCGACGGCGGGATTGGCCCTGCTGACGCTCAACGGCTTCGAGGTGGGCGTGGGCGTGTGGCTCACCATAGCCTCAGCCGCTTGCTACGCCTTGCACATTGTGTTGCTCGGCCAGTGGTCGCGACCGGGTGAGGCGTTTGGCCTGTCGGCGGTGCAGGTGGTGGCGATCGCGCTGGTCTGCCTGCTCGCTACTGCGCCGCATGGCCCCGGCTTGCCACCCGATCCGGGCGCGTGGGTTGCGATCCTGTACATGGCGCTGCTTGCCGGGGCCGGCGCGATGCTGATGCAGACTTGGGCGCAATCGCATTTGGCAGCGACGCGGGCAGCGATCGTGATGACTACCGAACCCGTGTTCGCTGCCGCGTTTGCCGTGTTGCTGGGCGTGGATGTGGTGAGTTGGCGCATGCTGGCGGGGGGTGGCTTGATTCTGGCGGCGATGTATCTGGTGGAGTTGTTGCCGCGGCGCTTGCGGGATCCGCAGGTGCTGTTGGCGGAGGCGGTGCATCACGAGGTGTGAGGTGGCCCGGCTTTTCGACAGCACTCCAAGGTCACGTTGCACTCGTGAAGGCACGACGCAGGCCTGGCAAGTTGCTCAGAGCTTGTGCCAGGAAATACCCGGCAAGCTTTCCGTGGACTGTTGCTGCACCGCCTGCAGTTGACCGGGCGACAGGCCGAGCACGCTGAGCATGCTGGGTGCCAGTTGAGTGGTGCTGACCGGCATGGAGAGCCGCGTCCCCCGCTGCGGCAGGTGCGGGTTGCTGAGCAGCAGGGCAACATGGGTGTCGTCGTCATCGAAACCGCCGTGCTCGGCCAGCTTGGCATCGCCGGACTTGCCGTAGATCACCCCGCGCTGGGAAATAATCACCAGGTCGGGCGTGCGCGTATCACTGGGGGAAACCCCAAGGAGGCGCCATAGCGCCGTACCCTGAACTACCTCCCGGATGCCTGATGCGTGACGTTCCTGTCGCAGGGCTGCTGCCACCTGCGGCGCCTCGTCGGAATCGTGCAGCCAGATCAATGCGCCTTGATCGGCCGTCAGTTGCGCCAGTCCATGTGGCGCCACTGCCTCGATGTTTCGCCGCAGTGTCTGCTTGTCGACATGCCGCAGCAGCGCCCGATCAATCGGGCCGTTGCCATGTTTCGCGGTCACCACGATCAGCGTGGTCTCGAGCAGGTGCCGCGCCCGCAGTGCACGCACCATCCCGCCAAGCAATTCGTCGCAGTGGCCGATGGCACCGACCAGCGCGCGCGAGGGCGTGCCTGCGGCATCGGCGTAGCCGGCGAGCTTCTGCGCCACGTTGACCGCCTGCAGGTTCAGACCGAACAGATTGGGCACCGGTGCATGACGCGTCCGGTCATGGGTCCAGCCGTCGATCTGATTGATCAATGCCTGCGCCTTCATCGCGTCGTAGTGTTCGGTGCGACTGATCGAGCCGGTGATGTGGTCGACCGGTTTGATGTGTTCGCCCTCATAGTCACCGCCGATTTCCGGGGTGTACAGATCGTCGATGCTGTTGCCGTCGGGACCCTTGAGAATCTCGTAGGCGGGATGCTTGTCGATCCACGCGGTGTAGCCACCGCTCGCGTGGATGACCTCGAATACGGTATTGCTGCGCAGGTAATCATGCGGATACACCGGGCCACAGGCCCCGGGTGTGTGCGGCAATCGAGCGGGATCCAGCTGGCGTTCGCCGCGCCGGTCGGCCGCACCGTCGGCGGCGTCGTTGAAGGCGACTCGCGTACCCGTGCGGCCAGCCTTGCAGTCGGCTGCGCTGCCGCTGAGGCGGCGATCGTAGCTTACGTCGTAGTAGACACCGGTGGCCGCTGGCGTGCCACCGGTCATGATGCCCAGCAGTCCGGGGAACGAGTCTGCTGGCACCACCGAGTGGGCGTTGCTGTACTCCACGCCGGAGGCGGCCAGTGCCGCCAGCGCTGAGTGTGGATGCTGTCGGATGTAGTGTTCGAGGTCGCCGGCATGCATGCCGTCCACGCTGATCAGCAACACATGGCGAATGCGGCTCGCCGGCATGGCCGCGCGTATCGGTTGGGCAGTCAGCGCGGCCAGGCCCGCGACAACCAGCGCGGCGGATATTTTTTTCATGGCTGATGATCCGTGCTCGGCATGGTGGGTCAGGCGCTGGTCTGAAATCCCGGGCGAGTAGCCACGGCGCGCGTGGACTCTCCCGGGCGGGTCTCAGAAGTGCGCGGCGAGATCCAGTTCGACGCTGCGCTCCGGAATCGTCCAGTACAGCGGTGTGCCGTCCTGTCCGGTATAACCTGCGAGTGCGTTGATGTGCGTGTCGTCACCGAGGTTGTTGACCTTGACCGACACGGTGGCATCGCGCACGGTGGGCAGCGGATGCTCGAATGCATAGCTGGCCGCCAGATCAGCGGTGGCGTACCCGCCGAGCCGCCGGGTTTGCCCGCTGTCGCCGTAGCGCACGCCGACAAACTTGTCGATCAGCGACGCCGACCAGGGGCCGTGATCGAACAGTACGCCCACGGCGGCGGTGCGATCGGGTGCATTCGGCAGCCACTGGCCGTCGGACTTTTGCCTGGCACGGTTCAACGAGGCGTTGCCATACAGGCTGAAGCCATCGCCGATCGCTACCGTGGCCTCGCCCTCCACACCTTTGTAGATCGCGCCACCGGCGTTGTAGAAGATGGTCTGGCTGGCAATCTTGCGGCTCTCGATCTTGTTGCTGAATTCGATGTGGTAAGCATCGAGCGACAAGGTCAAGCCGTCGGTGGCCCAGACGGTGCCGATCTGCTCGTTGGTGGTGCCTTCCGGCACGATCCGGTTCCGGGATGGATCGACGGTGTAGAACGTGTTGAGGTTCGGTGCCAGGAAGCCCTTGGCCCACTGCGCATAGGCGCTCCAGTGATCACTCAGGGCGTAGTGCAGATCCAGCGAAGGCAGCTCGCGCGTCCAGGTCTGCGCGTAGTGGATCGGCTGACCGGTCTTCTGGTTCACCGTGGCGTCCAGCGTGCGGCGGAAATTCACGAACTTGTAGCCGGCGGTGACGTCCAGCTTGTCGGTGGCGTGCCACTGGTACTCGGCGTAGGCCTGCAGGTCGGTCAGGCTGTCGTCCATGTAGCGGTCGATCGCGGTGCTGGTCGGAACTCCATTGAGGGCGCCGCCATGGGTCCAGTCGATTTCGTATTGCAGGCGCCGGTTGGTTTGCCGGTCGACCCAGCCGCCCAGATGTACCTCACCGGAACCGAACGCGTGACTCAGGCGCAGGATGTCGCCGACCGAGCGGTAGTCGTTGCGCATGCGCTGACCGGGCACGTCATTCGGGCCGTACACGGTGCCGTTGGGTTGTTCGCCGTTCGGATCGGAGCCGTTGTAGCCGCGATGCCGGTAACCATAGGTGTAGAGCTTGTCGCCGATGTCCCAACCGCCCAGCTTCGTTTCCAGGTCGAGATATTCGAAGTCGGTGCTGATGTCGTCGTAGTTGTAGCCGTAATACGACTGGCTGGTCGGGTCGGCGCTGAGTCCGTAATCGGGACCGAACTGATCGATCTGCGCCCGCGTCGCACCGGGTGAAACATTCTGGTGCAGTCGGGTGAGATTGCTGGCAAAGGTCAGCGTGGTGTCCTGGCCCAGTGGTTGCACGACCTTGCCGAAGACGTTCTGGCGATCCAGGCTGGCGTGCGTCAGATAGCCGTCCGAATTCAGGTTCTTGACGCTGACGTAGGCGGTGGTGCCCCCGTATGGGTCGAGTTTGCCAGTATCGAAACGCACGCCTTCGATCTGCGTGTTGAAGCTGGCCAGCGTGAGAAACGGGTTGACCGACAGCACCGGGTCGGGATCCTTCGAGTCCACCGACAGCGTACCGCCGAAGGTTGCGTTGCCCAGCGTGCGGGCGCTGCCGGGGCCGCGATCGACGGTGACCTGGTCGATATCCTGTGGCATGAAGTACGACGTCGAGTGCTGGGTGAAATCGTTCGAGTCACCCCAGGGAATGCCGTCGAAGGTGACGTTGTACTCGCCGTTCTGGAAGCCGCGTATCGACAGGCTTTGCGACTCCATCAAGCCCGGTCCGTTCGGATCGACATCGGAGACGCTGGGGGCGATTTTCACGATGTCGCTGTAGTTGGCCGTTGCGGCCGCCACATTCTCGATATAGCGACCACCGATGATCGATTGCGGCTGGGTTGCCACCAGCGAGGCTTGCGTGGGTGCCTGGTCGGTGGCTGTCTCCGCGCCCGCCGAAACCATCACCGCCTTCAGCTGCACGATCCGCGTGTTGCTGCCCATGGTGCCAGTCGTGGTCGTGTTCACCAGGCCAGGATCCACCGGTATATCAGCCGCCCGAGCTGCGCACCAAGGGATGCCGGCCAGCAGCACCGAGCCCAGGGACGTTGCCGCTGATATAGCCAGAAGCGACCGCCGGGTCGAAGGACGGTTATGCATGAAGAACTCCTCAACGAGTGAAATTTGGGCAATCCGGACGGGCGAAAGCCATCCGTTGATTCAAGCCGTTGATAGTTCATGAACAACAAGTAGTTTTTATGACGCGGCAATGACAACCGCTGATTTTCGTGGGCCCTCAACTGAAAAATTTGCGGCTGACACGGCAACGGTTCGGCACGGGTTGCAAGCAACGTCATCGAGCAGGGTTGTCGCGGCACGAATGGGTGCAGCCGCAAGCGACAGTCAAAATGCCCGTTGCATCGAACGGTTGAGTCCGCCATCCATTGCTGACGTTCGCGACTGTCGACTGCGACGCCAACGACATGGAACGGCTGCGCGGCTTGCTCGATATCGCCGCTGCGCATCGCGCAGTCCGAGTCTCACTTGTGCCAGGCCAGGCTGGCGATCGCGAGGATGCGGCGATCCGCGAACTGGTCAAGGTGGCGGCCGGGTTTTTGCCGCCGCGTGTTGCTCAGGGGCGGCGGAGGCTGCATGCGTGGCCGTGTCACCGATGCGGCAGCCGCCATCCTGCGCGCACCCTGTCAGCAGGATGGTGTGATGTGGGCGCCATCATCGATTGCCGCGGCGGGATGCCTGCCGTGCGTGACTTGCTGGCGCGTGGCCAACCCGGGGGCGTGTGCCGGTCCTGCCTGGCTGCGGCGTCGCGGCACGATGTCAGATCCGCAGCCTGCTCGGTACGCTTGCCGCGCCGCACGCGCAATCCGGCTCGCCGCTGCCAGCGACCTGATCAAGGTCGTCCGGTTCAGCGGGCGTCTCGCGGCTGCAGCGCGATCCGCACCAGATACACGATGATCGCCACGTTGCCCACCAGCATCGCCAGCTTGATCCAGCCGAAGTGATAAAGCGCCTCGTACAGCTCCAGCGGGATCAGCGAGCCGGTGGCGATCACCGTGAACCATTCCGCCCAGTGCTTGCCCAGCCACAGGCCGATGCCCTCGATCGAGAACAGCACGGCATAACCCAGCGTCACGATCCCGACCGCCACGAACTTGCTGGGCCCGAACGCCACCAGGGTCTCCACCAGCTTCCAGCGCAAACCGTTGCTGCCGGTCAGGTCCAGATGTTCCAGCCAGTGCACCAGATGCTCAAAGTTCTCCTGGCGATCGAGATGGAACGCCGCCAGCGCCAACAGCACCAGACACAGGGTCTTGATGATTTCGTAGTACGCAATGACCAGCAGGCCGGGATGCCGCTGGCGCGGGTTGTCAGGTGGGGCGCTGGGGGTGGAATCGTTGGCTTGCATGGGGGGTGAGTGTAGGGGGATCGGGCTATTGTCGCCGCTGGCGGCGCTGTGGCCAGTGTGGGATGGCATGGCCGGTCACTGCCGCGCCAGCGAGCCCACGCCGACTCTCGACACTTACGTTCGCAGAACGCAAACGTACAAAGCGATTAATCCGCGAACC
>JBDTKM010000128.1:0-32984 GCA_039935315.1 Rhodanobacter sp. | reverse complement strand
CGACAATCGAAATTGGATTCCCGCTTGACCAGCCCTTCGGCTGTTGAAAGGCGCCTCGCGGGAATGACGACAGTGAAAGAGCACGGAACAAGAACATGCTGAAAATCGAAAATCTGCACGCCCGCGTGGCCGGCAAGGAAATCCTCAGGGGGCTGAGCCTCACGGTGAATGCCGGTGAGGTGCACGCGATCATGGGCCCGAACGGTGCGGGCAAGTCGACGCTGGCCAACGTATTGGTCGGCCGCGAAGGTTACGAGGTTACCGCGGGAACGGTGAGCTACAACGGCATGGACCTGCTCACCATGGCGCCGGAGGCACGTGCAGCGACGGGCGTATTCCTCGCGTTCCAGTATCCGGTGGAGATTCCCGGCGTCAACAACACCTATTTCCTGCGCGCGGCACTGAACGCGCAGCGCAAGACGCGCGGCGAGAAGGATCTCGATTCGATGCAGTTCCTGAAGCTGGTGCGCGAGCGGCTGAAGGTGATGCAGATCTCCGACGAGTTGCTGCACCGCGCGGTCAACGAGGGCTTCTCCGGTGGCGAGAAGAAGCGCAACGAGATCTTCCAGATGGCGGTCCTGGAACCGAAGCTGGCGATCCTCGACGAGACCGACTCCGGCCTGGACATCGACGCACTGAAGCAGGTGGCGCAGGGCGTCAATACGCTGCGTTCTCCCGATCGCGCGTTCCTGATGATCACCCATTATCAGCGTCTGCTGGACTACGTGGTGCCTGACTTCGTGCATGTGCTGGCGGCAGGTCGCATTGTCGAGAGCGGCGACAAGACCCTGGCGCTGGAGCTGGAGAAGCATGGCTACACCGGCCTCGCCGAGCATCATTCAGTCGGAGCGGTCGCATGAGCCAGTCGGCCACGTTGCCGTTGGTGGAGTCCCTGCTCGACGCCCCGTTGCCGTCCAGCGGCATCGCCTGGCTGGATGCGGCCCGCCAGGAAAATCTCGATGCGTTCGCCGCCAGCGGCCTGCACGACACGCGAGTGGAAGCATGGAAATACACCGCGTTGCGTGCTCTCGGGATGCGGCGTTTCGCAGCGTTCGATACGGGCGCCACGGTCGCGGCGGTGGATCCGGAGAGCATCCTTTTGCCCGGCGTGGACGGGGTGCGGCTGGTTTTCGTCAACGGCGTCTTCCATGCCGAGCTGTCACGCGTCGAGGACATGTCCGAGGGCGTTACCCTGCAGCCGCTGTCGCAGGCGCTTGCCGGTGACGCGGAGCCGTTGCGATTTTCCCTTTCCCGGCATTATCGCGAAGCGGGCGATGCCTTCGCGCGAATCAACGCGGCCTGCGCACAGGATGGTGTGGTGTTGCGCGTGGCGGCGCACGCAAAAATCGCCAGCCCGGTGCAACTGGTCTTTGTTGCCGCGGAGGCCGAGGCCGATCTGGCCTGGCATGTGCGCAACCTGATCGAGCTCGGTGAGGGCGCCGAATTGCAGCTGGTCGAGCTGCACGTGGCCAGCGGCAAGCCGGCCCAGCTGGCGACGGTGGTCAGCGACATTGAATTGGGTGAGGGCGCGCGGCTGCAACACACCCTATTGCAGGACACGGCGCCCGGTACGTATCTGATTCGGCGCAGCAATTTCCGCTTGCAGGCGCAAGCCCAGGCGACGCTGCATGTACTGGAGCTGGGCGGCGCGCTGGCGCGCCACGACCTGTGCGCCGAACTGGTCGGTGACGGGGCACAACTGCGTACCCGCGGTGTATTCATGCCGCATGGCCGCCAACATATGGACACCCAGCTGGCGATCCGCCATCAGGCGTTGAACACCACCTCGGACTCCACCTGGCGCGGCGTCGCCAACGATCGGGCGCGGGGGGTATTCCGCGGCGCGATTCTGGTGGCGCCCGGCGCCGATGGCACTGATGCCAATCTGAGCAACAAGAATCTGTTGTTGTCACCCAACGCAGAGATCGACACCAAGCCCGAGCTGGAGATTTACGCCGACGAAGTGAAGGCGGCCCACGGTGCTACCGTCGGCCAGCTCGATGAAGGCGCGTTGTTCTATCTGCGCTCGCGCGGCATTCCACTGGCCGACGCGCGCGCCATCCTGACGGCGGCATTCTGTCGCGCGGTGCTGGGCGATCTGCCGAACGACGCGCTGCGCGAATATCTGTCATCTCTGTTGCTTGCCCAGCTGCCCAACGGATGAGCCGGTCAGAGGTAGGGTTCGGCCGTGCCGTAACACCCGTTTCCCGGCGGGGAGACGACTGCATGGATTCAGGGGCTGGAGCAATGCATCGAGCGATTGCCGAGGGCCGGGGTGAGGGGCACCTCTCGGGTCGGGCCTTATCGAAGCGGATCAAGTCATCATGAATGCACAAGCCAGCACCCCCACCGTCTTCGACGTCCAGCGCATCCGCGCGGATTTTCCGCTGCTTGCCCGCAGCGTGCACGGCAAGCCGCTGGTGTACCTGGACAACGCCAACACCAGCCAGAAGCCGCTGGCGGTGATCGATGCGGTGAGCACGCACTATCGCGAACACAATGCGAACGTGTCGCGCGCCGTGCATCAGCTGGGCGAGGAATCCACCGCGGCGTACGAAGGCGCGCGCGACAAGTTGGCGCGCTTCATCAATGCGCCCTCGCGCGACGAGCTGATCCTCACCTCGGGTACGACCCAGGCCACCAATCTGGTGGCCTACAGCTACGCGCTGCCGCGACTGAAGGCCGGTGACGTGATCCTGACCTCGGTGATGGAGCACCACGCCAACATCGTGCCATGGCAACTGGTGGCCGCCCGCAGCGGTGCCACGGTCAAGGCCGCGCCGATCAACGAGCGCGGCGAACTGATCGTCGAGAAATACCTCGACATGCTGACAGCGGACGTGAAGCTGGCCTGTGTCACCCACGTCTCCAACGTGCTCGGCACGGTCAATCCGGTGCGCGAGATCGCCAAAGAGTGCCGCAAGCGCGGCATTCCGCTGCTGGTCGACGGCTCGCAGGCGGTGCCGCATCGTGTCGTCGACGTGCAGGCACTGGGTTGCGATTTCTATGTGTTCACTGGCCACAAGATGCTGGCACCGACCGGCACCGGTGCGCTGTGGGCGAAGCGCGAACTGCTCGAAGCGATGCCGCCGTTCTTCGGCGGTGGCGACATGATTCGCGAAGTACGCTTCAGCGGCACCAGCTTCGCGGCACTGCCGCACAAGTTCGAGGCCGGCACGCCGAACATTGCCGGCTTCGCGGGGATGTCGGCGGCGATCGACTACTACGAGTCGCTGGGCTTCGCGGCGATCCACGCCTGGGAACAGCAGTTGCTGGCTTATGCTACGGAACGCTTGCGTGAAATTCCCGGCCTGCGCATCGTGGGCGAGGCAGCCGAGAAAGAGGCGGTGATCTCGTTCCTGATCGACGGGGCCCAGGCGACCGATCTGGCTATCCTGCTCGATCTGGAAGGTGTGGCTGTGCGTTCGGGCCATCATTGCGCCCATCCGCTGATGCAGTTCTACGGCGTGCCCGCCACGCTGCGCGCGTCGCTGGCGTTCTACAACACGCGCGAAGAGATCGATTCCTTCATCATCGCCCTGCTCAAGGTGCGCAAGCTGTTGAAGTGATGCGCCGGCATCGTGGCGGGGGCATGGCTCTCCGCTCGTCCGCGAGGCATCATGGGCGGCAGCTCCCCATCGATGCAGGCCCATGTTCGCGACCTTTCCCTACTTGCTGCGCGTTCCGTTGGCGATGTTGCTGCTTGCGCTCAATAGCTTGCTCCACGTCGTTCCGCTGCTGGTACTCGCGCTGGTCAAGGTGATCGTGCCGGTGGCGGTGGTGCGGCGCTTGCTTTCACGCATCCTGGTGCTGATCGCGGAGAGCTGGATTGGGGTCAACAATCTTCTGTTCCAGCTGTTCACCCGCATTCGCTGGCAGGTCGAGGGGCTCGCCGGCCTGCGGCGCGATGGCAACTATCTGGTGTTGTGCAACCACCAGAGCTGGGTCGATATTGCGGTGCTGCAAAAGGTGTTCAATCGACGTATCCCGTTTCTGCGGTTCTTCCTGAAGCAGCAGCTGATCTGGGTGCCGTTGCTGGGGCCGGCATGGTGGGCGCTGGATTTTCCGTTCATGAAGCGCTATTCGGCGAAGACCCTGCTGCGGCATCCCGAGCTGCAACGCAAGGATCGCGAGGCGACTCGCCGGGCGTGCGAGAAATTCCGTCATATGCCGATGGCGGTAATGAACTTTGTCGAAGGCACCCGCTTCACGCCGGCCAAGCACGATGCACAGTCTTCGCCGTTTCGTTACTTGCTGCGGCCGAAGGCGGGCGGCGTGGCGTTCGTGCTCGATGCGATGGGTAGCGCGCTGCACGCAGTCGTCGATGTCACCATTGTCTATCCGGCGGGCGTGTGCACGATGATGGATCTGATCGCCGGGCGCGTGCGCGATATCCGCGTGCATGTGCGCGAGCGCCCGATCGATCCCGGATTGATTGGCAGTTACGACGAGAACCCGGCATTTCGGGGTCAGGTCAAGGCATGGGTGAACGGCTTGTGGCGCGAAAAGGACGCTCAGGCAGCCCGCATGCAGCGGGTTCCGGACACCACCGCGACAGGAGACTGACATGCGCATCTTGATCGTGGGCGCCGGCGCCACCGGTGGCTACTTTGGCGGGCGTCTGTTGCAGCATGGGCGTGACGTCACGTTCCTGGTTCGCGAAGCGCGGGCCCGCCAGTTGGCGCAACACGGTCTGACCCTCCGCAGCGCCACCGGCAACGCCGACCTGCCCGCGCCAGCGGTGGTGGTCGCCAGCGAGCTTGGCAACCCGTTCGATCTGGTGGTGTTGAGTTGCAAAGCGTACGGCCTGGTGCAGGCGATGCACGATATCGCCCCGGCGGTGGGGCCACAGACCGTGATCTTGCCGATTCTCAATGGCCTGCGGCATCTCGATCTGCTGGACGAGGAATTCGGTGCGCAACGGGTAATGGGTGGTCAGTGCATGATCTCTTCCACACTCGACGCGCACGGCGTCGTGCAGCATCTGAACCGGGTCCACAGCATCACGTTCGGCGAGCGTGATGGCAGCGCGTCGCCGCGCATGCAGCAGATCACTGAAGCCTTGGCGGATGCAGGGTTCGATGCACGCCCGAGCAGCCATGTGTTGCAGGCGATGTGGGACAAGTGGCTGTTTCTCGCTGCGCTGGCCGGCATCACTTGTCTGATGCGCGGTTCGATCGGTGAAGTCGTGGCGGTCCCGGGTGGAGCAACGGCCGTGCTGGCCTTGTTGGACGAGTGCCGATCGGTAGCAGAGCGGTTCGCTCACGCACCGGACGAACGTGTGCTGGAGCGCGACCGCAGCATCCTGACCGAAGCCGGTTCGCCGCTGGCCGCGTCGATGCTGCGCGATCTGCAGCTCGGTTACCCGATCGAAGCGGATCATGTCGTTGGCGACATGCTGGCTCGCGCGCGGCAGCGTGACCTGCCTGCGCCGATGCTTGCTCTCGTCTACACGCACCTCAAGGTGTATGAAGCCGGCAGGCTGGCCAACCACCCGCCCGGATGACCTTTGCGGGCGGGGCGGCTGCCACAGATCATGGTGGTCGACCGACGCACCGCATTATCATGCGCCGAATGACTGACACATTATCCCGTATCGCCTTTCGTCCAGCTGGGAGCGCTGATGTCCGCGCCATTGTCGCCCTGGTCGAGTCGGCCTACCGCGGCGAATCCGGCAGGCGCGGCTGGACCACCGAATCGCACCTGCTCGATGGCCAACGTACCGATGCGGCCGATGTGTCCGCCTTGATCGCGCGCCCGCACAGCCGTGTGCTGCTGGCTGAGCGCGACGGCCAGCTCAAGGCGAGTTGCCACATCGAGCGCCGCCAGGCAGCCGGTTACTTTGGCATGTTCGCCGTCGACCCCGACGAGCAGGGCAGCGGCATCGGCAAGCAGGTGCTGGCCGAAGCCGAACGTGTTGCCCGCGACGAGTGGCATTGCCGCGCGATGAACATGACCGTCATCGTGCAGCGCGAAGAGTTGATCGCCTGGTACGAGCGCCGCGGTTACCGCCGCACCGGCGAGTACCAGCCCTTCCCCTATGGCGACGAGCGCTTCGGCAGACCCCGCCGCGACGATCTGCGCTTCGAGGTATTGCTCAAGCACTTGGTGGAGTTGAACGCATGAACGAGTGGATCGAGGTCGGCAGCCGCAGTGACTTCCTGCCTGGCGAATACAAAGTGGTGTGGGATGGCGACACGTCGATCGCGGTGTACAACATTGACGGCGCGCTGTATGCCGTCGAAGACACCTGCACGCATGACGGTGGCGAACTGGCCGGCGGCGAAGTGTTCGGCTTCGAGGTCGAGTGTCCGCGGCATGGCGCCCGTTTCGACCTGCGTACCGGCGCGGTGACCAAGCCGCCTGCCTACATACCGATCGCCAGCTTTCCAGTGCGCGAGGAAGCTGGGTTGATCTGGACAAGGGATGACCGCTGAGCGTCGCGGTTGAATGGGTGCGATCTGCCGTGGACTCCACTGCGCGCCCGTCCCTGCGCGTTGTCCGCTGGCGGTCGTCCGGGCGTGTGAGGTTCCTGCTTGCAAGAACATCCAGCGCAGGCTGCAACAGCCACTCCTGCGTGCCGAGCCGTTCCCGGATCATACGGTTGGAAATGGCGCCCTGCCCAGTGAGGTCAACAACGCCGGGCAACTGCCGGCGGCAATCTGGCCGCTGCCAAGGGCAATCCATGGCGGCTTTACGCCGTGACGAGCGGGTCAGCGCCCGTGCGTGATCGCCAACCCTGGTGCACCGATCGGAAAGGCTGAGAAGAACTGCAGCAGGGCGGGCCGACGCATCGCGTCAGGCATGCTGTAGAGATCGCCCATCACCTGGCGCAGCATGCGGTGGCTGCGACTGAAAGCCAGCCAGGCGAACAGCACGCCGAAGGCCTGCAAGCCATCAGCCAGCAGGCATCACCAGCGGTCGTGGTTGCACTTTGTCGCCGCAACGAATCGTCAGCCATTTCAGCGCAGCGGTGACGTCGCTGCTGATCGAACCACGCGCATCGTGATAACCCACCCGCACGCGATGGCTGCCGCTGGCGCGCGCGCGGTCCACATCGATCTGCATGGCCTTGGAGGACGACGGTGGTGTTACGCGCTGTGTGCTCACCCGGCTGGCGATCAGCAGATTGTCACGACGCTGTTTGGGGAGCTCCAGCGTGATCTGGTGATGGGGCAGGTTCAAGGTGATCACGCTGCGACCACCGCACGGCATCGGCACCAACCCAGTGAGCAACTTCGGCTACACCTGGTCGTCTTGTTCGAGATCGAAGGCGGCCTTGGTTACCACGTCCAGACAGGTGGTGACCGGCCACAGCGGGCGCAGCGGGTTGACTACCGGGCCGCTGAACTTGCCGTCGCCGACCTGCTGGCGCCATCGCGTACAGCCCGTTGAACAGCATGCTGGCGGCATCGGCCTGCGGCGGGTGTGGCGCCATCGCCGGTTGCCCCAACGGCCGCGCCAGCGTGTAGTCATCCTTTGCGTCGCGCTCGCTGCTCAGGTGCACCCATGCCAGTCGACTGTCGTTCCAGGTGGGGCGTCGACGGGCGCAGTGGCCGCTGCCAGCAACAGAGCTGACACGGGGCTGGCGCAAAAGTGTGCTGGCGGTTTTTCGCCGAACCAGGGCGGGTCACTCCGACTTGGTCTTGTCACGGTGGCACCCAACTCGCCTGTTGCAACTGCAGCAGCGGCTGACCCGCTGCGCGGCAGTCGTCTTGCGTGGCAGGCAGCGCGATAGCCCAGGCGCCCGCTGGTGGATACGTATTGATGGGTCTACGCGCGCCCGATCCGGACGATTCTTGTGCATCGGCCAATCTAAGTTCTTGTCAACGGGCCGCTGCTGCCCGCATAGTTGATCGCAGGCGCGACAACACGGGGATCGCTCATGCGGGTACGGCTGGAAGATGTTGCGCGACGCGCGGGCGTATCACCGAAGACGGTGTCGCGGGTGTTGAATGACGAGGCCAACGTCAGCGACACCACGCGCCAGCGGGTGGCAGCAGCAATGGAGGCCATGGACTATCGGCCGTTGTCGTCGGCGCGCAGTCTGGCGGGCAATCGCTCGTTCCTGGTGGCGATGCTGTACGACAACAACGACAACCCGGCCTCGACCTATCTGGCGGAAATCCAGGATGGCGTGCTCGAGGCCTGCGATGCGCACCGCTACAACATGATGGTGCGTCCGCTGCGCATGCGCGGAGACGACTTCGTGCGCCGGCTCGACGCGGTGATCTCCGATCACCACCCCGACGGCATCGTGCTGACTCCGCCGATCACCGATTACGCGCCGCTGCTGAAACGCCTGCGCGAACGCCAGGTGCCGTTCGCCAGCGTGTCACCGATGGCGCGGGTCGGCAACATCGGTGTGGCCATGGACGAACAGCTGGCGGCCCGAACCATGGTCGAGCACCTGCTGTCGCTGGGCCACCGGCGAATTGCGCACGTCTCGGGCATCGCCGATCACGGCGCCAGCCGCTGGCGGCTGGCGGGCTACCGCGAAGCGATGGCGGCTGCGGGGCTCACCGCAGACCCCAAACTGGTGGTGGAAGGCGCGTTCACCTTTGCGTCGGGCGTGGCTGCGGCGCGACAGTTGTTCGCGCTGAAGAAGCGACCCACCGCGGTATTTGCGGCGAATGACGACATGGCCAGTGGCGTGATGTGGGCGGCCCACGAGCGCGGCCTGAAAGTGCCGCAGGATCTCTCCGTGTGCGGATTCGATGACATTCCGCTGGCCAGCCAGTTGTGGCCCGCGCTGACCACCGTGCGCCAGCCCAGTCGCGAGATGGGCAAGGTGGCCGCCCTGCAATTACTGGAAGTTTTGCGTGGCCGGGGCAACGGGCAAATGATGCAAATGCCGTTCTCGCTGGAGCTACGCAACTCGACCTCCCGGCTTTCCTGACAGCGCAGGCCGCACCTTCAGCGGACCATGTTGCCATGCAAATTGACAGCGCTGTCAATTGTGTCATTCTGGGTCATGCACGTAGTGCGTGCGCAGCAAAGCCTGGAGTGATCGCGTGCCACAGTCCTCTTGCCAGAATTCGCTCCTGCAACGCCTGCGCCTGGCCGTCTTGATCGCTGGCGTGCTGGTGGTCGTGCCACTGCTTCCGGTATACGCAGCCGATGGCCCGACTACGGTGCACCCGCTGTTGTGGCCCAGCGTCCACTCGCCGTTGCCGCCCGATCCGGCGCTCAATGCCCGGGTGAAGGCGCTGCTGAGCCGGATGTCGGTCGAGGACAAGGTCGGCCAGATGATCCAGGCCGACATCAAGTACGTGGCCCCGGACGAGGTGCGCCAATACCATCTCGGTTCGATCCTGGCCGGCGGCAATTCCGGCCCCGACGGCGGTGAGTACGGCACCGCCGCGCAGTGGAAGAAGCTGTCCGATGCTTTCTATCGCGCCTCGCTGCAGCGCACCGACGGACGCCCTGCGATTCCGGTGTTGTTTGGCATCGATGCCGTGCACGGCCACAACAATCTGGTCGGCAGCACCCTGTTTCCACAAAACGTCGGCCTTGGCGCCACGCGCGACCCCGAGCTGGTGCACGAGATTGGCGAGGTGACCGCGCAGGAGTTGCGCGCCACCGGGATCAACTGGACGTTTGCACCCACCCTGACGGTGCCGCGTGACAACCGTTGGGGCCGGTCATACGAGGGCTATTCGGAAAACCCGAAACTCGTTGCGCAATATGCCTCGCAGATTGTCGCCGGACTGGAGGGCACGGTCGGCACTCCGCAGTTCCTCGACGCCGATCACGTGATCGCCACCGCCAAGCATTTCCTCGGCGATGGTGGCACCAAGGACGGCAAGGACCAGGGTGACGCCGAGGTAAGCGAGGCGGTGTTGCGAGATGTGCATGCTGCCGGATACCCGCCGGCGATCCGGGCGGGTGTGCAGGTGGTGATGGTGTCGTTCTCGAGCTGGAACGGCGTGAAGATGGCCGGCAACAAGGCGCTGATCACCGACGTGCTGAAGGACCGCATGGGCTTTGACGGGATCGTGCTGGGCGACTGGAACGCCCATGGTCAAGTTCCGGGCTGCACCAACGAGGACTGCGCCGCGGCTTACAACGCCGGTCTGGACATGCTCGAAGCCCCGGATTCCTGGAAGGGGCTGTACAAGAACACGCTGGCCGAGGTGAAGTCCGGGGTGATCCCGATGAGTCGCGTGAATGACGCGGTGACCCGGATCCTGCGGGTCAAGATGCGCCTGGGCATGTTCAAGGAAGGCTTGCCTGGCAATAATCCGCTGGCCCGTTCCGCGGCGCAGGTGATCGGTAGCGCCGCGCATCGCGCGGTGGCGCGCCGCGCGGTGCGCGAGTCGCTGGTGCTGCTGAAAAACAACCACGGCTTGCTGCCGCTCGATCCGCGCAAACGCATCCTGGTGGCGGGTGATGGTGCGGACAACATCTCCAAGCAGAACGGCGGCTGGACGCTGACCTGGCAGGGCACCGGCCTCACCAATGCGAATTTTCCGGGCGCCACTTCGATCTGGGCTGGCATCAATCGACAGGTAGGTGCCGCCGGCGGTACCGCGGTGCTGTCGGTCGATGGCAGTTACAAGCAGAAGCCCGCTGCCGCCATCGTGGTGTTTGGCGAAGATCCCTACGCCGAGTTCCAGGGCGATCTGCCGAATCTCGCCTACAAGCCGGGCAACGATCATGATCTCGATCTGCTGCGCCGCCTGCATGCCCAGGGCGTACCCGTGGTGGCGCTGTTCATCACCGGCCGCCCGCTGTGGATGAATCGCGAGATCAATGCCTCCGACGCTTTCGTGGTGGCATGGCTGCCTGGCAGCGAGGGGGAGGGCATCGCCGACGTGCTGTTGCGCAAACGCGATGGAAGCGTCGACCACGATTTCCATGGCAAGTTGTCCTATTCGTGGCCGCGCACGGCAATCCAGACTCCGCTCAACGTAGGCCAGCCGAATTACGATCCGCAGTTTGCCTATGGATATGGCCTGCGCTATGCCGATCACGTTGAGCTGGGACAATTGCCCGAGGACCCGGGGATCAAGCTCAGCAGCGCACGCGTCGGCGTCTACCTGATCCGCGGCAAGCCGGCCTCGGGCATGGAGCTTCGATTGACGGGAACCAATGGTGCGAGCGCCAACGTGGTCGCCGCGCCGGCCGCAAGTGCCGACGGCAGCCTGAGCGTGGATGCGCTCGACTACAAGGCACAGGAAGATGCCCGTCGGCTGCGCTGGTCCGGCGCTGGCCCGGCCCAGGTTGAACTGGTTGCCAAAGCACCGCTGGATGTGGACCGTCAGACCAATGGGGATGTGATGCTGGTGACGACGCTGCGCGTCGATGCCTTGTCGTCGAAGGGCACCGAGATTGGCGTGGGTTGCGGCAGCGGTTGCGAGGCACGGATTCCGATCGGTGCGCAGCTGGCCGCGCTGCCGCGCGGACAATGGCTGCGTGTTGGCATCCCGTTGAAATGCTTCCGCAAGGCCGGCGCCATGATGAGCAAGCTGGATCGCCCGTTCGAGTGGAGCAGCAGTGCCGGTGAAGATATTGCCGTGACCGAGGTGTCGCTGAGCACGGTGGCGGACAAGACTCTGAGCTGCAACTCGGTTCCCCAGGAGCGTGGGCAGTAGAAACACAAGCGGATGCGGCTTGCCGGTTTTGGCCAGCTTTTCCGCTCCTTTTCGTTGAATAGCTACGGCTATTCGCCGCGAATGATCGAGCCATCTGACTCAAATCCGCGTTGCGTCCCTCATCAGGTTTCTGCCGCCGACACTGCTGCTCGATGGCTGTTGCTTGATGCCACGCCGGCCTGCAATCAGGCTTCGGCGTCCGGCGGGCAAGGCGTGTTCGATCCTTGCTTGGGAACCGTAGTCCGACGGGTGATCCAGATCGAATCGGCTTGCGCGACCGGCGACGCTCGTGGGGGCACCGTGCTCAAGACCTTGGGTTGCGCTTGCTGCGGCAGACGCAGATTCCCGGCGCAGAGTTGTCAGCCGGCTGGCCGACGATGGCCAACCAACTTGCCCAAGCTGGCACATGACTCGAGCGGCGTAGTGTCCCAACTGGCCATCTGACTGAAGGTCGCCGGTCGACCCCACACCGGCTGGTACGGGTCTGCTTGAAACGGGAAATCAAGCGCAACGGCGACCACGAAGCAGAACCGAAAAACGGCGAGTGTGCGGGTGGGATGATGCACAGGCCGCTGTTGCAAGTCCCGACCTCGCCACCCGATATCTGGCCGCCGTGACACCGTCATTGGAATCAGGACGGACTGGCTGTACCTCGCCGGACGCCGCGAATGGTCTCCGCTGGCCTGACCCCGCTGTCGAGATTCAGCAATTCCCATGGTGACTGTGGCCGGACCCGGTGCCGGGTACCGGCAACGCGGTGGCGGCGCCGACCCGAGTGGCCGGCCGCCGGGGTCAGATCCACACGCGATGCTGATCAATGACTGTGCCGGAAATATGGGCAGCGTGTTGTGGCCGGAATGGCGGACGCAGCCGCAGGCGTACATCTGAGCTCACGTGGCGCGTGCAAGTTCGTTGGAGGCTACGCCCACGGCGTCGCTCCGGGCTGTCGAGCACGCCCTCGCGGCAAAAAAAAAGGATGCCCCATTGCGGGGGCATCCACCGACGACGGGAGGGGAGGCCCCGTCGTCAGGAGGGAAACAAGTTCAAACTCAGAACCAGAATCCGAACTGCACGCCGTAGGTGCGCGGCGGCAGGTACTGCGAGGTGAATACCAGTGTGTTGTTGGCGAGCAGGGTGCTGCCAGCGGCGCTGCTCTTGATCCTGTCATCCGCTACGTTTTGCACGTAGGCGTTGACGTACCACTTGTCGTTGGGCTCGGTGTAGCGCAGGGAGACATCGCCGCGGGCGTAGGCCTTCTGCGTGTCGCCTGCACCAAAGTTGAACCAGCTCAGCCACTGCGCGCTTTGATACTGGGCGCTTACGCGCGGCGTAAGACGGCCACCGTTGGCAAGCACGAAGTCATGCTCGTAGATGGCGGTGAGCGAGAAGTTGGGCGCATGTGGCAACGTGTTGCCCGTGATATCCAGGCAGTTGCTGACGCCCAGAGGGGCGCCTGCCGGACACACCGCGGCGATGTGGTAATCGTTGCTGCCGGCATACTTTTCCGTGCCGAGCTTCTTCTTGGGAATGATCGACAGGACCAGGTTGGCGCGATCGTTGCCTTGCGCGTACGCAAACTCCGATTCAAACCCGGTGACCTGGGTTGTCCCGCCCACATTCACGAAGCCCAGACCATGGGCGCCGTTCGTATAGGTGATCGGCGCCGACAGTTGGTAGTTTTTGAAGGCTTCGTGATAGGCCGCGCTGTTCCAGGTCAGGTGACCGTCGAGGAAGGAGAACTTGGCGCCGATTTCGTAGTTGGTCAGCGTCTCCGGCTTGTAGAGCGCTCCGCCATCCTGGGTGCCGCCGGACTTGAAACCGGTGGACACGCTTGCATAGACCATGCTGTTGGCGCTGAGGTTGTGGTCGATGCGCACCAGCCAGGTCGGCTCACTCTTGGTGTATTTCGCATCGTTGTGCTGGCTTACGCTGAAACCGGCATTGCCCGGCAGCTCGCCTGGCGAGATGGCCTCGGCTGGATAGGCGGGGTCATTGGCCCAGCCCCAGTTGATGCCGTCGATATTTTGCCGTTTGTCATGCGACCAGCGTGCGCCGGCGGTCAGGTTCCAGCTGTCGCCCATGTGCCAGGTGGCCTGGCCGAAAGCGGCAGTTGAGGTAACCAGTTCCTTCGGCTGAACAAACGAACCCTGCCAGTTGACGGTGCCCTGCGTGGTGCCGTTGAGGATCGGGATATCGAAGCGAATGCTGTTGTTTTCGTGCTCGTAGTAAGCGCCGAGAATCCAGTCCACCGTATTGTCACCGGTGGATTTGAGGTCGAGTTCATGACTGGAGCTGGCGTATTTGGACGAATTCGTGCGATCTGACTGGGACACGCCGCCGGTGGTGAAGCTGGTGGGCACGTTGACGCCGCCATCCTGGTCGAAGTTGCTCTGGCCCGAGTAGTGACTGAAGCCGGCGATGTAGCTCAACTCCATGCCATCGTTTATGGTCCAGTCCATGCGGCTGTGCACTGACTTGGAGGTGCGATTCAGGTATGGCGCCGTATCGACCAGCGCCGACCAGAAGTCCTGACCAGCGCGCGGCTGCTGCATCAGGTTCATGTCAGGCGTGCCGGTATCCTTGAAATACTCGTACGACAGATCCCATCGGAAATTGTCGTTGGGCTTCCAGCGCGTGCTGATGCGGGTGGCTGACTGGTCCTGGGCGGAGTATTTCTGTCCGGTCTGCACGAACAGGTTGGTGTTGATCGGCTGGAATGTTGCCAGACTGCCACCCGCAGCGAGGTAGTTCGTCTGCTGCTGCGCCAGCGACGGGATCTGGCCTACCGGGTTCTGGTAGTTGACATAGCCGTCGTGTTGCTCATGGGCTGCGGCCACACGCACCGCGAAGGTGCTGCTGATCGGCAGGTTCACCGCCGCACGCACGCCACTCTGGCTGTAGCTTCCAAGCTCGATCGTGCCGTTGCCGTTGAAGCCGCCGTTGATGTCCGGCTTCATGGTCTGGAAGTTGATCGCACCAGCGGTGGAGTTGCGGCCCCACAGCGTACCCTGTGGTCCGCGCAGTACTTCCACGTTGTCCATGTCCAGCAGCATGCTTGATGCAGCTTCAGCACGCGGGGCGTACACGCCGTCCACGAACACGGCGACCTCGGGGTCGGCGTATTCGGTCTTGGCGCTGTCGTTGCCGATGCCGCGCAGGGTCAGGGTGACCACGCCGTGGTCACCTTCGGAGGTGCCCTGCAGGCCCGGCACCAGTTTGGTGATGTCCTGTACCGTCATGACGCGCTCCTTGTCGAGCGTGTCGCCGCTGATCGCCGTGATGGCCACCGGGGTTTTCTGCAATGGGGTCTTGCGTTTGGTCGCAGTGACTTCCACCGTCGCCAGGTTCTTGACCTTTTGCGATCCTGCCTGGGTGGACGGTGTGGTGCTGGTGTCCGCTGCATAAGCGCCACTTGAAAAGAGCACGGCGGTCATGGCGATGTACAACGCTGAATAGCGTAGTTTCATTTCGGTTCCCCTCCAAAGATTTCCGGCTTGCCTGACGGGTGATCCACGACGGTGATCGCGGTTGTGTTCGTTACGTGATATGACTGCGCTGTCATTTCCAGTGATGACAGCGCTGTCATCGAGGGCGATCATAGGCTGGTTTTCGGCAAGATGCTTGCTGCGTCGCAGCAGGCGTGCGCGGGTACCCCAATCAACGAGGAGGGCAGACATGCCCAGGTTGCAGAAGATTCTGGTGGTGGGAGGCGGAACGGCCGGCTGGCTCACGGCTTGCTATCTGGCCAAGACGCTCAACGCAAGAGATTCGAAGAGTGTGCAGGTCGAATTGGTCGAATCGCCGAACATCGGTGCGCTGGGTGTCGGGGAAGGAACCTTTCCCTCCATCCGCAGCACGCTTGCCGCCATCGGACTGGACGAGCGTCGGTTCTTCGTCGGTGCGGCGGCAACGTTCAAGCAGGGCGTGCACTTCGTGGACTGGGTACGACCGGCGGGCGAGGCCGGACATCATCACTACTTCCACCCGTTCAATCATCCGAGCCAGCGCGCCGGCAGCCCGGAACTGTTGCCGTACTGGCTGCTTGGAGCGGCGCCTGCGGGTATGCCGTTCGCGCAGGCGGTCACGATGCAGCAACGGGTCGTCGAAGCGGGGCGCGGTCCAAAGCGCACGACTGACGGTAATTACGCGGGCCCGATGAATTACGCCTACCACTTCGATGCGGCGCGCTTCGCCAGCGTACTGGCCGAACATGGGCAGAGCCTGGGCGTGAAGCGGCATCTGGCCACGGTGGAACACACGGAGCTTGATGAGCAGGGCGGTATTGCACGACTGGTGACTCCCGAGCTTGGCGCCCTCAGCGCGGATCTCTACATCGACTGCACCGGTTTGCGCGGCGCGCTCATCGGCGGTGCGATGCAATCACCCCTGCGCAGCCTGCGTGACGTGTTGTTCTGTGATCGCGCGGTGGCGGTGCAGGTCCCGGATGAAACGCCGGATGCGCCGATCCGGCCGTACACCATGGCCAGCGCGCAGGAATCGGGCTGGATCTGGGATATCGGCCTGCAACGGCGGCGCGGTACGGGCTACGTGTATTCATCGCAGCATACCGACGCAAGTCGTGCCGAAGAGGTGATCCGGGCCTACCTGGGTCCGGCGGCAGACCAGCTCGACGCGCGACACATCAAGTTCGATCCGGGCTATCGCCCGGAACCCTGGCGACACAACTGCGTGGCCGTGGGTCTTTCGGGCGGCGTCGTCGAGCCACTGGAGTCGACCGGCATCGCGCTGGTCGAGCTGAGCGCCTACCTGATCAGCCATCTGTTGCCCGGTGACAGCAGCGACATGGCGCGCACGGCGAAGCTGTACAACCAGATGATGTCCGCGCGCTACGAGCGCATTCTGGATTTCATCAAGCTGCACTACTGCATCACCCAACGCCGCGACTCGCAGTTCTGGATCGACAATGTTGATCCAGCCGGCATTCCCGACACGCTGCGCGACCGCCTTTCCCTGTGGCGACATCGTGCGCCGCATCGGCTCGACTTCGTCACCGACCTGGAGATGTTCCTGCCTGCCAGCTGGCAGTACATCCTGTATGGCATGGAGTTCAAGACCGATCTGGAGCCGATGCGCAGCGCCTATCCGCAGATGGAAGCGGCGCGGCGCGAGTTCGCGACGATCCAGCAGGTCGCCGGGCAGGCGCTACGCGACCTGCCCGATCATCGCGCCCTGGTCGAGCAATGGTGCGCGCGGGATGCACCAGCGGGGGGCGCGCAGCTGGCGCGTTCGAGCCGCTGACACGTCGATCACCCGCCTTCGCTGATGCGCGAATGTCGGGTTCAGTGACAACAAAGGCCGCGATCGGCACAGACCTTGTGGGCAGCTGACGCGTGATCGCGCTCAGCGCAACTCGACCAGCACCAGTCCTTGCGGCGGTATCGTGAGCTCGAGCTTGCCGTTGTGCAGAGCCATCGATTCCGGAGCCGCAAGTTGGCCTGCTGCGCGCAGCTGGACGATCTGCTCGCGGCTCGGAGAATCAGGCCGACCCATCTGGTTGAACAGCGCGACCGCATTGCCGTGGGTTTCATCAAGCCGCCAGACCGTCGCATGGGCATCGGCCGCGAGGCGCCTGACGTCGATGCTGAACCGCTTCGGCGCGCCCTTGGGCTCACCCGGCGTATAGCTGGCCGAGTTGCCGACGGGGGATGCGTAGTTCCACAACGCCAGCACCAGCGTGCCGTCATCGCGTCGCGTGACGAGTGCCGAATTCGACGTTGACTTCAGTTGCCAACCGCCGAGCTTGTGCAACATCGCGAACGCGTTGAACGAGGGCTTCGGAATGCGGCCTGCCGCCATCAGGCCGAAGCCGCCGTAGAACGGGTTGCGCACGATGCCCTGTTCCTCGAATACGTCCGAGAACGCCCAGTAGCTCATGATCTGGATCTTGCCTGCGCACTCGCGGATGGTGTTGGCCATCCACGGGCCCATGAAGATGCTGTCGGTAACGTTGGGAAGGTTGGCGTAGCTGGCGTTGTATTCGCTGAAGATCAGCGGCAGATGCGGATACGGCGAGGCGAGGATTTGCTGGTGCACCATGTCCACCGTGCGGCACACCATGTCGCGGCGCGCGATGTTCTCGTCAGTGTGGAAAACGTTCTTCGCCGTGTCGTCGCCGTAGACATGGGTGCTGACGAAATCCACCGGCAGATGGTTTTTCTTGGCGTGAGCCAGGAACGCTGGCACCCATGCACCCTGCGCCGTGCTTGGGCCGCCGACGCGCAGGCGCGGGTTGACCGCTTTCAAGGCACGCACGGTATGGTCATATAGGGTGAAATAGGTCGGTTGCGCGGGCTTGCCGGCCCAGAAGCCGATGTTCGGCTCGTTCCACACTTCGAAATACCAGCTGGCCACCTCGTCCATGCCGTAGCGCGCGATCAGGTGTTTCGCGAAGGCCGTGATCATCGCGTCCCACGCGGCGTAGTCCTTCGGCGGCGCGATGTTGGGGTGGTACCAGAATTCCTGCAGCGCCTTCGGATCGGAGCTCAGCGCCGGCGGCATGAAGCTCAGCTCGACGAAGGGCCTCACGTGATGCTCGAGCAGGCCGTCGTAGATCTGGTCGATGTAGGAAAAGTTGTAGCGGATCGAACCGTCCGGCTCGCGGGTCACCAGACCCACATCGTGGTCGAAAATGCCATGGAAGCGCACGTAACCGAATCCGGTAGCCTTGCGCACCGTGTCGAGGTCCTGGCGGTAGTCATCACGCAGCGCCAGCGCGGCACGGCCGGAGCCGAACATCGTTTCCCAGAAGTGCGGAAATGGCGTTCCGCTGGCGCGTGCGTCGATCTTTATCTGCACGGTTTCCGGCGCAGTGGCGGCGCCTGCGCTGCCGGTGGCGACCAGCAGCAACGCGGCGCCGACGGTGATGAGCAGACGGCGAAGGACAGAGCGGTGGGTCATCGGAGTTTCCTTGTCGACTCGGCGGCACGACGCACGAGGCGAGCGGCGCGGCTGATTCATGTAAACGTTTACATCCCGTGCCGGGGAGTGTCTTACAGTCCGCCACTGGCGTCCAGCAATCGCGATGATCTGCCGCTGATGATCCGCTGTTGGCGCAATCGATGTCGGCTTTTCAGCCGTCTTGCCGGGGCTCGTGCTTGAGCGCGAGGACGGCCATCAACAGCACGGTGGCCACGATGACGCCACCCAAGAAACCGCCCCGGCGGGTGGCACGCGGAAATTCGCACGCCACCGGAAACACGATAGCCGCATAGACGGCTGTGACCCGCCCGCGTTGCCCACTGGCGGGTGTCCAGCCCCAGCCGCTGACGTTGCGGGCAAATCAGTCGTGGAATGATCCGGTGACGAGAGCTGCTTCGCTGCGGCCGCGTCCCGTGACGGGACCAGCCGGGCCGGCAACCATGGCGTTCTCCAGGACAGGATCGCAACGCGTCTGGCGGATGGTCACCTGTCTCTCGCTGGCCGGGGTTATTGCTCCGAGCTCAAGCGGATCGTCTGCACTTGTCCTGCGGCGATGCGCACCCAGGTCACGGCACCGAAGCGGTCGTGACCGTTGCTCCAACCTTCGCTATCGGTCTGTTGCAGCCGATCGACACTGCGGCGCGCAGGCAGCGACTTGCCGTTGATGCTGACCTTGCTGATGGCGCCGCCGTGGATTTTCAGCAGGTAGAAACGCAACGGCGATTTGAACGTGCCCCTGGCGGCGCCGGTCTCGAAGGCCACCGTGTTGTGCTGACGCTGCACCGTCATGGTCTGGCTGAACCAGGCGCCGTGTTCGTACGCGTAGGTAGTGCCGTTGTCGTCGTAATAGTCGAAATGGCTGCGCTGGCTGGCCGGGAATACGTCCACGCTGACTTCGGTCAGCGGCTTCTCGCCAACGTAATCCATGGCCGGCTGGGTCGGGATGATGGCGCCGGCGCGGATGAATAACGGGATGTCGCCCCAGCTGTGGTTGTCGATCGCCAGCCGGATGGTCTGGCCGCCCTGGTAGGCCTTGCCGCTAAACCAGTTGGTCCATTCGCCAGCGGGCAGGTAGATGCTCTTTTCGATCTGGCGTTGTTGCACCACCGGCGACACCAACAGGTAGTCGCCGAACATCCAGCTGTCGATGTCGTTGCGCACCTCGGGGTCGTCTGGCCAGCCGAAGATCAACGGACGGACCAGGCCGACTCCATTGACGTGGCGCTGATATTCGTAGCTGTAGATGTACGGAATCAGGCTGTAACGCAGGCGGATCGCCGCCGTGGCGGCCTTCTCGGCTACCGGGCCGTAGACCCAGGGCTGGCGCTTTTCGTCGAACGTGCCGTGCACGCGGAAGATCGGTGTGAACGCACCGAACTCGATCCAGCGCGCGTAGTTCTCAGCCGACGGATGGCCCTGGAATCCACCGCCGTCCATGCCCCACTGCATCGCGCCGACGTTGACGGCGCTGAGCATGCGGGCGCGCTGGCGGGCCATGCTGGGGAAGCCGGTGGCGACATCACCCGACCACAGGCCGTAGGCGTAGCGCTGCGAGCCGAGGTAGAAGTTGCGGTTGATCGACCACACGCGGCGGTCGGAAATGCGTCGCTGCGCGTCGTACAACCCACGCTGCATGTTCATGAACTCGGTGTCGCTGCCGGTGGTGTCGGCCTCGTCGTTCCACCAGCCCGCGATGCCGTGGTCGAAGCCGTACTTCATCGCCAGGTCACCGAACCAGGTGCGTGCGGCGGGGATGTCGAAGTCGATGTCCTTCACTGGCTTGTGCGAGAAGTAGTCGTCGCTGACTTTCTCGCCGGGCACCCAGAACTGGTGTGCGCTGGCGTACCGGCCCTCCACCGTAGCGACATGGATGCGCGGTTTCATGATGCCGGTCAGCTGGATGCCCTGCACGTGCAGTTGCTGCGCCAGCGTGCCGCTGGGGCCGTCGGGGAACTTCACCGTGTTCCAGCGGAATTCGCCGTAGTGGTCCTCGCCCCAGGCTTTCCAGTCGAAGTCCAGGGTGAAGTTGTCGATCGGAATGTGCTTGGCGCGGTAGGTGGCGACGATCTGCAGCAGTTGCTGCTGGTCGATACCCCACTGGCTATTGGTGAAGCCCATCGCCCATTTCGGGAACATGGGTGTGTGGCCGCTGAGTTTGGCGACTGCACCGAAGATGGCCTTGGGTGAGCCCACGATGACGTAAAGATCCAGTGGCGACTTCGTCGGTCCGGCGATGCCAATGCTGGTGGGTGCGAGGGTGAATTCGCCGCCGTCCAGATTGGCCAGCACGGCGTAACCGGCGGTGCTCCATGCCAGCGGTGCGCCGGCCCAGCCCTGCTCGCCAGCCTTGGCCTCGAGCTTGCCTGCACGCAGCATGCCGGCACTGACGTCTTTCTGGAACGCGTCGTAGCCGCTCACGCCGTACATCGGATCGCCCGCTTCATGCGTGAGCGAGATGCGCCCGGTGGCCAGAGCCGCCAGGTCGTCGGTGCGCAGCAGGACGCGATGGTCGGCGCCCGCAATGCTCAACGTGGCGCGGTCGCGGTCGTAACGCACGTGCAATTGCGGCGTGTCCAGGGCCAGTGTTGCCGACGACGCATCGACGTTCGACGGGTCGGGTTTGAGCGCCGGGTCGAGCACCATGGTCAGGGCGGGAAGCTTGCCGTTGGTCAGCGACGCAACATGCACGATGTTCGGTGCGGTCAGCGTCACCCGCACCGATCCGGCGCTTGACACGATGTCGATTCCGGGCGAGGTCGCCGCGCTGGTGCTCGCCGCCGCGGGTGATCCCGCGACAGCGGCGAGCGGCGACGCGCCCAGCCACAGCGCCGCGCCAAGTGCGCAGGGGAGCAGGAGGGATGGTCGGATCATGAGTTGGTTCCACGAAGGGTTCGGCTGGCTATCGGGCCGGCACAGGAGGGGCTTTTTGTGGCTGAGGTTTGACGCCAGTGAGGGAAACGCTCAGCTGCATGAAAGACGCCGTGCCGGACGTGCGGCACGGCGTCGTGGTGTTGCGTTGGCGCCGGCATCGCTATTTGCGCTGATCCGCCGTGGCCTCGCGCGCGGCGCGGAACTCGGAGTCCTTGCTCCAGCCAGGCCATTGATCGGAATCGGCCAGCTGGCTGCCCACCGTGTAGAGCAGTTGCAGATCGCGCGCCATGCCGGTGAACGGCCAACTGGCTTTCCATTCGTCGGACGGCTGGTGGTAATGCCTGGCGGTGTATTCCTCTTCGGCCGCCTTGCCGGCCTTCAGGCCGCCGTTGACCCGGTCGTTGCCCGAGCCGAACGAGACGGCCGGCACGCCGCGCTTGGCGAAGGAGAAGTGATCGGAGCGGAAGAAGTAGCCGGCCTCCGGTTTCGGGTCTGGCGTGTAGACCATGTTGAACTGCTTCGCAGCGGCGACCAGATCGTCCAGCAGGCCGAGCTTGGCGTTGCCCGAGATGGTGAAGTTGCGGGTCGGGCCATACGGGTCGAGCGCGTCCATGTTGATCACGCCGGCGGTAGTGGCCAGCGGATACAGCGGATGGGTGGCGTAGTACTCAGAACCGAGCAGGCCCTTCTCCTCGGCGGTGACGTTGAGGAACACCACCGAACGCTGCGGCGGCGGGGCGTGTGCGAACGCCCGGCCCATTTCGATCAGGGCAGCGGTGCCGGTGGCGTTGTCGACCGCGCCATTGTAGATACGGTCACCGCTGGCATCCGGCTGGCCGATGCCCAGGTGATCCCAGTGCGCGCTGTAGATCACGGTCTGCTCAGGCTGCTTGCTGCCGATCACGCGGCCGACGATGTTGTGCGAGGTGATCACGTTCTTGTCGACCTTGAAGTTCGCCGACAGGCTTTCGCCCTTCAGCGCGACCGGTCTGAACCCACGCGTCTGCGCCTGCTTCTTCAGCGCGTCGAAATCCAGTCCCGCGTGCTTGAACATCTGTACCGCGAGATCACGCTGGATCCAGCCCTCCAACTGCGGATGCACGGCGGAAGGATGATCGCGCACGATGTCAAACATGGTGTTGGTGTTGGAGTTCTTCACCGTGGCCCAGCCGTATGACGCGGGCGCGGTCTCATGGATCACCAGCAGGCCCAGCGCCCCGCGACGTGCGGCTTCCTCGTATTTGTAGGTCCAGCGGCCGTAGTAAGTCATCGCCTTGCCGCCGAAGTCGCCATGGCCGGTCTCGAAATCAGGATCGTTGATCAGCACCACGGCAATCTTGCCGTGCAGGTCGACGCCCTTGAAATCGTCCCATTGGCGTTCCGGTGCCGTGACGCCATAACCGACAAAGACCAGCGGCGCGTTGCTGACATCGACCGCGGTGGAACCATCCATCGGGGCGCGGATGGCAATCTGCTGGCCCTGGGTCAGCGCCTCCGTCTGGTTGCCCAGCTGCAGGCTCAGCGACGGCAGGCCGATAATCTCGCTGCGCAGCAGCGGCACCGCCTGGGTCCAAAGTCGCTTGCCGTTCTTCAGGTCGCCGCCCGGTTGCAGGCCGGCGGCCTTCATCTGCTCCACCACGTAGTCGATGGTTTTCGTTTCAGCCCGCGTCGCCGGGCCACGGCCCTCGAACGCATCCGAGGAAAGCGTCTTGACCTCGTTGGACAACCGCTGGGTACTGAAGGTTGGCGTGTCAGTCGCCCGCGCGCTGGCGCAGGCGGAGATGATGAGCGCGGACAGCAGCAGTCGCTTCACAGGCAATGACCAGTTCGGAACGGGAGCTTCCGATACTAGTCAACATCCCGGCAGTGGTCTACGCGTTTTGGCCGCTCGCGTCGGCTTCCACATGGGTCGAAGCGCTCGCCGGCTGCTGTATCGATCTGGAGCGTGACCTTGTGGCTGGCCGAGCACCGCAGGTTTGGCTTCGGCGGCTCCCACCATGCAGCAGGCCGCTGCCCGGAAGAAATCCTCCGGGCAGCGGCCTGCGGTTGGACCAGATGGCGCAGATCAAATCAGATCGAATCGATCAGACCGCGGCGTCCTTCAACTTCTTCAGCGGGCGCACCTTCACTTTCACGGTGGCGGGCTTGGCCGCAAACACCTGCTCCAGGCCGGTGAACGGGTTCTTCCCTTTGCGCTTCGGCTTGGCCGGCACCTTCACGGCATTGATCTTGAACAGACCGGGCAGGGTGAACTGGCCCACGCCTTTCTTGTGCACTGACGCGATCACGGTCGACTCGAGCCCGGCGAGCACGGCCTTGACCGTCTTCGCTTCGACGTTGGTTTGGGCGGCGATGTGTGCAATCAGGCCGGACTTCGACAAGGTCTCATTGAGCGGCTTGACGGTGACGGCGGGTTTGGCAGCCTTGGCAGGGGCCTTCTTGGCAGGTGCTTTCTTGGCAGTGGTTTTGGTAGCCATGGATTTCGTCTCGATAGTGGGAAACTCCGGCTTTCAGCGGCTCGGAGGCCTCGCGGCCTGCACAATGTAGCGAAGTTTTGCGCGTTTTACGCAATTCGCCTGAAATAAAGTGCTTTCCGGGCATCTGCCGAACAGCGGGATGGTGCGTGGCGGCCCGGTTGGCATCTGCCAGATCAGTGGGGATTTCCGCGGTCCCGGTTGATCGGATAGCTATCGACCGATCCGCGCAGCGGCTGCCACAGCATCCGGTCCAGGCGCAGTTCGCGTGGTTCGCGAAACTGGTTGATGCCGATCGTCATGCCGAGATGACCGTCCCGCGGCTGCGCGCAATAGGTGCCGAATACACGATCCCAGCACGACAAGTTGAACCCGAAGTTGGAGTTGGTCTCGTCGGGATACCAGGAGTGGTGCACGCGGTGCATGTCGGGTGTGACCGTCAGCCAGCGCAGTACACGGTCAACTCGCTGCGGCAGGCGAACATTTCCATGGTTGAACATCGAGGTGACATTCAGTACCACCTCGAACAGCAGCACCGCGAGTGCCGGCGCGCCCAGCGCCACGATGACGCCCAGCTTGATCACCAACGACAGCACGATTTCCAGCGGATGGAAACGTGCGCCGGTGGTCAGGTCGATTTCGAGATCGGTGTGGTGCATCCGATGCAGCCGCCACAACAGCGGCACCGCGTGCAGCATCACGTGCTGCAGGTAGATCGTCAGGTCCAGCAACAGCATCGACGCCGCCATGGCTAACCAGCCCGGCACGCGCATCACATGAAACCAGCCCCAGCCGTGGGTTTGGGCAAACAGCGCCACGCCGACCGCCGCGGTGGGAAAGAGCAGTCGCACCAGCACGCTGTCAAGCACCACGATGCCAAGGTTGGACGGCCAGCGCCGCCAGCGGCTGATCGTTTGCCGGCGTCGTGGCGCCAGCACTTCCCACAGCGCCATCACGCTGAAGATGCCGACAAAGGCGCTCAGCCGAATCGCGGGTTCATGGGCGAGCAGAAACGAAGTCAAGGTCGCTGATTCCAATGGGGCGGGAGGACTGGAGCGCACCGGCATCGTAACAAGGGCGGACGCCATGCTGTACGGTGATCCGGCCTTCGGCCTTGCGTATTGCACGTCTGTCACTCGCTGGTTGGCGGATCGGGATTGCACGACCACGTCACCCTGGACAGACACCTGTGTAACCGGGACGCAGGCCCGGGCGAATAAGCAGGATCGGCTTTCTTCGCAGGTCACGCCGGCGTCATAGCTGTCACCGGTATGCTCGGCGTCACCGTCACCCCAGGTTTTCAAGACTTGATGAAACGCAATCTCACGCTGGTTCGCTGGCTCATCGTCCTGGCGCTGCTCGGTGCGGTGGTGGCGTTCTTCGCGCTGGGTCTGCAGCACCAGTTGAGCCTGGAGGCACTGAAAACGCGTCAGCAGGATCTGGATGCGTTTCGCCAGGCCCACCCGGTCTGGCTCGCCGCTGGATTTTTCCTGGTGTACGTGGCGGTTACCGCGCTGTCGTTACCGGCCGCGACCTTGCTGACCCTGGCCGCCGGCGCCGTATTCGGCTTGCTCGAAGGCACCGTGGTGGTCTCGTTCGCCTCGGCGATCGGGGCCACGCTGGCCTTCCTGGTCAGCCGTTTCGTGCTGCGCGATGCGGTGCAAAAACGTTTTGGCAAGCGCCTGGCCACGATCAACGACGGTGTGCAGCGCGAGGGTGGCTTTTATCTGTTCACGCTGCGGCTGGTGCCGTTGTTTCCGTTCTTCGTGGTGAACCTGGTGATGGGTCTGACCACGCTGCCGGTGCGCACGTTCTACTGGGTCAGCCAGTTGGGCATGCTGGCTGCCACCGTGGTTTTCGTGAATGCGGGTACCCAGCTGGCCAGCCTCGATTCGCTGTCCGGCATCCTGTCGCTGCGGATCATCGGATCGTTCGTATTGCTGGGCGTGTTCCCCTTGCTGGCGCGCTGGAGCGTCACGCGGTTCCAGGCCCGGCGGGTGTATGCGAAGTGGCCGAAGCCGAAGAAGTTCGACCGCAATCTGGTGGTGATCGGGGCCGGGTCGGCGGGGCTGGTCAGCGCCTATATCGGGGCCACGGTGCGGGCCAAAGTCACTCTCGTTGAAAAGCACCAGATGGGCGGTGATTGCCTCAACACCGGCTGCGTGCCGTCGAAGGCGTTGATTCATGCCGCCAAGCTGGCGGCGCAGGCGCGCGGGGCCAAAGCGGTCGGCGTGGATGCCGGCGACGTGCGGGTGGATTTCCGCGCGGTGATGGAACGTGTGCAGCAGGCGGTCGCCACGGTGGCGCCGCACGATTCGGTTGAACGTTATGCCGCGCTGGGCGTGGACGTGCGGCGCGGTCAGGCGCGCATCGTGTCGCCGTGGGTGGTGGAGGTGGATGGTCAGCCGATCAGCACGCGCGCCATCGTGATTGCTTCCGGTGCCGAGCCCTTCGTGCCCCCGATCAAGGGCATTGAGGATGCCGGCTATCTCACCTCGGACACCTTGTGGCAGTTGCGCGAGTTGCCGCCACGCTTGCTGGTGATGGGCGGCGGTCCGATCGGTTGCGAACTGGCGCAGGCGTTCGCGCGGCTGGGTTCACAGGTGATCCAGGTCGAGGCGATGGACCGCTTGCTGCTGCGCGAGGACGACGAGGTGTCGGCGTTTGTCCAGGCCCGGTTGGCGGGCGACGGGGTGGACGTGCGCACTGGTCACAAGGCGGTGGCCGTCGAGCAAGACGGTGATGGCTGCGTACTGGTTTGCGCGGTCGGCGATGAGCGTGTGCGGTTGCCCTACGACCAGTTGCTGGTGGCCGTTGGACGCAAGCCGCGCACAACAGGTTTTGGTCTTGAGGCGCTCGGTATCCCGGCCGAGCGCACGGTGGAAACCGACGCGTACCTGGCCACGCTGTATCCCAGCATCTACGCTTGTGGCGATGTGGCCGGCCCCTACCAGTTCACCCATACCGCCGCGCACCAGGCGTGGTATGCCGCAGTGAATGCCTTGTTTGGCCAGTTCAAGCGCTTTCGGGCTGACTACTCGGTGATTCCGGCGGTGACTTTCGTCGATCCGGAAGTGGCGCGGGTGGGCTTGAACGAGCGCGAGGCGAAACAGCAAGGTATCGCTTGTGAGGTCACTCGCTACGCGCTGGACGAGCTTGATCGTGCGATCGCCGAGGACCGCCCGCAAGGTTTCATCAAGGTGCTGACCCCGCCAGGCAAGGATCGCATCCTGGGCGCCACCATCGTGGGCGCCCATGCTGGCGAGATGCTGGCGGAATTCGTGCTGGCGATGCGCCACGGGCTGGGTCTGAACAAGATCCTCGGCACCATCCACGCCTATCCGACCTGGGCCGAGGCGAACAAGTACGCCGCCGGCAATTGGAAGAAGGCGCATGCACCCGAGCGCGTGCTGAGCTGGCTGGCGCGTTATCACACTTGGCGATGTGGTTGAGTTCATCATGCCTGCGTCGCGAGTAGTCTTTCACCTGATCAGGAGCCACAAGTCTTGAACGCCGTCTTGTCCATCCCCGCCACCGTGCCGCCCTTCGAGCAAAGTCTGCGCGAGCACGGACTGCAGCTGTCGCGCACGCCGCTGGAAATTCTGCAGATCAACGTGGGCAAGCTGTGCGACCTGGCTTGCCACCACTGCCATGTCGAGGCTGGACCCAAGCGCACCGAGATCATGCAGGCGGCCACGGTCGAGCGCCTGCTCGAATTGCTGGCGGATGCGCCCGCTATCCACACCGTGGATCTGACCGGTGGTGCGCCGGAGTTGAATCCCCATTTTCGCACCCTGGTGCGTGAGTCGCGTGCGCTGGGCAAGACCGTGATCGACCGTTGCAACCTCACCGTGCTGTTTCAGCCCGGACAGGAGAACACCGCCGAGTTCCTCGCCAACCAGGGCGTCAAGGTGGTCGCCTCGCTGCCGTGCTACACCAAGGCCAACGTCGAAAAGCAGCGCGGCCAGCATGTGTTCGATCCCAGCCTGCGCGCCCTGCATCAGCTCAATGGATTGGGCTATGGCCAGCCGGGCAGTGGATTGGAGCTGGATCTGGTCTACAACCCGATCGGCGCCAACCTGCCGCCATCGCAGGCGTCACTGGAGGTGACCTATCGGCATGAACTGGCAGAACATTTCGGCGTTGTGTTCAATCGACTGTTTACCATCACCAACATGCCGATCAAGCGCTTCCTGCATCTGCTCGAACGCGAAGGCCGTTACGACAGCTATATGCATACCTTGGTCGATGCGTTCAATCCGCAGGCGGCGCTGGGCGTGATGTGCCGTAACCTGTTGTCGGTGGACTGGCTCGGCCAGCTGTATGACTGCGACTTCAACCAGGCGCTGGAGCTGCCGCAGGGCGGGTACGAGCGCAGCATCTGGGACATCAAATCATTCACCGACGTCGAGCACGACCCGATCGCGTTTGGTGATCATTGCTATGGCTGCACCGCCGGTGCGGGCAGCTCCTGTGGAGGCTCATTGACATGAACACTCAAGCCGAATCCGACAGCTGCTGCGGCAGTTGCGGCGACACCTGCGCCGATGCCAGCGCCGATACCAGCGCCCAGGCCCAGCAATCGGCCGTGCGCAGTTATTACGGCGAAACGCTGCAATCGAGCGGCGACCTGCGCACCACTGCTTGCTGCAGCGTCGGTGCCATGCCCGAGCCACTGCGCACGATCCTCGCGCAGCTGCATCCACAAGTGCTGGAGCGCTTCTATGGCTGCGGTTCGCCGCTGCCGCCGGCGCTGGTCGGCATGACCGTGCTGGATCTTGGCTGTGGCAGCGGTCGCGATGCGTACCTGCTCTCGAGCCTGGTCGGCGAACATGGTCGGGTGATCGGCGTCGACATGACCGCGCAGCAACTGGAAGTGGCCGAGCGCCATCGCGCGTTCCATGCCAAGGCCTTCGGTCACGCGCATTCCAATGTTGAATTCCATCTGGGCGACCTGGCCGATCTGGCCGCGCTGGGCATCGCCGACAACTCGGTCGATGTGGTGGTGTCCAATTGCGTGCTGAACCTGGTGCCGGACAAGCACCGCGCGTTTGCGGAAACCTTCCGCGTGCTCAAGCCCGGCGGCGAACTGTATTTCTCCGATGTGTTCTGCGACCGGCGCTTGCCGCGCGAACTGCTGGCCGATCCGGTGCTGCTGGGCGAATGCCTGGCCGGCGCGCTGTACGTGGAGGATTTCCGGCGCCTGCTCGCCGAACTGGGCGTGGCCGATGCCGTCATATGCGCGCGCAGCCCGATTGCACTCACCGACCCGGCGATCGAACAACGCATCGGCTTTGCACAGTTCGAGTCGATCACCTGGCGTGCATTCAAGCTGCCGCTGGAGGATCGCTGCGAGGACTACGGCCAGGTCGCCACCTATCTGGGTAGTCTGCCCGGCCACCCGCACGCCTTCGAGCTGGACCAGCAGCACAGGTTTGAGTGCGGCCGGCCAGCGCTGGTCTGTGGCAATACCGCCGACATGCTCGCGGGCAGTCGCTATGCGGCACATTTTCACATCGATGGCGACAAGCACCGGCATCACGGATTGTTCGGTCGCGCACTCGCCAGAGTGACCGACAACGCGGCACCCAGCTGCTGTTGAGCTAGTTGGTGTCCGCCGTGAATTCCGTGCCAGCGTCACTTTCGGTGATCGTGCCGCTGGCGCCGGGGGAGGGCGAGTGGCGGCCGTTGCTGGAGCAGCTCGCCGCATTGCCACCGCGCAGCGAGGTCATCTTCGTGTGTGCCGATGCGGTGCAACGTCTGGCGCCCGCGGCGTGGCCGGCACACCTGCGCTACGTTGCCTGCCGCAGCGAGCCCGGTCGCGCGCGCCAGCAGAATCTCGGCGCACGCATCGCCAGCGGCGACTGGCTGTGGTTCGTCCATGCCGACTCGCGGCTGCGTGGCAATACTCTGGGTGCCTTGCAGGATTTCATCGCGCTGGATGGTCGCGCGCTGGGCTGGTTCACGCTGGCGTTTCGTCGCGATGGGCCGCGCTGCACGGCCTTGAACGCGGCCGGTGCCAACTGGCGCGCGCGTTGGCTGGGACTCCCGTTCGGCGACCAGGGCCTGCTGCTGCCGCGCGTTTCGTTCGAAGCCTTGCACGGTTTCGACGAACAGGCCGCCTATGGCGAGGATCACCTGCTGGTCTGGGCGGCGCGGCAAGCCGGATTGCCGTTGCGACATATCCCCGCCGTGCTGGAAACCAGCGCACGCAAATACACAGAGTACGGCTGGGCGGCCACTACATGGCAACACTGGCGCCTGACCCTGGTGCAGGCATGGCCAGCGTGGCGGACCATGCGCAAGCGAACACCATGACGGCGGCGCTGGCCATTTTCGTCAAGACGCCGGGATTGTCGCCCGTCAAGACCCGACTCGCTGCCGGCATCGGAGAAAGCGCGGCGCAGTACTTCCACCAACTCGCCGCGGCGGCCACCGCTGAAGTCGCTCGCGCTTGCAAGCCCTGGCTGACGCCGTATTGGGCCATCGCCGAAACCGATCCGGCTGCGATCAGTGCATGGCCGGACTTTGCGCCGTTGCCTCAGGGGCAAGGCGATCTCGGCGAGCGTTTGCATACGGTGTACGCCGAGCTGCAGGCGCGGCATGGCCGCGTGCTTTTGATCGGAGCCGATGCCCCGCAGTTGACTGGCGCATTGCTGCAGCACGCGCTGGCCGTGCTGGACGATACGTGCACGCCGTTCGTGATCGGTGATGCCAGTGATGGTGGCTTCTGGTTGTTTGGAGGGCGCGTGGCGCTTCCGCGTGAGGTCTGGGTGCGCGTGCGCTATTCGCAGCCGCAGGCTGCCTCGGAACTGCGCCAGCAACTGGCGCCCCATGGTGCCGCGGGTGTCGCCGGATGTCTGACCGATGTCGACGAGGTCGCGGATCTGCCCGCGTTGCGCCAAGCGCTGGAAGCACTCGCTGCGCCGCAGCCGGCGCAACAGCGGTTGCTGCATTGGCTGAAAGAACGATCTCTGCAACCCGGGATCACAAGCCGCAACGCGTGACCCGGCCAGCGTCGGACATCATCCACCCTGGTCTTGCGCCCCTTGGCGACCTTGCAACTCCACTTGCGGATGAGAACGCGGCTTGCCTTTGCCCACGAATGTGAGCATCCCGGCCACGGTCAAGGCGTGACGTTTGCTCGGCACAAATCCTTCCCGGCTCATCTTCAAGGTGCCTTTCTGATGCCACCGCTTTGCCTGACAGCCCGACCGATCGGGCACACTCCGCCTTGTGCCTGAGTCGGATCGACCGCCAGCACGCGCACCTTGGCCTGAATATTGCTTCCACTCCCACGAACCTCTCCAGTTTTGTCATTGGGAAGCCACCGTGGAAGAAGTGACCGACCGCATTCAAGCCAGCCGCTCGCAGGAAGAGCTGGCAATCCATTTCCTGTTACGCCACGCGGAGTGCCGCAGCGCGCTAACCGGGAAGACGGGTCGGGATCGGCCGTATGACGCAAGAGTGCCGTTCCGTGCGGACGTTTCTGCCACCGCCGCGCAGCTGTTCGCTGTCAATTTGCGCCAGTCAGTAGGGCACCTGTCAGGCACGGGCGCGGCGCCCGCGGGAGTGACCGAGGACGACAGCTGCACTGCGCGATTTTTGCGCGCGTATGCCGCAGCGCGTCACATTGGGGCGGATGCTGACACGCCACCCCGGGTGCGAACCGCTGAGGATTCGACGCGCGGACGCTGAATCCGACCTAAAGGTGGCGGTCGAGAAAACGCAATGGATTGACGGACAAGAGCGGCGCTGAACAGGCGTCCTGAGGCGGAATGCACGCCTGTTTGGTGCGGGAAGCCGGGGTGCAAGCGACAGATTGACGAAGATGCGGATGTGACATACTAGGGGTTCGCCTCACGATGGATTCGACGGGCGCCGATCGGTCGCCAGTTTAGCAAGGACACAGACATGTTCCGACTGTTTCGACAACGAGCATTACGCTGGCAGATGATGCTCGTGCTGGTCGAGTTCGTTCTGCTGATAATGAGCGTTTATGCGGCTGTGATATTGCGTTACTGGAGTCATGCCGACACCCAATCCATGTTCACCCAAATGCTGCAGTGGCGTGCACCGTTGGTGGCGCTGGTACTGATTTTATCCATGGCAGCGCTCGGATTGTACGAAATTCATCTGCGGGCGGGGTTGCTGGGACGCCTCACCCGGCAGTGCGCCGCCTTTCTGCTTGGGGGTACTGCACTCACCTTGCTTTATTACCTGGCACCGCTGGCCTATCTGGGTCGCGGAGTGCTGGGCATCGCCCTGGTATTGGGTTATCTCGTGGTAGCGCTGTGGCACGTGCTGTTTCTGAGTTTCGTGGACGCCGACCTGTTCAAACGCCGCGTTCTGATACTCGGTGCGGGCAAGCGTGCCGCCGAGGTGCTGCGCGAGATGCGCCGCAAGACCGATCAGCGCGGCTTCAAAATCCTGGGCTACGTGCCGATCGGTGCAGATCGGGTGTCCATCCCGGCGCCTTTGCTGCTGCATCCCGACGGTGCCTTGTGCGCGTGGTCGACGCGCATGGGCGTCGACGAAATCGTCGTGGGTCCGGACGACCGCCGCGGCACCTTGCCGGTGGGTAGTCTGCTGGAATGCAAACGGTGCGGTATGGCCGTGACCGAGCTTTCCGAGTTTTTCGAGCGGGAAGCCGGCAAGATCAAGATGGATCTCACCAACCCATCGTGGCTGGTATTTTCCGATGGTTTCAACGCGTCGCCGACGCGGCGCTTGATCAAGCGGGTGTTCGACGTGACGGTTGCCTTGCTGGTCTTGATGGTGACCTGGCCGTTCATGCTGTTTACCGCTGCCGCGATCCGGTTTGAGTCAGGCCGCGGTGCGCCGATCCTGTATCACCAGGTACGTGTCGGTGAAAACGAGCAGCCGTTTGAAGTTATCAAATTCCGCAGTATGGGCACGGATGCCGAGCGCGACGGTGTAGCTCGCTGGGCGAGCAAGAATGACGACCGTGTGACTCGTGTGGGGCGCTTCATCCGCAAGGTCCGTCTGGACGAGTTGCCGCAGCTTTGGAACGTATTGCGCGGTGACATGAGTATCATCGGCCCGCGTCCGGAACGGCCGGAGTTTGTGGACGATTTCAATA
>JBDTKM010000127.1:0-10283 GCA_039935315.1 Rhodanobacter sp. | reverse complement strand
ACCATTGCTGCAAACGCGACGGCGTCGAGCCGGTCGACACGTTCTTCGGCCTGATCCGTGAGTACATGGGCGTGGACCTGCGTGGGCCGTTCAACCACGCAGCGCGGATCGAGGCTGGGTTTTCGGAGCTCGAGCTGGACTCGCTGACGCGCATGGCCGAGGGTGTCAGCGTGCCTCGCGATCCGAACAAATTGCCAACAAGTGCACCGTAGGATGATGACAACAAGCTAAGCCCGCACCGCGAGAGCGAAGCAGGCAGGCGGACAGCCGATTTGCCTTTTGCAGGTACCGAGACGGTTCTCGGTGTGATCGCCGAGGCCGCCGTCGGTCCGTATCAGCGGTCGATAGCAGGTTGTCGCGGTTGTTGAGTCAGCAATTCCTGCCTCATCTCGGTTCCCGCACGCGCATGATCCAACTCCACTGCAGCGTGCCAGCTCGCACTGCTTTGTGCGACAGAGGTGTGAATCGCGTGAGCGGTGAATACCTCGGCACAAGTCCGGTAGCTGGTGTGCTCCTGCGCAGCCAAGGCGCGCGAGCCATCTGCATTGATCGCCACGGAATCGATGCCCGTCAGGCCCTGTGCCTTGGCGGCCACGGTGAGGGCCGCAGCCAGATTGATGCTGCGTTGATCCGGCGTTCGCCCCAGATCGGCATCGATCTTGTACACGCTTGCGAGGGCCTGCTTGAACAGGGAGTGGCCAGCGCTATGTGGGTCGCTGAGCAGGCCGGTTTCATGGCGATCGTACGCCTGCAATGCTTGATTGAGTGCGCCCCGTGTGTGTGGTCCAACTTTGCCGTCGACGGCGAGCTGGTGGTCGCGCTGGAAGGCCTGGACCGCGTAACGTGTACTGGCCCCAAAGGCGCCGTCGTCGTGGAGCGACTGGCCGTGAACGTCCTTGTAGCCCAACTGGGCGAGTCGGGTTTGCAATGTTCGCACTGAGTCACCGTGGCTACCAGATTGCAGCGGGTCGTCGACGTTCGCCGCGGCGGGCCGCTGCACGCTGCCCTGCGCATGCGCATGCGCATGCGTGCGCGCGTGGTCGTTTGAAGTGACGGCGCTCCAGGCTTGCTCCGGTGTCAAGCCAGATGCGACATCGGCTTGGTAGGACTCATGCATCCGGTTCAAGGCATCTGCCGATTGCGCCAAGCTGACGCTGGCGTGATTGGCTCCGCCGTAGTGACTGGCGCCGCCCTTGTCTGGATCGCCGAAGCTCGCCCATTCCAGTGCCAGGCTGCGCTGCGCCGCTTCCAGCGAGATCCCCGGCTTGCCCGTAATGAAATCGTGAATGGCGGGACGCTTTTCAATTATCAAATGCTCGAGAAAAATCCGATCCTGCAGTGCCGGTGTAAACCGCTCGTCGCGCGTCAACTGCAGCTGGCTGATCGCATCGCTCATGGTCGCTGGAATGATCTGATATCTCCCTACTGCGAACAGGTGGTCAGGCTCGTCGCTACGGACATGCTGTCGATCCAGCACCTCGCCGACCGTCAGACTCGAGAAGTCGATCGTGCCATTTGGGCCGCGGATATGCTTGCCGCCGTTCGCGTCGACGTAGGTGCCCCGGTTGTAGGCATTGTAGCCGGCGCCGCCCGATTCACCTTGCGTGATCAGGTCTAACAAAGGGTTGCTCATCGTCCTGTCCTCCTCGTTTTTGGAAATCCATGCACGCGCATTCAAATGGTCAGCGTTCGATCGTGGCCTGTACCCAAGAAACCTGCAGATTCTGGATCACTGGGATGGCGAAACCTTCCAGCCGGTGACATCCAGCTGTGACTCCGAACCATGGACCGTGCGATCGCCGATGTCCCCATACGTGCTCACTTGCAGATGCCGCTTGTCGCGGGCGCTCCGGAAATTCATCACGCATGCCGCGTCGCCGCTGCAGGCGCTCAGTTCCGGCAGGTCGTCACATGCCTTGCATGAATCTGAGCCGTTGGCGCATAGCTCCTTGTAGGCTGCACCCGCCATGTTGGCCTTGCACTTCAGGTCGACTGCTGGTTGCCATCCGTCAGCCAATACGGCCGTGCGAAGGTCGGCATAGGCCATGCCTTTGCGTAAACCGCTCATTGACGCGGTCGCCGGAGTTTGTGAAGTGTTTGCGTTGCGAGGCGTCATCGCAGCTTCGGCCGATAAAGTACTTCTTCCATTGCCCAGCGACGCAGGCGTCGGGGGCGCAGCGGAAGATGGCTGTGGCGCAGAGCTGTTTGCGCCGCAGGCAGACAAGAAGGTCGCCAACAAGGCCCATGCAAGCATGAGGACGCGTGATTTGATCATCATGTCAACTCGCCTGTGGCTGGACCGAAGGCAATGGGCATCATGTATGTTCCTCTCCTGCTTACCCTGATTGACGACGCAGAGGCCGTGGATTCATTGCACAGAAGCAGCCAACGGCAGGTGGCTTCGCTCTTCCGTTTTGCGACGTTTTGTGCTGAACAAAACATCACAGCGTTTCGGAAATGAGGGCGGCGTGCAGACTGGCGCCGAAGGTGTACGTGTCGCTGCTCGTAAAGCATCGTCGACGCGCGGCAGCTGTGCGGCATCGCCATGCCGAATTTCTTCCTGCAGAACTTGACACGGTCGCGGAGCAAATCTTCGGGCGATTCTTGCACCTGTGGCTCTTGGTCGGTCCAGGCATTCTGGCCTTGCTCGATTTCCCATACCTTGAATCTCTTGGTCGGCCTCTTCGCGTCCGCAGACGCCCTGATGTTGAAGGTGTTGTTCGTACCGGCGAGCACATGCTGGCCCCACCCGGTTTCCTGTGCCGCCTGGGCCAGGATCAACTCTTTCGACATGCCGGTTTCCCGGGAGATCTTCACAGCCGCAGGGTAGAGTTCGGCGATGAACTTGTCGTTGTCGCTCATGGTTAGTCTTCCTTGACGGATACGAGATGGCTGTTCACATGCACGATGAACGTTGTTGGCTGATCTGGGGACGACTGTGGCCGATTGTTACCTGACACGATCAGGGCATCGCCTTTCCCTTGAAAATGGTCTGGACCCCAGTCCACCCACGCACTGAAGGCGCCGGGCACCTGGATGTTCCGCTGAATCTGCACGGTGCCGGTCGCTGGATCAAGCTTGGCTACGCTCAAGATCGTCTGTGACAAGGTTTGTTCGGGCTGAGTGTCAGACTGCAACAGCACGTAAAGCGAGTGTCCCGAATACGTGCAGTGGGTGGCGCGGCTTTGATAGGTATGGGGCGGCAGGTTGAGTCGGTGCACCCACGTCGGCCGCGTGTCCGTCGCATCATCGAGGTGCACAACCGCCCTTTCGTTCATGCCATCGGCGTCCGTAACAGCGCCAACGATGCAGCGCTTGCCGTTGCCCACGGATTCCGAGGCATATTTGGAGAAGCTCTTCGGGATTTGGGTGATAGCCGTTGTCGGTGCTTGCGTGATCGGTTGGGTCGACCTCGTGGCAAAGGCTTTGGCCAGGGGGTCTGCATTGGTCACGGCATCTTGTGCCGGAATTCCGGGTGATTGATCCGTCACCGGGTGCGACTGGCAGGTCGCCGTAGCGGCGAGGACCAAGAGCATGCAGAGGCTTTGAAATCGTTTCATGGCCGTTGAACCCGTCTTGGAGTGAAAAACTCTGCAGAAGGAGCCAGGGAGATGAACAGGGTGGAGGGCAGGCGAATTGGCATGGTCGGCGTCATTCTGGTGGTGGGGCGGCACAACTTAACCAGGCTGCTGCAGGCATACCGAAGGACGAAACGAACTACGGCGCATAGCCCCATGTCGCGATGATGGAGCTGAGCACGACGGCATTGGTGGTGACTTGAGCACCGGGGCATGTCATCAGATACGTCCGGCGACGCAAAGCGCTGGCCGGCGGGTTGAAGTAGGGGCTGTAGACGGCCAGTGCGGTATGCCAGTACACAAGCGACGGGGCACAGGCTGGGCCGCCGGTGGCTCCCGCACCGGAGATGCCGGCCATGCATGTATAGACTTCGCAGGGCGTTGTGGTCTGGGCGTGAGCGGGATAGATGCTCACGCCTGCGGCGACAGCGAGAGTGGCAAACAAGGAGCGCAGTTGCATGGCATATCTCCGTTGTACACGCTGGCTATGGACCTCGATGAGGGAGGGCAATGACCGTAGGCGAGAGTCGAGTTATTGAATGCGCACTGGCATGCTGCATCCGGAGTAGATAGCACGGCAGTTTGTTTCGCCAGCGTCATTGCAGGTTTTTAGGCCTGCTGCTACGGCTATATCGGCAGTGGCGCCTGGGGTTGAGTTGTTCCCTATATCTCCCACGATCAGTGCAATACATTGATTGCGATATGACATTTTAATCTTGCAATCCGCTCCACCTTTTGAGCGGCAGTTTAATAATGCTGCTTGGGTGGCCTCGGACTGATCACTGAGATTTGTAGAAACCCCAACCACACCTTGAGGTAGTGAAGTGGCAATTGCGCCCCATTTACTAGCCCATTGGGGAGGAGGAGGTAGTCGCTGTTGTTGTCGTTGTTGATTGTCATCGGGCCCACAAACGTTCTGGCCTTGTCCGGCGCCGTAGGGAATCGTGCCAGGCGGACACGCCGCCTGTGCGTGAAGCACGCCTGTGGACACGAACAACAAGGCGAGGGTAAACCACGATGTTAAGTTAGATTTCATAGGCAAATTCTTCGTTAAGAGTCCTCAAGGTAGAACTACTGTCATGTGCTTGGCTTGTACTTCACGGCATCAGATGGCGCCGAGCTTGGTACGATGGTGCGGCGCGTGCCCATGCTGAGAACACCAGTCCCTTGTGCGGCACTACCTTGCTCAATGCTTGCTTGCGGCGGCGCATACCCACGACCCCGGTACTCTCCGCCCCCATACCCCAAACCAGACTGCAACTGTCCGTTCGGCCCCTGCCGGTTGCCGCCGCCGTGGCCGAAGGCGGAATTGAAGTAGAACGCACCCATCGTCCCCTGGAAGAACATCGCCGCGATCGGTGGAGCGGAAATGACCAGCACGGTCATCAGCAATCCCAGTCCGCCTTGCTGCATCGATTGGCTGGTGAACCCCTCGGCGCCAGTGTCGAGAATGCTGTTGATGATGTCGGATGTCCACAATGCCGCGGCCACGCGCAGTGTCAGTTGCAGTGCCAGACCGCTGATGAAGGCCAGCACACCCATCGAGAACAGCGTACCGATGCTGTACAGCAACCACTTCTGGAACAGCCCCTTGGTCTGGTCGAACAGCAGGCACATGATGAACAGGGGAGCCAGGCCGATCTCCAATGCCAGCGTGATGTTGTACAGCAGCAGCATCGCGGCGGCGGCCATTGGCGCGCTGGCGGTGCCGAACGTGGCGAAGGACTGGGCGCGCACTTTGCTCGCGGCGGTTTCAGCATCGCCCGGCGCGACTTGCACGGTGTCGATGGCTGCCATGGCCAGTTGGGTGTAGGTGAGGTTCTTGTCGATGGTCTCCGCCATCGTCGAGGTATCGCCGGTGAACAGCTGGTTCATGTCGGTGCTGAGCTCGGTGGTGACCAGCGTGTGCAGGCCAGGACCCAGTACACCGATGGTGGTGGCGACTGTGATCACCACCACGACCCGCACCATGTTGGTCACCAGCCCTATCATCGAGTCGCGCGACTGGCCGGTGATCATGCGATAGCCCTGAATCATGATCCAGATGGTGACCAGGACCAGGGCGAGAGCGGTCATCCAGCTCGTCACGGCACCCATCAGGTTGGCTCCGAAGGTATAGATCCTGTCGTTGAGCCAGTTGTAGATTAGGACGAAGTAAACCATGGTGCTGGTGATTCCCTGCGAGGTGGCGGAACGCCTGTCCGACATGGCCTGAGATCAGGCCGCTCCTTGCATCACTCAAAGGCGAGCGCAAAAGCTCCCGCTTGCGCGATATTGCCGAGAACGCTGTTGCTGCCATTCAGCGCCACCTTGGAGAGAACAGCTTGTTGTTGCTGGAGCGTTGCGATCATGGATTCATCGGCCTCGACTTGCTTCTTCCAGGTGTCGGAAGCGGCCTGCAATTGACTGATGAATTGCTGCGTCTGCGAGCTGGCGCTGCTGGACTCGCCCATCGTGCTGATCGAATTGACGATGTCACTGAGTCTTCGAACCGTGCTTTGTTGCACCGTCAACTCGCCCAAAGCGTCTGCAATGATGTTGTATTCATCGATCTGCAGCAGCACGATTTGTTTGCAGATGAGTTGCTGGCGCTCGGTGAGCGGTTGGTTTGAGTCATTGCCAATAAGGCCGGATATGACACCGGTGACCAAGCCGCCCAGAGACACCCCAGGCCCCGGACACGCCTGGGCAACCAGCTTGTCTGATTGCGTGTTGTCCAGCGGTTGCAGTGACTTGGGGGTGATCGAAATGTTGTCACCGAGGCTCTCGATCCTGGTCAGGATGCTGCGCAGCTGCTCCAGCTGGGTCGTGTGGGACTGGGTCTGCTGCTCCAACTGCAGGATCTGCTTGGCGAGCTGGGTGCCCTGGGTGACGTTTGATGTGGTTTGCGCGCCTTCGAGGATCGGGTCAGTAACGATGACCTGAGCGCATGCGGTACCGGCAGCCAGCGAGCAGACAAGCGAAAGCGAGACGACCAGGATCTTGTTGAGCGCAAAACGAGGCTTGGCTTTGATCGAAGGCGACGTGCGCATACGGTGATCCTCCATTTAGCGTGCTGACACGCGCGAGCTGCGCGAGGACGGTTGGACGGGCTTTTGCTTGCCGCTGCCTTTGCGGTTCTCGTAGAACTGGGTGAGCCATTGCTCGGGACACAGTTCGTTGATGCTCACTCCTTCGGCGGTGGCGCGCTCCTGCAGTACCTCGTGCATGATCTCGATGTTGTCGGTCGAGGCGGAAATGACGGCCAACGCGTCGTCCATGCCGCGCAGGTCGAGTTGGCATATCGCGCTGGCATGGCCCTGCTTGACCAGGAAGCAGCGCGAGCGTTCGTCCAAACTTACAACGACCTGGTACTCGGCGTCTGTCAGCTTCAGACCATCGACGTAGTCATCCCTGCTCGCATTCGGATTGGGCAAGAGGACCATCGTGGCGGTCTGCTCGATCAGGGCGGCAGCGATGTCGCTGGCCAGCGCATCTTCCGGACTCTGGGTGGCGAATATGCCCAGTCCATTCTGCTTGCGGATGGTTTTCTGCTTGTTCTTGGCGAATTCCTTGAGGCCGCCCTTGCCATCAAGAATCTTCCAGAACTCGTCCATCACGTAGATCAGCGGGCGCCCGTCGATCAGCGCCTCCAGCCGGTGCAGCAGGTAGTTGATGACCGGCACGCGCACTTCGGGATTGTCGATCAGCTCGGTGTAGTCGAAGCCGATGATGTTGGCCTTTTCCAGGTCGATGGTATCGACCGGGTTGTCGAACACCCAGCCCAGCGCGTTGCCGGCGGTCCACTTGCGCATGCGGATGAACAGGCCGTCGTCGCCCATGTTGGGCAGGCTCTTCTGGAAGTTGGCCATGGAGCGCAGATGCGGCGGGGTGTCGAGGATGTTCCCGACCGCACGGAAGATGTCTTCTTCCTCGCGCGAGCTGTAAACGCTCTTGCCGGCCAGCACCTTGACCAGCTCGCCAAGGAACTGCATGTTGGCCTCGGTGCGTTCGCACTGGAATGGGTTGAAGCCGGTGGGCTGGCCGTTCTCCAGCGCCAGGTAATTGCCGCCGCAGGCGCGCACGAAGATCTCGGCGCCGCGGTCCTTGTCGAAGAAGAAGATGGTGGGCGCGGGCTCGAGTTTCTGCACCTGGCTGAGCAGGAAGTTGATCAGCGCGGTCTTGCCGGTACCGGACTTGCCGATGACCATGGTGTTGGCAATGGCCTTTTCGCCCACCGAGTTTTCGGTCGGATGGGTGGCGTGAAAGTTGAAGTAGTAAGGCTGCCCGTTGGTGGTTTGCAAGGTGGTGACGCATGCGCCCCAGGGGTTGTTCTCCTTCTTGCCGGTGGCGAAGTTGTGCAGCGGGGACAGGCCCAGGAAGTTCAACGAGCTGACGTTGGCGATCCGGGTGCGGTATTTCCAGTTGCCGGGGAATTGGGCGTAGAACGCCGCGGTGACGGCCAGATCCTCCTTGACCGAGACGAAGCCCGCATTGGAGAGTTCGGCGCGGGTACTGGCAATCTGCTGCGACAGCATTTCCTGGCTGGCGGCGTAAATCGCCATGGAGAAGTGGTACTCGCCCAGCACGAAGTTGCCGGAGGCGAGCTGATCCATGGCCTGGTCGAGTTCGGCGATCTGACTGAACGCCTTGTCGCCAGAGGACACCATCATGCCCTTGGTGCGGTCCAGCGACTTGAGCGCGTCCTGCCTTCCCATCGGGCTGAAGGAATGGGTGATGACGTACTCGAAATCCAGGTATTTGAGTCCATTGAGAATGCCGGGGTAGGTGCTGTCGGTGTATTCCTTGATGTTGAGAATGGCGCCGAAGTGGTTGATGCCTTCGGGCGTGGTGATGACGTAGTCGCCGGTCTTGGCCGAAAAGCGCTGCTTGCTCACTGGTAGATAGTCATACACCGGCGCGCTGAGCACGGGCACCGCCTCGTCGATGCGGTTTAGCAGGTAGCCGTAGAATTCCAGGGCCTCGGAGAACACCACGCCATTGGCGGCTTCATACATGCCCAGCCGGCAGGGCGCGTAGTCCTTGAGCACAGCCTCGACGTTGCCGGCCAGCTCCAGCATCGTGTTCACGGCGTCGGCCTGTTGGGATTCCAGTCGTCCAAGGTCAGCGGACTTCTCCACAAAGCGCTTTCCCGACACGATGGGCCGATACATCATTGTGAGGTGGAGCTCATTCTGCATCAGCTTCTGCGCCGACAGGGTCTGGTGGTACGTGTCGGACATGTCCTGGTTGAAGCGTTGGGCGAAGCGGCTGTGATCGACGACGCGCCGACGCCGGCGCACGTCGTGCACCCAGAACGCCACGTTGACGAAGTCCGGCGCGCGCAGCGTCTGCAACATGCGGTTGAACGTGTTGTGGCGGTGCTCGATCTCCCATTCCTCGCGGCCCACGAACGGCAGGCCGCCCAGCCGCCATACCAGCAGGAAATCGCCGCCCGTGGTTTTCAGTACGGTGGGCGAGACATGCGTAGACAACGGCACCAGGTTCATTATGGGCGCATCTGGCGCGAATACGGGTCTGCGATTGGGCATGGTTCCAGTCCGGCATGGCGCCGCGGTTGTGAGGCCTCGGCGTCTTCCTCAAGTCACGATTTGTCTTTGCTCTGCCCGCGGTGGTTGTTGGCGGTGAACACCCACATGCCGTCATTGGCGCCGAGATTCCTCACCCGTGTACGGAACTGCAGACGCAGCCCGAGCAGCCGGAAGATCATCTCGTCGCGGCGCGCCATCTGCCGCATCACGAAGATCACCACCGGCATCAGCAGCAGGTAGAAGAAATCCGTGTACACCGCGAGCAGAAAGCAGCCGCCCGCCGCCATGAAGAACGGGATATAGGGCACGCCCATGAACATGGGTGGCCGCGTGCAACCGCGGAACAGCGCGTTCTTAAGCATAGTGATTGAGCACGTGGGTAATCACCCTCGCCGTGCACTCGGTGGCGCCGGCGGCGCTGGTGCTGCCGGACAGGAACATCTTGGCGATCTGTCCAGCTGCCCCGATCAGCACCGCACCGATCAACACCGGCGCCACGTCACCGATGCGCTTGTGGGCAAATGCGATCTGGTAGCCGGAGAAGATCATGGCGATGGTCACGACGACGACCGAGATCGCGTTGAGGATCATGTTGATGTTGGTCGCGAACCTGCACGTGGCGTCGATGGTGCCGGTAGCGTCCTGGGCGAGCGCGAGCTCGGGCAGGATCAGGGTGGTGAAGGCTGCCGCGCAGATGAACATAAACAGATGCGTGCGCTGCGAATGGAGGATGTTGTCGTTGCCGAGTGAGTTCGTGGCCATCACATGTGTCCTTTTGGATAGTTGGAAAACGCAGCGACCATCGCTTGATGGGCGCCCGGGGCCGACCGCGAAGTGCGGTCGCGTTTGCAGCGCAATGCCTCGAGTCCATCCGAGGCGGTTGTGTGGCGGCGGCGCCACGGAAACGCGCACCGCAGTGCCCGTCGGTAAAGGATGCTGTGGCCCGGCTGGTGCCGGGCGGGTTCAGAAGACAAGCGCGCCATCACGCTGCTCCATGCGAAGGTCGGCGCCATCGGCGGCCGGTTTGGCTGAGTCTTTTGCCACTGCTGCCAATGGCGTTGGCGAATCGTTGGGGCCGCGCACCCGAGGCTCGAATACCCCCTCGTCGGCAGCGTGCGGTGCGCTGGTCGGGGGCAGACGGGATACGCCCGGATTCGGTGGCTGTGGCGACTGG
>JBDTKM010000126.1:0-13147 GCA_039935315.1 Rhodanobacter sp. | reverse complement strand
GATCCACGTCATTGAGGAAGCAGTCCTTCATGTTCATGTCATGGCCGCCGGTGACGATGTACAGATGATCCGTCGAGGCGTCGTACTCGACTGAATCTGCACCGGGTGCCCCCAGCTTGATGTGGCCCACGACTTTGTAGTTGGTGGTATCCAGGATCTTCGGCCCGCTCGTGCCGCCGTCGACGATGATCAGGCGGTTGTGCCTGGGCAGATAGACGAAGGCATGCGGGATCTGGATACCGATACCATCGAGCGTGCGCTCATGCTGGCCGGTCTTCAGGTTGAACAGCTCTACCGAACCGTGATCTTCCGCCGCCAGAAACAGCCGGTTGCCCTTGACGTCGACGCCGAAGTGGTCAAGGTCGCCCGTATAGCCGGGATGCCAGTTGGTGCTGCGTCCGATCAGCGCGGCGGGTGGGTTGGGATCCGCTGCGGCCACCGGTGGGGTCGTGCTGCCCTGGTAGGGCTGGACCAGATCGGCGAGGTTGGGGATCTGCTGGCTCAACTGGTCACGCACATTCTCGGCACGCCTGGTCAGTGCTGCCTTGTCGTCGCCGGCCTTGTAGGGATACATGACGCTCAGTGCACCCAGACGCTGGTGGCTGGCATCGAGCAAGGGCAGTTCGACCGCGAAGTGGTCGCCGGCCTTGGTGACCTCGAGATTGGTCTTGCCACGGTTGACGACGTTCAAGTCGTCCGCGTCGGCCTTCTTGCCGATACGGCCAATGTTGGAGGCGAAAATGATGTTGTCCTTCTGCCCCGGCGGCGTCACGTGCATCGCCATGATCACAATGCCTGGATGCGTGGCGAGCGTCTGGTCAAGCAGATGCTGGGCATTGGTCTGGGCGGGTTCCTGCGCGAGAAGCGGAGGAGCCAGCAAGACGGTTGCCAGAAGCAGCGCGTAACGAACCATGGAATCTGTCCTCGACAAAGGGAGCGAATGATGCGAAATGCACGTGCCACCGCGAGGAAGCGCCGGGGATTGAGACAGGGAAATCAATCTCTCGATCCTCCCCGGAGCGGCCTGATCGTGTGCTTGCGTGCAACAAACCCTAAGCCACAGACCTGACCGAAACCTGTAGTTATTCTTAAAGAATCTTCAGGTTTGCGCTGCTTGTGCAGCGCGTCTCCAATCCCACACAATGCAGGCCTACACTCGTCGCGCAATGTCGAGAGGCAGGTGCTCCATGAAGATTCTCGTGGTCGAAGATCAGCAACGTCTTGGTCAGTTTCTGCAGCAGGGGCTTAGTGAATGCGCTTACACAGTGTGTTGGGTCGCCTCCTGTGAAGCCGCGCGTGATGCACTCGCTGAGACCAACTATGACGTCATCATTCTCGACCTCAGCCTTCCGGACGGCGACGGTCTGCACCTGTTGTCCGAGTGGCGCCGTGCGGGATTCAACGAGGCGGTGTTGATCCTCAGCGCACGCGATGCCGTGGAAGACCGCATCAAGGGACTCGACCTTGGCGCCGACGATTACCTGCCCAAACCCTTCAGTTTCGATGAATTGCTTGCCCACGTGCGCTCGTTGTTGCGACGCCAGTCGACGGTCAAGCAGACTGTGATTACGCACCGCTGCGTGCGACTTGATCTGCTCGGGCACACGGTGAAGTTGAATGAACAGACGGTCGACCTGACCAGCCGCGAGTTTGCCCTGCTGGAGATATTCATGCAGAACGCTGGGCGAACACTGACACGCTCCTACATTTCCGAGCGGATCTGGCCGGGCCTGGCGGACACCAACCTGCTGGACGTCTACATGAGTCGCTTGCGTACCAAGCTGGAGTCCGGATTGAGTGAGCCACTGTTCAAGACGCTGCGAGGCATCGGCTACCAGCTCGTATGAGGTCGATCGGCGCGCGCATTACATTCTGGTATGCGCTGAGCGCCACGCTGACACTCGCCTGCCTTTTCGTCGCCGGTTATCAGTTGCTGCAAAACTATGTGATCCGCGACCTCGATCTGCTTAATGCCACCGAGTTCAATCAGATCAAGGCGCGTCTGGGTTCGGATTACGGTTCGTTGAGTTCTGACGTGATCAATGAGCGCATCCGCCAGACCACCGAATATGCCTCGGTGCTGTTCTATATCAGCATCGACTCGCGTGGACGCGGCAACCTGTTTCACTCCAAGAACCTGGCCGGCTATCCGTTGCCTGACGTGAAGGGCAAGCGTGTTTTCAACGGCGTTTTACCCGGCGTCGGCGAGCTGCGCATCGCCGAGTTCCTGTTGCCGCCGTTCGACGTCAGCATAGGTACACCGGTGAGTCAGGTCCGGCGCACCATGGTGGCCTACACCGAAGTCTGTCTGGCGCTGCTGCTGGGAATGATACTGGCCAGTATCGCGATAGGACTGGGGCTGTCGCGACTGATGCTGCGCCCGGTGCGGCTGATTGGGGAGACGGCCAATCGGATCAGTTCGGACAACCTCACCGAACGCATCGTTGTCACCGGAGTGGACGATGAGATCTCGGATCTGGCGCGACTGCTGAACCAGATGTTCGATCGCCTCGAATCCTCGTTCAACCAGGTGCGCCAGTTTAGCGCTGAGGTGTCGCACGAGCTCAAGACGCCGCTCTCGCTGGTGCGGCTGCATGCAGAGAAGCTGCTCAAGGACGGGCAGCTGAGCCATGTGCAGGAGGACGCCGTGCTGGTGCAGCTGGAAGAGTTGGCGCGGGTAAACCAGATGGTGGACGAACTGCTGTTCTTGTCGCGCGCCGAGGCACAGGGCATCCGCATGAATCTGCTCGAACAGGACCCGAACCAGTTCCTTCAAACCTTCGAGCAGGATATGCGCGCTCTGGCGGAATACGAAGGGCGGCGCCTGCACTGCATCCACGAGGGCACCGGACAAGTGGCGTTCGAGGATCGCTGGTTGCGCCAAGTGGTCCTCAACATCTTCACCAACGCGCTGCGAGCTTCGCCGCCGAACGGTCTGATCACGCTGCACTCGGAGTTTGTCGATCAGGTGTGGCGAGTCAGCATTGAGGATGAAGGCCCCGGGCTCAGTGCGGAGCAGTGCGAGCGGGCCTTTGAACGCTTCATACGATTCACGTCAGGTGGTGCCGAAGACCGCGGCAGCGGCCTCGGCCTGGCGATTTGTCGCAGCATCATTCATTTGCATAATGGACGAATCCACGCGGAACAGCGTATGGGGGGCAATGGCTTGCGAGTCGTTCTCGAGATTCCTGCCTGCTGAGTCATCTGAACGACTGGCGGCGCGGTGCGATCGCGTCGCCGACCTGCAGGTTGTGCCCGTCCGCCATGTCGTTCAAGCCGTTGCCGGCTCTCAGTGGCTGATAGTGGCCGCCACCGCTGGCGCGCACTCCAGCGCGCGAACGCGCAGGGCGCAGAAATCACTTGAAATGATGGATAAACCCCACCTGGAATCCTCCCGGCAACCATCCGATGATCAGGGGGGAATGGCGATGGCTTGCCCACAAACCCACTCCCGTCCCGATTGCAGCGCCCACCAGAACGTCGCTTTGCCAGTGACCGCGGGTCTTCACCCGGGCAATGGCGTCGTAGACCGGCAACAAGGCCAGCGCATAGACCGCCGGATGATCGGGTCCATAGTTGACCATGAACGGAGTGACGGCGGCGGAGATCGCCGCGACCTCGCCACTGGGAAAGCTCTGTGCGTGGGTGCCGGCGAAGAAGCGGTTCGGGTCGCTGGTTTGTGATGGGCGTTCGCGCTGGAACGCCAGCTTCAAGCCGGTTGTCCCGATGCTGGTTACCGCGAGAGCATCGACCGAGCGCCAGAAGGTGTCGCCAAGTTTGTCCTGGTCGCCGAAGGCCAGCGCACCCCCGACGACCGTGGCAACGGTGCCGTACATCAGGATGTTCTGATCCGAGCGGTTCCAGATGCCGCTGTTGTCATAGTGGATGCGGTGATCGATGCCGAGCGGACCGCCGGAGGCGAACCCGATTGCCGGCACCAGCATGATGAAGCTGAATAGCCAAGGTCGCCGGGCGCGCATATGTTTCTCCCGATCGGCCTGGGCGGGCCGGTCTGTGGATTTCAGACGCTACGCTGGGCAGCTTTGCGTTTCCTTAGACGTTTCGACTTTCTGCGTGGGTCCGGCGCGCCACGGCTGCAGGAAAGGGCGCCGAAAGGCGGGGTTTCTATCCTGCCCGGTATTGTTATCAAGCGTGAGTTCCCCATGGCCGTGCCCGGTTGGACCATCCTGTGTGATTTCGACGGCACTATTTCCGTCGAGGACGTGATCGACTCGCTGCTCGATCGTTTCGGCCGTCCCGGCTGGGAAGTGCTGGAACAGGAATGGCGTGCCGGGCGCATTGGTTCGCGCGAATGCATGGCTGGCCAGGTCGACCTGTTGCAGGCGAGCCCCGCCGAGCTCGACGAGCATCTGGCCGGGTTGTGGATTGATCATGCGTTCCCGGATTTCGTGGCGAAGGCGCGCGCATTGAACGTGCCGATCCGGGTGGTCAGCGACGGCCTTGATTACGCAATCCACCAGATCCTCGGTCGTTACGGACTGAACGACTTGCCGGTGGCCGCGAATCACCTGGCGCCGGGCGTGCCACCGAAGCTGTGGCAGTTGACGTCGCCGTACCAGGCCGAGGGCTGCCGTAGCGGAACCTGCAAGTGCGCCTGCCTGGCGCAGGCTCGCGTGCATGGCGAGCGCACCTTGCTGATCGGCGATGGTGCCTCGGATTTCTGCGCGGCCGACCGCGCCGATTTCGTCTTCGCCAAGCATCGCCTGATCGAACATTGTCGCGCCGCCGGCATCGACTACGTGCCGATCACCGGCTTCGAGGATGCGCTGGAGCTGCTGCCTCGGCTGCTCGATGGCAGCCTGATCGAAGGTCTTTCGAGCGAGCCCGCGCTAGCGGTCCCGTCGATGGCCTGACGGGTATCGCGCCGCTCGTTTCTTCGCCTTCGCCCCCCCATTTCCCTGACCTGATTGCGGAATTCCGATGAATGCTTTCGACAAAGATACTTCCGTGGTGATCGACGACGAGCAGTTGCTCGCCGACGAAGCGAAGTACAGCTCGTTCGGTGACACCGTGCACTATGTGGACCCGCCGAAGATCTTCCGCCACGGTGAAGGCAGCTACATGTTCGACACCGCCGGTACGCCGTTCCTGGACCTGCAGATGTGGTATTCGGCGGTCAACTTCGGCTATGGCAACAAGCGCCTCAACGACGTACTCAAGCGCCAGATCGACGTCCTGCCGCAAGTGGCCAGCCAGTACCTGCACCAGACCCGCATCGAGCTGGCCAAGGTGGTGGCGCTGGATGCGAAGAAGAAGTTCGGCCTGGATGGCCGCGTGCACTTCAACGTGGGTGGCGCGCAGGCGATCGAGGATTCGCTGAAGATCGTGCGCAATGCCTGCAACGGCAAGAGCCTGATGTTTGCGTTCGAGGGTGGCTATCACGGCCGTACGCTGGGCGCCTCGTCGATCACGTCGAGCTATCGCTACCGCCGCCGCTTCGGCCACTTTGGCGAGCGCGCGATGTTCCTGCCGTTCCCGTATCCATTCCGCCGCCCCAAGGGCATGACCCCCGAAGAGTATTCGGACAGCTGCGTGCATCAGTTCGCGCGCTTGTTCGAGACCGAATACAACGGCATCTGGGACCCGAAGACGAACCAGTGCGAATACGCCGCGTTCTACATCGAGCCGATCCAGGGCACCGGCGGCTACGTGATCCCGCCGGCGGGCTTCTTCAAGGGCTTGAAGAAGGTGCTCGACCAGTACGGCATCCTGCTGGTGTCCGATGAAATCCAGATGGGTTTCTGGCGCACCGGCAAGTTGTGGTCGATCGAGAACTTCGGGGTCACCCCGGACATCGTGGTGTTCGGCAAGGCGCTGACCAACGGCCTCAATCCGTTGTCCGGGTTGTGGGCGCGCGAGGAGCTGATCAACCCGACCGTCTTCCCGCCGGGCTCGACCCATTCCACGTTCAACTCCAACCCGCTGGGCACCGCGCTGGGTCTGGAAGTGATCAAGATGGGTTACGAGCTGGACTACGAAACCAGCGTGCCGAAGAAGGGCGCACATTTTCTCGAAGGGCTGCGCGACCTGCAGAAGCGGCACAAGGAAATCGGCGATGTCGACGGCCTAGGCCTGGCGCTGCGCGCCGAGATCTGCACCGACGATGGCTTCACTCCGAACAAGGCGCTGCTCGACAAGATGGTCGACATCGGCCTGGCCGGCGGTCTTGAGCACAACGGCAAGAAGATCGGCCTGGTGCTCGACGTGGGTGGCTGGTACAAGAACGTGATTACCCTCGCGCCGTCGCTGGAGATCACCCATGAGGAGATCGACCTCGCGATCAGCCTGCTGGATCAATTGCTGACCAAGGCCAAGAAGGCTTGAGTCTGAGTTGCGTACGGCTTCCCTCCCTCTCCCTTGTGGGGAGAGGGTTGGGGTGAGGGGGAAAGGTTCGCACTACAGCCAGATCGAAGCGCGCTCCGATGTCGTTCGCCCGCGGGCACCGATCCTGCACCGCAGTCCTCCTCCACCCGCAAACGGACTTCCGGCGGTCGCCAAAGGGGCGCGGCGGCGCAAGCCGGCGGCGTTGCTACGGCGCGCGCGTGAGCGCCAGCACCGCATTCAGCCCACCGAACGCAAACGAGTTGCTCAGCACGGCGCGCACGGGCATTTCGCGCGCGGTGTTCGGCACGTAGTCCAGATCGCAAGCCGGATCGGCCTGGTCCAGGTTGGCCGTCGGTGGAACCACGTTGTCGCGCAGCGCCCCAATCACCGCCACCAGTTCCAGCGCGCCGGAGGCGCCCAGCGCATGACCGTGCATCGACTTGGTCGAGGACACCGCGAGACGACTGGCATCCGCGCCAAAGGCCAGGTGGATCGCCCTGGTCTCGGAGGAATCGTTGGCCAGCGTGCCGGTGCCGTGGGCGTTGATGTAGTCGATATCCTGCGGCGCCAGTCCGGCGTCGGCCAAGGCCTGACTCATCGCACTGGCGGCGCCGTCGGCACTCGGCATCACGATGTCGCTGGCGTCGGCGGTCATGCCGCTGCCGGCCAGCTCGGCCAGGATCACCGCACCGCGCGCCTGTGCGTGTTCCAGCGATTCCAGCACGAAGATGGCGGCGCCTTCGCCGAGCACCAGCCCGCGCCGGTTGGCGCTGAACGGGCGGCAGGTGTCGTCGGCCAGGATGCGCATGGCTTCCCATGCGCGGATCGCGCCGTAGGTGAGGCAGGCCTCGGTGCCGCCGGTGATCGCCGCATCGGCCATGCCATAGCGGATCATCTGCGCCGCCTGGATGATCGCGTGGTTGGCCGACGCGCAGGCGCTGGCCACCGCAAAGGAGGGCCCGCGCAAGCCATAGGCGATGCTGATGTGGCTGGCCGAGGCGTTGGTCATCAGGCGCACGATGGTCAAGGGATGCGCGCGCTGGGCATTCTCCGCGTAGATTCGCCGGCTCTGTTCGTCCTGGGTGTTTTCACCGCCGACGCCGGTGCCGACCACCACCGCCGTGCGCCGGCCGAGATCGTCATGCTTGAAATCAATCCCGGACTGGTTGATGGCCTCACGCGCCGACTGCAACGCGAAGGCCGAAGTCCGGTCAAGCAGGGGCAGGGTATGCGCGTCGATGTTCGCCGCCGGGTCGAAGCTCGCCGGCACCTGCGCGGCGATCTTGAGTTTCAGCCGTGCGGCGTCCGGGTGGCGCAACGGGCCGATCCCGCTGCGACCCTCGCGCAGGCCTTGCCACAGGGCCTCGGCACCGATACCCAGCGGGCTGATCGCGCCCAGGCCAGTGATTACCACTCGACGGTGCGACTCATTGCGCATTACGCGTTTCCTTCGCCACTGGCGGCTTTTTGCTCCAGCGCCTTGTGCACTGCGTCGACCAGGCTCTGCGCGGTATCGCTGTCGAAGTTGGCGCCCTGCTGGTCGGGGAAGTTGATGTTGAAGTGCTCTTCGATGTCGAAGATCAGCTCGATCGCGTCCAGCGACGCAACGCCCAGATCCTTCAGGGTGGACTCCGGCGTGATCGTGCCGACGTCGACCTTGGCCTGTTTCGCAATCATCTCGAAGATCGGTTGCTGGATGGAGTCAGTCATGGCGAGGTCCTTGGTGGCGGGCGACAATGATATCCACTGCACAGTCTAGGCAAGCTGGCTTACTTATGCCTTTCATCGCACAACTGGAACCCGATGCCGTGCTTGCCGCATTCATGCGGCACCCGCCGCTGGGCTTCACGGTGGAACGCACGGCGCAAGGCATGCCCTGCTTTGCAGCGCCGTTCGACCTGCTGACCACGGCGGATGACGCGCTTCGCCGTCGCGTCGCGGGCTTGCCTGGCTACCACTGGTGGAGCCGCCTGTTGCGCTGGCGCACGCGGTTTGCCGGTACCACGGTGTCCGAATATGCGCCGCTGCCGTCCTCGGTGGCGCCAATGGAACTGGCGCAGGGGTTGAAACGGGACTACGGACGCGAGTGCCGGTTGTTGATCGTCAAGGACATCGCACAGGATTCACCTTTGCTCGATGCGGCCGCGAACGAATACGCACAGGCGTTCGCCGCAGCCTGCGAGGCGCAGGGCTTTGTGTTGCTCGAAGGTCAGGCGCTGGCCTGGGTGCCCATCGATTTTGCGTCGGACGATGAATACCTGTCCCGGCTGTCGTCGGGCCGTCGCAAGAACATCCGGCGCAAGCTGCGTTCGCGGGCAGATCTGGAGATCGAGGCGGTCGCCACGGGTGATCCGCGTTTTGACGACGAATCCACGCTGGCAGCCTTCCAGGCGCTGTTCGACAATGTCTACGAGCAGAGTGAAATTCACTTTGATCGACTGGGAGCGGCGTTCTTTCGGGCGCTGCTGCAGGATGCCCAGAGCGGCGGCGTGATCTTCGTCTACCACCATGCTGGCGAGATGATCGGCTGGAACCTGTGCTATGAGCATGCTGGCAAGCTGATCGACAAGTATGTCGGTTTCGCCTATCCACAGGCACGCGAGCACAATCTGTACTTCGTCAGCTGGATGCACAATCTCGGCTACGCGCGCCAACGTGGCCTGACCCATTACGTGGCTGGCTGGACCGACCCACAGGTCAAATCTTTTCTGGGCGCCCACATGACTTTCACCCGCCACGCCGTGTATGCACGAAACCCTTTGCTGCGCGCGTTGTTGCGTCGGATCGGCGGCCATTTCGAAAGCGATCGACAGGTACTGGCGGCGGAGCAGGGTGATGAGTGATTTGTTGAAACGTCCGGTGGTGCTGGATATCGATCGTTCCGTGGGCGTGCTGGAAGGTGGGCTGGTGTTGCCGCTGGAGCACTGGCAGGAAGCCCTGCGCTTCGGCTGCTCGCTGGCCACCATGCGACGGTTTGGCGCCGTGCTCGACGAGTTGCTGCCGGCCGACCACGGCACCGTGTTGATGGGCAGCGGCGACTTCCATCATCTGAGCTGGCCGCTGATCGCGCGGCAGCCGGTCGACCAGCACAAACCTTTTCAGGTTGTGGTGCTGGACAATCATCCGGACAACATGCGTTTTCCGTTCGGCGTGCACTGCGGTTCATGGGTGCGCAAGGTGGCGCTGCTGCCGCAGGTCAGCCATGTGCACGTACTCGGCATCACCTCCCACGACATCGGCAGCGGCCATGCGTGGGAGAACTACCTGGCGCCCCTGTGGCGCCGCAAGCTCAGCTATTGGAGTATCGGTGTGGATACCGGCTGGGCGCGCCGGTTCGGCGTTGAGCACGCGTTCCACGGCTTCGATTCGCCCGATGCGCTGGTCGATGCCTTCGCCGAGTTCCAGCGTACGCAAACCTCGCCCAGTTATCTGTCGATCGACAAGGATGCCTTTGCACCCGAAGTGGCACATACCAACTGGGATCAGGGGCGCCTGCTGCTGCCGCATGCGCTGGCATTGATCGGCAGCCTGAGCCACGGGTTGATTGGCAGCGACATCAACGGCGAGGTCTCGTACTACCGCTACCGCAGTTGGTGGAAACGCCGGTTGTCGGCGCTGGACCAGCAGCCCGCGATCGATCCGGCCGAACTGGAAGGCTGGCAGGCGCAGCAGCATGCGCTGAACCTGCACTTGCTGGAGGCAATCCAGGCAGCGTAGCCAGCGCGGCGAGCGGGTTCGTCCGCTCGCTGGCCAGGTGCGCGCGACCCACTACGGGTTGTGGTTGTTCGATTTGCCCTGGCTGTTCGGTTTGCCCTGGTTGTCGGTCGATTCGATGAACCTGGCCACGTTGTCGTGCATCTGCTGCAGCGAGGGCACGTGCGCGTACACCATGTGCCCCGACGGATAGAACGCGTAGCTGATGTTCTGCTGCAGCGAGTTCGGGCTCGGCAGGTGATGCATATCGTAGATCGCGGTGTAGTACGGGGTGGCCAGATCGTACAGGCCGCCGTTCAACATGACCTTGAGGTCAGGGTTGTACTTCATCGCCGCGGCGAGGTCGGGCATCACGTTGAGCGAACCATCACTCGCGTGGTTGGAGCCAGGCGCCCGATGTTTCATGTCCCAGTCAAAATCCTGCGCGCCATAGGCCGACGGCCGGTAGGTCATGTCCTGGCCGAACTTGAGGGTGTTGCGCACGTAGCTGTTGAACGCCGCCACATAGGCCGCGCTGAGCGCCGCCGACTGTGGGTCGTAGTCAGACTCCTTGCCCATCGGGTCCATGGTCGGCCCGGCGAAGCGGGTGTCGAGGCGGCCGGTCGTAGTGTCCGAGTCACTCAGCAGTTCGTGCTCGAACATGCCGCCACTGACTCGCAGATTGGCTTTCAGCAGGTAATCGACCGGCAGCCCGGTAAAGTCGTGCAGCTTCTCCGCAATGGCCTTTTTTTGTGCCTCGCCCAGGGTCGAGCCGGCAGACAGAGCCGGTTCGTACTCGGTTCGGGTGAACTGGGTTACCTGCTGCAGCAACGGCGCCAGACTGGCGTTGTCGTACTTCGGCAGCTTGTGGTGGAACCATGCGGTGGCGGCGTAGGTTGGCAAGCCCAGCACATAGGGCATGTCGGTGCCGGGGTTGGCGTGCGGACCGTCGATGCTCAGCGAGAAGTTGAGGATCTGCGAGAGCAGGATCACCCCGTTCAGATCGATGTTGTCCTGCTCTTCAAGGATGCCTGCCAGCACCGCCGAGCGGGTGGTGCCGTAGCTTTCGCCGAACAGGTACTTGGGCGAGTTCCAGCGGTTGTACTTGGTGATGAACTGGTTGATGAAACGCGAGAAGGCCTGCCCGTCACCGTCCACGCCCCAGATTTTCTTGGCCAGTTCCTTGTGGCTCTTGGCCAGCGCGGCGTCGTCCTTGCCTTGCGCCAGCAGGCGCCCGAAGCCGGTGCCGGGCATGTCGATGAAGACCAGGTCACTGGCGTCCAGCAGACTGTAATCGTTGTTGACCAGTTGATACGGCGCTGCCGGGGTGTGGGTATCGTTGTTGGTGACCACCCGCTGCGGGCCCCATGCGCCCATGTGCAACCACACCGTCGACGAGCCGGGACCGCCGTTGTAAATAAAGGTGATCGGGCGCTTGGACGCTTCGGCGCCTTGCTTGAAGTAGGCGACGTAGCCCATCGCCACTTCCGGCGTGGATTCCTTGTTGCCGGTGCCGTCGATCACCAGGGTGCCGGCGACCGCTTCGTAACTGATCGCCTTGCCCTCGACCGTGACCGTGCCATGGGTCACCGAAGACAGCGGCTTCATCAATCGTTGGACCAGGGTCTCAGGCTGCTCGCTGCCCGCTTTGGCGGCAGTCGCCGCGCTGCTGGAACTGGCGGGTGCGGCGGCGTAAGCAGACGTGCTGCACAACAGGGCGACGGCAAGCGCAACGGCGAGTCGATTGGCTTTCATGGATGGGTTCCGCAAGGCTATGGTAGTGAATCGCCGCGCGCGCGCGCTCGGTAACCCGCCGAGTATGTGCCTGCCGGGAGCGTAATTCATACGCCATTAGTCATGGCCGCCGCGGCCAACGGACAGGGCCAATGACGACGCAGCCAATCCATGCGCGAGCGACACAAACGCAGTGCGGTCCTTCATTTGTCAGCCGTGATGGGCTTCTGCTCAGCGCGGCCCGGTCCGGGCTGGTGGCTTCCGCGCAGCGATTGACCATCATCAGATGGCGCCCAGTGTCGACCTAACCATGCGATGGGTGACTTGATTGCCTGCGACTTCTTTGCTCATGTCCACGCCACCATGACGCATCTGTCAGGGTTGCAGGCAACTGGCCGTCTGTGCCGCGCTGGCGGGCGCACCACGCACGCGACCCGGGTTGGAAACCACCACGCTCAGCGCGCGCCCGTTAGCGCCCACCTCGCAGAACAGCAGGGTCAGGTTGCTGCCGGGGGAGCTGCCATCTGGTTTGAACCTCACGTCGTGGCGCCCGCTGCTGCTGGCAATGCGCAAGCCGGGATAGGCGGCACCGGTGTACGAAGGCTTGCCATCGGGTTGGTGATTGCCGGTGGTGTCGTGACCGATCAGCCAGCCGCGTTCCCATTGCGTGCCACCGCTGCACCGGGTGCCATCGGCACTGGGGCAGAACAGCGTGCGCTTGCCGCTGGTGACGGCGGTGCTGCGTGCGTGTTGCAATGCCGCGATGAAATCGGTCTGTGCCACCTGCAGCCGGTTGCGGCTCAGCGTGTGTCGCAGTGACGGCACCGCGACGCCAAGCAGCACACCGATGATGGTCAGCACCATGATTTGCTCGATCAGGCTGGTGCCGCATTGGGCGCGATGTGAAGCCGACTTCCCCGGTGCGGTCTTCATGTCGCCTCCTGCGAGCATCAGAGCGCCCATGCTAGGACGCTGGCGCGACCGGCCCAGCGGCCCGGCGCGGGGATCTCTGTGAGCATGTGCTGACATGCCCTGTCAGCAGGCTTGATTTAAAATCGCACGCACCGCCCACATCTGTAGTCGATGACCGACCGCTTCCAACTCGTTGCCCCCTACCAGCCCGCCGGTGATCAGCCGCAGGCGATCGAACGTCTGGCCGCAGGCTTCGAAGCTGGTTTGGCGGCGCAAACCCTGCTCGGCGTCACCGGCTCGGGCAAGACCTACACCGTCGCCAGCGTGATTGAGCGAGTGCAGCGCCCGACCATCGTGATGGCGCCGAACAAGACGCTGGCGGCGCAGCTGTACGGCGAGTTCAGGGAATTCTTTCCGCACAACGCGGTGGAGTATTTCGTCAGCTATTACGACTATTACCAGC
>JBDTKM010000125.1:0-9449 GCA_039935315.1 Rhodanobacter sp. | reverse complement strand
TGCGGCAGGCGCAGATCGATTCCGGCGTAGCCAAGACGTTGGTGTACGACCGCACGCTCTACATCATGGCGGTGCTGTTGCTGCTCGGCCTGATCTGCAATGCGCTGGTAAAGCCGGTCAAGGAGTCTCACTACATGAGCGATACCGAGCTGGCGAACGAGCGCGCGCTGCAGCATGAGCATCATCTGGCCGCCAATGCCGAAACGTCGGCACGCGGCAGCTTTGGCGCCGTGGGCACGCTGGCGTGGCTGGCGGTGGGCATCCCGTTCCTGATCGGGTTGTATATTGCGCTGGCCAAGGCCGCTGCCCTGTTCTAGGAGTCTGTCGGGCGTTGGTGGTCGAGGCCAGAATTCGGCTGGGCGAGGACAGCCACTGCCGATACGCCGGTCCATCGTGGTTCTATGGACCGGCGTATCGGCAGATAGTGGACCGCACACGCGGATTGCAGCCCGGCCAACCAGTCCGACAGACTCCTGACACGCTGTCGAAGACACATGGCTGGCGCGGGCCACTGACGGATCGCCCGATCCATCGCGTTAAAACAAGGGCCAGTGTGCGCTTTTCAAAAGTCGCCTCTGGCTCTCGTTTCTCCGAATGCCGTCAGCTGCCGATGCCCCTGTGGGTGCTGCTCGGCGCTCTGCGCATCGTCCCCGCCGCACGGAGCATGTGGTGCATTTGCGCCTGTTCGAGAAAGCCATGACCCTGACCCCGGACATCATCGACCACGACAGTCAGCCCATGCGCCATCGTGTCGTGTTGGTCACCGGTGGAGCGCAGGGAATCGGGCGAGGCATCGCCCAGGCGGTTCTTGGCGCGGGTGGCAGCGTGATGATCGGCGATCTCGATGCGGATGCCGGGCGCACCTGCATGGGCGAGTGGGGAGTCAAGCGCAGGGCAGCATTCCGCCGACTGGATGTTTCCCGGGAGAGCAGCGTGCGGCAATGGATAGGGGTGGCAATCGCGCGATTCGGGCGCATCGATGGCTTGGTCAACAACGCCGGGATTGCCGATCCGCATGGTGGTGATCTGTCACAGCTCACGTTGGCAACGTGGAACCGCTATCTGGCCACCAATCTCACCGGCGCGTTCCTGTGCTGCAAGCATGCCCTGCCCTGGTTGCGGGAAGCGCAGGGCGCCATCGTGAATATTGCGTCCAGCCGCGCGCTGCAGTCAGAGCCCGATAGCGAAGCCTATGCAGCGAGCAAAGGCGGGCTGCTGGCGCTGACGCATGCGGTGGCCGTGAGCCAGGGTCCGCAGGTACGCAGCAACGCGATCCTGCCAGGTTGGATCGCCACCGATGACTGGCGCAAACCCACCGCGCGACGCACGCCTCGACTGAGCCGGCGCGATCATGCCCAACATCCGGCCGGACGCGTCGGCACTCCGCGTGACATCGGTGCCCTGGCGGTCTATCTGCTTTCCGACGCATCGGGTTTTGTGACAGGCCAGAGCTTCACGGTGGACGGGGGCATGGGCGTGAAGATGCAGTACGTCTGAAACAAACCGGGATCGGAGCCAAGGGCACGGAGGCCATCAGGTCATGCCATCAGCCGTCATGCGATCCATATCGCGCTGACGCAGGCAGCCGCCCGCGCCCGCTCACTGTTACCGGGCGTTCCCTTTTTTGAACCGTGATCTGGAACCTGGTATCGCCAAGCGCGCGTTCCTGTTGAAGGTCGGCGCGGATTCGCTGCAGGTCGTCGTTGCCGACACCCGCGTGCAACCCACTACGGCAGCGCTCAACGGCTGCCCACCTCGTTGAGCAAGCCGGTTTGGAACGGGGCATGGCCGCAGTCCTTGCAATGCAGGTCTGCGGCATTGTGATGATCACCTGCATGCCGGAGTGCCGCACGCCGGGAGCGTGTTTCGGAACGAACCGAATCTGCCCCCGGCTTTGGTGCCGGTTTGATCAATTTCGCGCCGTCAAGCCCGTGAAATGGTTTACCACTTCGCCATCGAAGCCAGGTCGGCCAGTCAATGCACTAACTGCGTCCGTTTTCCGAACCCACGGCCCGGCCAGCGTTGCGCCGCCGCATGACACCCAGCCCGATCAGCCCGATGCCCAACAGAAAGACACCGGCAGGCGCCGGCTCCGGAACGGTCACCGGGTCCAATCCTTCAATGACGTCGTTGCCGCAATACATGGTCCAGTGAAAGCCGAAGCTGTCGGGATCGAGATCGAGGCCTGCCGTATCGAAGCTGAAGCTCAGAAAATCGTCGCCCACGGTCCAGGTTCCGGTGGTGTTCGTCGCTGTGGCCAGTGACTTGTTAACCGCTACGGCCTGGCCGTTACGGTATCTGCAGCTGCTGCCGCAATTGATGTAGTAGTCGGAGAGTCGGACATCAGGATTGTGGTTGGCAGCGGTGCCGGCCCCAAGCGCGTAGACGGTGCCGGTGCCACCCGAGTTGCTGAGTGGATTGTTCAGCGAAAACGCGTATGTCCAGTGGTTGCCATTGGCGGCGTTGTCGGTGTCGTATGTGCCCGAGCCATGCGGCGCCCAGCCGGTTGAAAGGAACAGATCGCCGTAACCTATCCCGGTGTGATTTCTCGTCCATTGCGACTCGACGCCCGCGTTGCCGGCGAAGTTGGTATAGATGGTGACGGTGAGTTCGCTCCCCGATCGGGTCGAGCTCATGCCATCGACATTGTAAGTGCTCACCCCGGGGCCGCTGATCACATCGCCGTACCCATGCCCGTCGCCACCTTGGTATGTATCTTTGAGCATCGTTGCCGAGGCGCTCGAAAACACGACCATCAGGCCGAGCGCTGTAATCCACATTGGTAATTTCTTTTTCATGCTGTCCCCCTGTTGACTGCAAATTCCACGGAAGAATGTCGCGGCTTGCTGGCCACTGGCCTTCAAGTCGACTTAGCGATCACTCTCCGGGCGTACATTTCGATGGCCGCAAACGGACCGCTGTCCCTTTGTAGCCATGAATGGGTAAGCAAAATTTGTGCCGCACTTTATAATGTTATAAGTCAACTACTTGCATTGTTCGCATCCATCAAATCAGCAGGCTTTGTAAATTATCCCGACAGTTGCAGTGGCGATGGGAACGGATCAGGCCACGACTTCGGGTGATGTGGACGGCCTTCCGTGTTGACGGACGCCGGCTGCATGCTGAGTCAGGGTTTCGAGTTGCACCTGGGAGCATTCGCCACCCCTGCAAGCTGTTGCTCGGTGTGGAGCCGGCCCGGCGGGAGTTCCGTTGTTGAACGACTCGTCACAGGCTGGCGGGGAGCTCAGGGCGAGCCTGGCGGACCCTCGTGCGTGCCCACTGCGGTGGCTCCGCACCAAATGCGCAGCTGCTGCCCCTTGGCTTGCCGGTCAGGCGCTTGTAGTCGCCACGTTGCATCGCGCGGTAAGGCAGGAACATGAGCCTGACCTGTGTGGCTGGCGCGTGCTTTGAATCCTGGTGCGCGAGGCTGCGGCGGGAACCCATTCGGTGTTTTAATGCGCCATTCGTGGGCGTTCAGGGGCATGTGCGATGGCAGAAGCGGTCGTGGTCGAGGAGGTCGACAGTTCGGTCTACAAGACCTTGCTGGAGTCGACCAAAGCGATTCCGTGGAAGATCAATTGGGCAACCATGCAGTTCGCCTATATTGGCCCGCAGATCGAGGCCTTGCTGGGTTGGGCGCCGGACAGCTGGTTGACCGTGCAGGATTGGGCCGAGCGGATCCATGATGAGGATCGTGATCGCGTGGTGCAGTTTTGCGTGGCGCAGTCGCAAGCGGGTATTGACCATGAAGCGGACTACCGCGCACTCAGCAGGAACGGCGAGTTCGTGTGGATCCGGGATGTGGTGCACGTCGTTCGCAACGGCGACGGTACGGTCGATTCGCTGGTCGGTTTCATGTTTGACATCAGTGAACGCAAGAAGACCGAGGAGCAGCTGATCATGCTGCAACGGGTATTCGAGGAGCTGTCATTCAAGGACGGGCTGACCAACGTCGCCAACCGTCGTCGTTTTGATGCGTTGATGGAAATTGAATGGATCAATGCCCGGCGCAATCGCCAGCCGCTTTCGTTGATCATGCTCGATATCGACTACTTCAAGCAGTACAACGACCGCTACGGCCACCTGGAAGGCGACGCCTGCCTCAAACGTGTGGCCAGGGTGCTGGGGGCGGTCACCACGAGGGCGCGCGATACCCTGGCGCGGATTGGCGGTGAAGAGTTTGTCTTGATCCTGCCTGAAACCGATGGGGCGATGGCCCATCAACTTGCCGAACGATGCCGCGCCTTGATCTCCGCCGAGCAGATTCCGCATGCAGGGTCAGCGGTGGGCCCGATGCTCACAGTGAGCTTTGGCGTCGGCAGCATCATCCCTGCAGACGGAGATGAAGCCCTCTCGTTCATCGAACAGATTGACCGCCAGATGTACCAGGCCAAGCAGTTGGGGCGCGACCGGATCTCCGTAGTGGCTTGAGGTGATCGAAGTGAGGTGGTTCGTCGAGATGCAAAGAGGTTTCAGGGACAACCTGCGAAGCGGCGTCAGCCTGGATCACCCCGATTGCTGAAAACCGGATCAAGGCGCGCTTTCTCAAAAGGCTGACTTGCACGCCTGATTTGGCTTGAGCGGAGAACGCCGTGAACCTGTCCGTGCCGGTTGCGTTCGTGGCAGTTCCGACATGGCTGGCTTGGCATTCCGCGGCAACCCGCCTGCGCCAACCGGTGTGGATCCGGCAGTCATGGACGCGTTTCGAAATCATATCGTCAGCACATGTTGACGGGCGTTCCGGCTGCTCTTCTGCTGGCGTGGGTATTCAAGTCCCCAGTTACTGCATTGGCACGAACGGGTGGGTATTTCTGGCCGACCGGTTCGCGCCGACGTTGGCATTCATCCTTGCAACCAGCTCATCGCTTCTTCGCCCTCGTCGTAAGCGAATTTGCGGACCTTGGCCAGCATCAACGGATCAAGCACGTGGTCGGCGAACGTGCCGATGGGGCTGTCGGTAACCAGGGCGACCTTGCTGATCTTGTCATGCAAGGTGTTGACGAACTTCAGGTGTGCGAACAAGGCGCCAATGCTTTGCCAGCCGGGAAATTTCCGGCTGTGTATCAAGATGCCGCGAAGCTGCTCGTGATCCTTGAGGTAGTTGCCGATGGTCTTGCCGACGGCCTCGAAATCGTCTTCGCTCAGCGGTTTGTCCGCGACAGGCTCCAACACCAGGACGCCGACATCGGCATCCAGCTTGATGGTGATGCGTGCGCGATCATGCTCGCATACCCATTCGCTGGCAGCCGCGTAATCGTCGCTGTCGAAGTGCCGCAGTTCACCGGGCGAAAACAGCCTGAACAGCTTGATGGCATGCTCCAGCCATTTGATGTCGCTGACGATCGCCATGCGCGCCCAGTGGCCGACCCTGCCCAGCCCCAGCCGCAGGTCTTGCCACACCGCGCCGGCCTCCATGCCTTTCCATTCGCCTTCGATGCAGCACAGCAAGTCAAGCTTGTGGTGCTTTTCCAGCTTCTGGTTGACCAGCGGGATGAGCTGGCTCTCGTAATCCTCCGCGCGCAACTTGTCGTTGATCCTGATGCCGATCACGTGGTCCGGAAGTCCCTCGATCATGGTCAACATGCTGCTATCCCTCCGCTGTGGCGCTTGATGGCCCGGGTTGCCGGACGGTCAGTGTACTGCGTCAAAACAGCGGCTAGAGGATGATGCCTGCCCTGCCTTTCCAGCAGCTTGAGGTCGCCATGGTTGCCATCGGGCATGGCGCCCGGATGATGCCCGATACCACTACGGGTTCTTTAGTCCGGGTGAGTCGAACAGGCTGCGTTCGCGGCCTTCATGGTCGAGCAGCCAGCGCTTGCGCTCAACCCCGCCCGCATAGCCAGTCAGTGAGCCATCGCTGCCCAGTACCCGATGGCAGGGAATAAACAGCGATATCGGGTTGCGTCCCACTGCCGCGCCGACCGGGTGAAACGCGCCGGGCCGTCCCAGCGTGCGCGCAAGCGCCCCATAAGTCGTGGTCTCACCCCACGGCACCGCGCGCAGCGCATCCCACACCCGTTGCTGGAATGCCGTGCCTTCTGGTGCCAGCGTTATCTCGAAGCGTGTCAACGCGCCAGCGAAATAAGCAGCGAGCTGCTCTCGCGCCGCGTGCAGCACGGCTGTTTCCTCCTCGTGCCAATCTGCGTCCTCCCTGATCTCGGGGAAATACTTCTGCTCCTCGAACCAGCCACCCTTCAGCGCCTCGTCGCGTGCCGCCATGACGAACATGCCAAGCGGCGTTTCCACCCGCACATACGCGACATGGCTCAAGCGCATCCACGTGCCCCTAAAGATCCACTGCCGTCATGGTGGCACGCCAGGAAAGTCCCTGCGAGAAACGGGGTCGCTCAATTCCGTTTCGACACAACGCGGACGCAGGGACTCGAGGGCAGCTATCATGGCGTCATGTCCGTGCTGCTAATGAACCTGCGCCACGTGCCCGATGACGAGGCCGATGATGTGCGTGCGATGCTCGACGCGCAGCACATCGTGTTCTACGAAACCAGGCCCAGCATCTGGGGTATCTCGGCAGGCGGAGTCTGGGTGACGGAAGATGCGTCCTTCGCTGATGCCAGGCGCGCGATGGACGACTACCAGCAGCAGCGCAGCGCCAGTGCCCGGGCCGAATATGCCGCTGCCAAGCGGGCAGGCACCGCGGACACGTTCCTGATGATGCTGCGTGCCGACCCGCAGCGTGTAGTGATGAGCGTGCTGGGCATTCTCCTGGTGTTGGGTCTGGTGACGCTTCCGTTCTTTCTGCTGCGCGGTTAGAGCGAAACCGGCACAAGGGAAGTTCAATGCGCTCTGGCATGCGTTCCGCGCGCGTCAATCGACTGGGCCACCGCAAGCTCACGTGTCGGCGCATGGTTCTTTTCGCCACGGCATGAAAGCGGCGGCTCACGGAGACGAGTTCCTGCTGCAGGTGTTGGCGAATGGCGGTCAGCTCGTTATCGCTGACACCCTGTTTCAGCCACGTCACGCGCCAGCGGTGTGTCGCTGATCGTGCTGAAGCAGGGATGGGGTTTGATCAGTGAATCTTCACAAACTGCCAGGTTGACGTACACGCCGGACCAGTGGTGATGCTGCGCATCCTCGACCGCCGCGGCACGAACGAGGCTGAGCTGGCGCTGCCGATGTGCGGCAAAAGGCAGCCGTTCGAGTCGACGAAACCGGAGCCGGATTGTCCGCCCGACAGTGTTCCGGCGCGCCGATGACGACGGTTGAAAGCGCTGAGACAGGCTCGGCCCAGTGGACCCATGGCCAAAGATCCTTGACCAGACTCGCCGGAACCGACGAGAACATGCACGTGATTGCCCAGCAGTACATGGGTATGGATCTGCAGGCCGCGTGTCGCGGTGATATCACCCTGCAAGCCGAGATAGTGTTGGCAGTCTTCGCCATCCGCGACGGCTTTCCTTCGCGTTGCGCGATCTGGCGCGGCATCCCGGATATTCCCGGGCGAGCCTGGCGTGGCGTGGACGAAGGCGATGGCCGAAGTGCCTCGATTGTCGCGGCGTGCGACCGCACGCGGCATCGGTGGTACGACATGGCAAAGGCCGGCGCAAACCCGGTCTTCAGGTCGCTTGACGTCCACCGTTCCGCTTTGCCCGCTGCTCGGTGGACGCTCGCTTTCACGCAAATGAAGACCTTGAGCAAGCGCCATTCGAACCCGATCGCTTCCCGTGCTTCAGCTGGGCGCTCGCGGAAGCGCGCCAACACCGAACGGGGCTGACGCGCATGGTTACCGCAAGGACTGGGGGCTCAGGTTGGATGACGAAATCCCCCTTGGGCGACTGACGCCGTCTACATATTGCTGCCCCAGCGTTCAGTCGCGACTGCGGCGACGGTTGAAACCGAAGAGCAACAACAGAAGTCCGCCCAGGCCAAGGCCGAACATGGCGAGTGAGCCGGGTTCCGGCACATCCTGCGCCGAGGACGGCGAGAAGTTGTCGCCGAAGGTGAGGTTCGTGAAAGTGAACGTGGAGTTCGCGCCGTTGCGAACACGCAGGAGGACATCGTTGAAGTCAAAATTGATGCCTGCGTTCTTGAAAATATCGCTTGAACGCTGTGCTCCGTCGAAGCCGGCGTAGAGCGTATTGTCGGCGGTCTTGCCGATCACCAGGTCGTGGCTCGCGGCCTGTCTCGGGGTGGTGAAGAACAGATCCTGCTCATTGGCATCGCGGTCGGCGCTATTGTCACCGTAGGTTGCAGAGACGAGCTGGCTGGCATCGAAAAGCGAGCCCGCCTGGATACGTGGCTCGCCGGCGACCGTCTCGTCCTGAATGGAAAAGTCGATCTTCTGGCCGATGACACCCGGGTCAATATAGGAAAAGGAGACGAACGGGGTGCCGTTGGCGTTGATGGGCGACGGCGCGTTGCCACCATTTGGCAGGCGGTTTACATGCAGTGCAAAGCTGCTGCTGGTGGGGGTGAGCAGCAGATAACCGTTGCTGTCAATGGTCGCCGTTCCGCTCCCCTGGGTTTCGAACGTAACGCCCTTCCAGGTGATCGAGGTGGCGGAGGCAACGCTGGACAGGGCGAGCAGGGACAGTGCAATAGCTGCCACGAAGACCATCGGGGTAGCGTGCGTCGTTTTGTTTCGCAACATGGTTGGTTCCTTGAAATGAACGACTGGGACGGCTGACAACACAAGCGGTTGGTCCATGGAGCAAGGCATAAATCATGCCGTTATCACCATAGGCATGTAAAACAAAGGGTTGGACATGACAATCTCTTTTTAAACTACGTATTATGTAAAGTATTCCGACACTCCGATTGAGCATGGAATCGGGCGCCAGCCAAGCTGGAAGAGGCATATCAAGCACGGTCGGCGTGAATGCGCCCATTTCTGGGTGGCACGAATTGTGTAAACGTCTTCGACACCATCGGCGCGAGCAGGCGAACGAACCGAGGCGCGGTTCCAAGTGCACATTTGGAAGTGCACATTCAGGCTGTCGGGGCTTTAGGCAGGCAACCAATTTTGGCGTGCCCTGCGCGACGCGATAGCCGTGCTTCAATCCCCATCCGAAATCGGTCGGAGCCCGGAGCGCTTTGGCTTTGAGGGTGGAGGCGGGTGGCATCCAGGTGGTGTTGCGAAACCCGCGTCGGTGTATTTTCTCAAAAGGTCGTCACTGACCCCTGTTTTGGTTTCATGCCCCGCGTTATTCAGTCGACAGGGCTAGGAGCGTGGGCGGTAGAAACCAAGTGAGCGAGGCAAAGTGAATTTGAGTCAGGTTTTTCGATCGTTTGAGGCGAATAGCCGTAGCTATTCAACGAAAAGGAGCGGAAAACCTGGCCAAAACCACGCAGCCGCAGCCGCTTGGTTTCCACCGCCCACGTTCCTAGCCTGCGGCGCGACCAGGCTGGCGTCAACGGCGTTGGCTCAGCCAACTGCGCGGATCAACCGGCTGGTTGTTCTTGCGCAACTCGAAGTAGACGCCGGTGTTGAC
>JBDTKM010000124.1:0-8016 GCA_039935315.1 Rhodanobacter sp. | reverse complement strand
GCTTGTTGCGAAAGGTTGGCTTGAATGATCCGTGCGGCTTCCGCGTCAGCCTTGCTGGCCATCTGCTGGTAGACGTCGGTTTGCGCCAACGGCTGCTGGGCTGGCGCCTTGGCCAGCACCGCGCCGGTGTCATGGGTGATGTCGACGGTGACGTCGGCGGACAGGCCGATCCTCAGCGGATGCTTGTCCAGCTCCCGGTTGTCCAGCGAGATGCGCACCGGCACCCGCTGCACCACCTTGATCCAGTTGCCGGTGGCGTTTTGTGCCGGCAGCAGCGAGAACACGCTGCCGGTACCTGCGCCCAGGCCGATCACCTTGCCGTGGAATTCGGCGTCATCGCCATACACGTCGGACACGATCTTCACCGGCTGGCCGATGCGGATATGGCGCAGCTGGCTTTCCTTGAAATTTGCGTCGATCCACAAGTTGTGCAGCGGTACCACGGTCATCAGTTGCTGGCCCGGTTGCACGCTGTTGCCCAGCTGCACGCTGCGCTGGGCCACATAACCGGAGACCGGAGCAATAATGGCATTGCGCTGCGCGGCAACCCAGGCGGCGCTGAAGTTTGCTCGCGCCTGCAGCACAACGGGATTTTGCGCTACGTCGGTGCCCTCGATCGCTGCGTGTGCCGCCGCTGATTGAGCCTGGGCGGCATCCAGCGCAGCGTGTGCCTGGGCCACCGCGTCACGCAAATGCTGCACGTTCTCGGGGGCTTCGGCGTGGGCGGCCAGCAATGGCAGGCGCCGCTTCAGGTCGGCCTCGCTTTTCTGCAACGCGAGCTGCGCGGTCACCACCTGCGCATCGGCACCGGCGGCCGAACTGGTTTGCTGACGCACGCCGCGCACCGCTTGCGCCAGCGCGCTGCGGGCTTGCTCCAGACGCACCTTGGCATCGGTCGGGTCCAGTCGCACCAGCACCTGGCCGGCCAATACGCGCTGAGTGTCGTCAGCCAGGATCGCCACCACCGTGCCCGGTACCTGGGCCGAGATGGCCACCTGGTTGCCACTGATATAGGCGTTGTCCGTCTTGACCCGGGTGGACAGTACCAAAAGCCACAGCAGGAACCAGGCCACACCGGCGAGAATGAACACGCTGGCCACGATCAGCAGGGTGCGCCGCCGCCTGGCCGGGTTCTTGGCGGCCATGCCGCTGTCGTTGTCGACCGGAGATGGATCGGTTTCAGTGGCGCTCATGGTCGGCAGCTCCGGCGGTAACAGTTGGGGTGGGGTGCTTGTGGGCTGCGGCGGGCGCCTGGTAACCGCCGCCCAAAGCCTTGATCAGGGACAGGTCCGTACTCACGGCCTGCGCATGCAATTGAGTTGCCGCGTCGCGTTGTTGCAACATTTGCGCTTGTGCGAGGAGGCTCTCGCGCGCGTCGTTCACGCCCTGTTTTTCGCGCTCGCGCGCGCTGCCCAGCAATCGTTGGTCGGCGACCAGTTGCGCGTGCTGCTCATGGCGTCGCGCCGCAACCTGCTGCGCTGCCAGTGCCTGCGTGGCGACGTCGCGCGCCGCAGCCAGCACGGTGCTGTCGTATTGCGCCACGGCCGCTTCAAGCTGCGCCTTGCTCACGCCATAGTTCGCTTCGAGTGAACCCCCCTCGAAGATCGGCAGGTGCAGGGCCGGGGTCAACGAAAACGTGCGACTGCCGGCACTGAGCAACTTGCCGAGGTCGATGCTGGACAGGCCGGCCATCGCGCTGATGCTGAAGTCGGGAAAGAACTCGGCGCGGGCGGCGTCGGTCTTGCGCAGGGCGGCCTCGACTTGCCAGCGGCTGGCGGCGATGTCGGGGCGCCGCGCGATCAGGTCCAGACGAGCGTTGGCGGGAATGCCACCGTCAACCGTGGGCAGCGCATGCGCCTTGAGCTCGGGTAGCTGCTCGGGCGACAGCCCCAACAGCGAGGCCAGCGACACGCGGCGGATTTCCGCGGAGCCGACCAGCGCTGCGCGCATTTCCCGCACGGCGGCGAGTTGCGCTTGTGCCTTCTGCGCCTCGTCCGGCAAATCGACGCCTTGCTTGACGCGCAAGGCGGCGATCTGCAGGAACTGTTGCTGGGTGGCAAGCAACTTGTCTGCCAGCTGCAGCCGGGCCTGGTCAGCCTGCCAGGCGAAATAGGTGTCGGCGACGGCGTATTGCAGGGCCAGCGCCGCCGCGCTGCGCTGGGCTTCGGCGGCGTGCGTCTGGTCCAGCGCCCCCTCCATGGCGGCGCGCCGCTTGCCCCTCCAGTCGAAGTCGTACTGCAGCTGGGCGCCGAGATCAGCCTGGTTGTACCAACTGAAACCGAGGAACTTGCTGGGAATCAGCCCATGGTCGCTCATGCGTTGGCGGCCGACTTGCGCGTTGCCGTTCACCGATAACCCAAGTTGCGCTGCTGCCAGCCTGGCCGACTGTTCGGCACTGCTCACGCGGCTGCGCGCCAGCGCCAGATCCGGCGACGCTTGTATCGCGCGATCCATCAGCTGGTCCAGCTGCGGATCCTGATACTGCATCCACCATCGCGTCGCTGGCCAATCAGCGCGGGCAGGTGCCTGCAGGCCGGCAAGCGGCACGTCGTCGCGCAAAACCGGTTGACCCAGTTTGGCCGGCGCATGGGCGCAGGCGGCCAACAGCAGCGTGATCGCGGCAGCGAGCAACCCACGATGGCGAAGCAGGACAGGCGTCATCTCGAAGTCCTTCATGCGAGGCGGCGCTCGCTCAACTGGTCGAGGTTGCCGGCAAGCTTGCGCAGCAGTCGGTCGAGTTGGCGCCGGTCGGTGTCGCCGAAGTTGGCGAACATGGCACCGAGCTGCGGAAACATCGGCGGCAGCATCTTCTGCACGAAGCGTCGGCCGGCGGGCGTGATCCGGATCAGTACGCGGCGGCGATCCTTGCTGCTGGCAACGCGGGTAACCAGACGGCGCTTGACCAGAGTGTTGGCAATCCGGGTCATGTTGGTTGCGCCCTGGGTGGTGTACTCGCAGAGTTCACCCGGGGTGGAGCTTCCCTCGGGACGGCTGTACAGGATCATCAGGGTCAGGAATTCACTATGATTGAGCTTGTGTGGCTTGAGATTGAATTCAAGCTCGCGCTCGATGGTGTGGCCGAGCATCAGCATCAATCGGCACAGCAGCGCTTCCCGCGCCGGTAGCTGCGGGATGATCTGGCCGACCCGGCCAATCCCCTCGTCCATCATCGCGATGCAATTTGCCAAGTTGGCCATTTCACTGATTTATATTTCACCAGTGAACTAAAATAGCAGGTGGGTCGCGATGCGCGCAAGCATCCCGGCGCCTGCGATGTCAGCCAAGCCGGAACAGTCGGCGGGCATTCCCGCTGGTCGCGTCCGCCACGTGTTCTTCCGATTCACCGCGCAACGCGGCGATGCATCGCAGCACTTCGGTGAGGCGCGATGGTTCATTGCGCTGGCCGCGGTGGGCGGCGTCAGGCTGATCCGGTGCGTCGCTTTCGAGCAGCAGGAACTCGATCGGCATCTTTGCCACGATCCGGCGCAAACGTTGTGCTCGATCGTAGGTGACCGGACCACCGATGCCCAGCTGAAAGCCCAGGTCCCACAATCGCCTGGCCTGCTGTTCGCTGCCTGAAAAACTGTGCACCACGCCGCGCAGCCCAGCGTATTGGCGCAGGGTGAGAATGACCTCCTCGAGCGCCTGGCGCGCGTGAACGACCACTGGCAGCTTTCGTGCCAGTGCCAGCTGCAATTGGTTCGTGAAGTAGAACCGTTGCTGGTCGCGATCCAGCACGGCCTGGTGAAAGTCCAGCCCGATTTCGCCCAGCGCGACGGCCGGATGATCGTTCAGCCATGCGTTCAAGCGGTCGAGATGGGCGAGCTGGTGTCGCGCAAGATAGACTGGATGCAAACCATAGGCGGGATGAATGCGCGGCTCGTCCATTGCCAGTTTCGCGATGCGCGGCCAGCTGTCCAGATCGACACTCGGGACCACCATGTGCTGAACACCGACGTCATGGGCGCGCTCGATGACCGTCTCGCGATCCCCGTCGAACGGCGGCAGGTCGAGATGGACATGGCTGTCAATGATGGTATGCATGGGCGTCCGGGGGACTTTGGGGCGGATTTCGCGAAGAACGTTATTGAAGAAGCGGCCATGAGCGTCGAGCAAGCTGCGATTCAGTTGCGCGCCGGTTCAATGGGAGTGCAGGCAATTACGTCCGCTGCACATTGCGGAGGTTACGCTGCTGCCAAACAGAGGAGATCGGCATGATGAACAGTTTGATGAGCAATCTATTGAAAGCAAGTATCGCGGCAGCTCTGGTGACGGGCGTTTCCGCTTGCAACCGCAGCGCGGATGCGGGTGCCCCCGGTGGTACGGCCGACACGGCCACCAGCGCCGATGCCGGGGTGAAGTACGCCAAGGTGGTCAGCGTCGATCCGGTGCGCACGACAGTCAACAATCCGCGGCAGGTTTGTCATGACGAGACGGTTACCCATACTGCTCCGCCCAAGGATCAGCATCGGATTGCCGGTACCGCGATTGGTGCCGTGGTGGGTGGCTTGCTTGGCAATCAGGTGGGCGGCGGCAAGGGCAAGACCCTGGCCACGGTGGCTGGCGCCGTGGGCGGCGGGTATGCCGGCAACAAGATCGAGGAACACAACCAGAGTGGACAGGTCAGCACCTCGGTCGAGCGCAAATGCAGCACGCTAGACAACAGCAGCAGCAAGCTGGTGGGCTATGACGTTCGCTACATATACAACGGTGTCACCCGTACCGTTCGCATGGATCACGACCCCGGCGACCGTGTCCAGGTCCAGGAAGGCGTGGTCTCCGTTTCTGACGCTCACTGAGTCCGTTCCACCTACAGGAGATCCATGATGAATCCATTGACCGGAAAGATTGCCCTCGCTGCGGCAATGACAGCAGGCCTCGCGCTTGCCGGTTGCGCCACCGGACCGTATGGCAACAACGGTTACAACCAGGGCCAGTCACGCGGGTATTCGAACCAGCCAGCCCGCTGCAACTCGTGCGGCGTGGTGCAGGAGGTGCAGCAGGTTTATGTGCAGGGTGGCGGTAACGGCGGCACGCTCGGTGCCATCATCGGCGCGGTGGCGGGTGGCGTACTCGGCAGCACGGTCGGCAAGGGTGATGGCCGCAAGGCCGCCACCGTGGTTGGCGCGGTAGCTGGCGGTGTGGTGGGTAATCAGGTGGGCAAACACAACGAAGGTGACACCACCGCGTGGCGCGTCGTGGTGCGACTCGATGATGGACGATATGCGACGGTGACCCAACGTGACGACCCCGGACTTCGCCGGGGCGACTACGTTGAAGTACGCGGTGATCGTGTCTATCCACGCTGATTTCATGAAAGTATTGTGGACGTTTAAACGTCTGGAAATACAAACGAAAAGGCCATCGAAAGATGGCCTTTTTTCGTGCATGTGTCAGCGAGTCAATTCAGCGCGTAGAACGCATGATTGCCGATCGTTATGCTTGGTTTGTTGTGCGACCAGGTCGGGGAAACTGCGACCGTGCTGAAATGATCCGCATGCGGTACCACGACGCGCCGCTGTGCCGGTGGAAGCTGCCAATTGTGGATCGAATCCCCAGCGACATCCCATGCCTTCGCAAACGCATCGAGATTGGTGATCTCGAACGAGCCTGGCGTGGTGGTGGTGGCGAACTGGTGTGGCGCGGTGACGACTTTGCACACCGTTTTGCCGTAGAAGCCGCGGTCGCGCCGACGCAGCGCCACTTCGGCTACTGCGAACTGGCCGATCGTGGGTTGGCTCCGTGCTTCCAGATATACCGTGGTGGCCAGACAGGCCTGGTCGGCCACGGGTTGGGGCATCAGTGTCGTCAGCCACAACAGCAGGGAAAGATTCATGCTTCTGCCTCCAGCGTGCTGTGCGCGCGAAGCAAATGCAGCTTCGTGCGCCGTTGCGATGGACGGGCGGGCAGGCCGTTCCATCTGGATCATCCGCCAGACCGAAGCTCGTGGTCATGGCGCTTTGCCACAGGATTGTGGCGGTTTGTGCGGCTCTGCGAAGCCGGTACACGGGTATTGCAGGGCATCAAGTCTGCATGCTGAGTGCATGGACTCCTGCTGCTTCGCGCTCGCTGGCGGCGAGGCGATGTTCCATCCAGCACTGTCGATGCCGGGTCGCGCCGATACGGATTCATCCGGTTCGTCGCGTCAAGCCGTCCCGTATGTGACGGGCGTCACGGTATTCAAGCGATGGAGGGTAGTTGCAGAATTTGCTGCTGGCAAGTGCCGTGGCCTGGCGCTTTATCTTGTGCTCATGATCTGCGTTCAGCCGCTGCCGTCACATCTTTGGCCTGTATCACGCTGTATTCATGCCGGCCACGAGGCCTCGACTTTCATCGTCACGTGGTTGTTGAAGATGCGTGCACCGATGGCATCAGCCGGCACGGACAGTGCGTCGTCCAGCACCACCAACGCCTCGATGCGGTTGTCGCCGGAGACGACATCGAGCACGCAACCGACCTCGCGATTTTCGATATGCAATACGTCGCCCGCGGCCATGCGTTGTGACAATGTGACGCGGTGCAGATGGCGTTTGTGCCCACCACGAAAGTGCAGACGAGCCACAATTTCCTGCCCGGGGTAGCAGCCTTTGTCGACCGCGACTGCGTCGAGGCGCTGCAGTGACAGCGCCGCGGGCAGGAGTACGTCGCGCGCAGCGGACGGAAGCCATGGCCAGCCTGCGCGCATTTGCAGCAGGCGCCATGCATGGTCCGGTTGGCGCGTAGTGGCGATGTCGAGGCTGTGTGTTGCACAGCCCAGCGAAGTGACATCATCGTTGTGACTGACTGCGTGCATCGGCTGGGCGGCACCGGTCGTCAAGATGCGCCCAGGCTGCGTACTGAACTGAAGTTTGGAACGGAACACGAATCGCTGCAGCGCTTCAGCCATTGCGCTGGCCTCGCCTCCGCGCAAAAGCAGCAGATACCGCTGCGTATCAAGCCTGGCCAGATGGAACAGCGCGCGTACGCGGCCTTTGGCGTCAAGCCATGCGCTAAACTGCCACTGCTCAATGGCGAGGGAATCGACCTTGCTGCTGAATTGTGCGTGTGCGAATGCGGCCGCGTCGGGGCCTTCGAGCAACAGGGTTTCAGCGGCAATGGACAATGACATGGAAGTGAATGTTTGGGGCATGGGGCGCCCGGTACAAGTGGTGTGCACCAGCACCGCGCAATCCATGGGTTGCCCTGCGATGGTTGTGTGGCATTGGCGCAAGTATTAACCTTTAGCGACTGGAAATGACCATGTCTGATACCTCAGTTCCCGCCGAACCCACATCTGCTTCTGTTGAGCGCAAGCCGACCGCGGTTCCGGTTGACTCGTCGCCAGACAAGGCGATCAAGGAGCGTCCGGCTCCGGATCCTACGCGCTACGGCGACTGGGAAAAGAACGGCCGCTGCATCGATTTCTGACGACGGCACCACGTCCGCACGGACGCGGTGCCAAAGCGGCACCAGTGCGACAGGGACACCAGCGATTCCACCCAGGATAGCCGCCATGGCAGATATGCAACGCCCGCTCTCTCCACACCTGCAGGTCTACTCAAGACAGGTGCAGATGATGTCCTCCATCACTCATCGCATCACCGGCGTCGCCTTGGCCGTCGGCAGTTTGCTGGTGGTTTGCGGCTTGCTTCAGCTGGCCTCCGGCGAAACCAGTTTTGAGAGCTTCAAGGGCCTCGTCGGCAGTCCGCTCGGCACCATTCTGATGATCGGCTGGAGCTGGTCGCTGTTCTTCCATCTGTGCAACGGCATCCGCCATCTGATCCAGGATGCTGGGCTCGGCTTCGAGATTCCCCAGTTCGTTCGTTCCAGCAAGCTGTCGTATGTCGGTAGTGTCGTGCTCACCGTACTGGTGTGGATTTATGTGCTGATGGCTGGAGGCGGGGCATGAGCGCGAAGGACGCCGTGGTGAAGGATCGTCGTGATCCGATGAAGATCGCACGCGGCCTGGGCTCGGCCCAGGCCGGCGTGAGCCACTGGTGGACCCAGCGGATGACCGCGGCGGCGCTGGTGCTGTTG
>JBDTKM010000123.1:0-26256 GCA_039935315.1 Rhodanobacter sp. | reverse complement strand
TCTGGTCCGCAGGCGAGAGCCATCAAGGTTGCTCGTCGCTATCAGCTGGCGTTGGCATCTCGACCGTACCATCATCCTCGTCGCCGTAGATCGCCACGTGCGGCACGCCGTCGGCACCCATCCAGCCGCGATACATGCCGTCGGTATTGAAGGGAATCGAGATGTGGCCTTGCGCGTCCAGCGCGATCGCACCGCCATTGCCGCCCATCGAGGGAATCTCCTGATTGATCACCACTGCGGCCGCGCGCTTGATCGGTATCCGCATCTGGGTCACCTTCATGCAGATTTCGTACGCCGCCACCGTGCGCATGTAGAATTCGCCCCAGCCGGTACCGGAGACGGCGCAGTCCGAGTTGGCGTAAGTGCCGGCACCGATGATCGGTGAATCGCCGATGCGGCCCCAGCGCATGTCGTTCATGCCGCCGGTCGAAGTACCGGCGGCGAGACGGCCCTGCGCATCCAGCGCCACGGCGCCGACCGTTCCGAAGTGTTTGGCCGCTTCTTCATCGGCAGACGGCTGCTTCGCGGCGTCTTGCTTCAATGCCTTCTGCAGTTGCCGCCAGCGTTGCTCGGTGCGGAAATATGAAGGATCGACCAGGGCAACGCCCTGCTCTTGCGCGAACGCCTCGGCGCCGACGCCGGAAAGCATCACGTACGGTGTCTTGTCCATCACTGCCCGCGCCAGCAGGATCGGATTTTTCACTCGCTGCAGGTTTGCCACTGCGCCCGCGCGCAAGGTATCCCCATCCATGATCGCGGCGCCCAGTTCGTGCTTGCCATCATGGCTGAACACGGCACCTTTGCCGGCATTGAAATTCGGATCGTCTTCCAGCACGACCACCGCGGCGGTTACCGCATCCACCGCCGACTTGCCCGCCTTGAGCTCGGCGTAGCCATCGCGCAGCGCCTCGGTCAGTGCCGCGCGAAGCGCCTTTTCCTTCGCCGGTGTCATGTCGTGCCGCACCACGCCAGCGCCACCGTGGATCACCAGCACCGGCGAGACAGAGGCATGACTGCTCACCACGATCCCCAGGGCAACTACCGCAGTGGCAAGGGAACGTCGAACAGACATCACGGCGGCACTCTACGAAACAGTGCAGACAGTATACCGAGCCGTCCGCCGACCTCAGCCGGCCACTCAGCAACCGATGCTGGGGGTCACGTCGATCCTGATGGTGTGATCCCCGACCAGTTGCCCCTGCTTGTCACGCGCCTGCTGCCCGATCTGGATGGTTCCGTGCTGGCCCGGCCGCATGCGAAGCCTGGGATAGCTGGGTGCGGCCAACGAGCCACCGCTAACTTCACCCCGCACTTCCAGTTCACCGTTATCCCCCGGCACAACCGTGAAGCGCCCCCGCCATGGCGGCAGTTGCCCGCTATCGCTCTCCGCCACGGTGTAGGTGTAGTACCGCTCAGGTTTGAGACAAGTGGTCGCGTGAAGGCGCGCCGGCTTGCCGTCGAGCGCAAGGTCCAGTTTCAATGTGTAGTGATCCGCATGACTGTTCGCGCGGTTTGCCTGCGGTATCGGCGTGGTCGCGTACACCACGGTGACGAGGCCTGCAGCAAGCAGCGCGACGAGGGTGCCACCGGTGCGTCGACACAGCGCATTGGGTTGCCTCAGTTTCAACATGGCGATTCGCTCCGTAACAGGATGACGCGGCGACCACGCGCAGCCTGCCGGCAGCGCAAATGTTGTCAATTGGGTCTTCAACATCGCCTGCGCATAGGTGTGTCGCTGCGTGCTGTGATTCCGCAACACGGCGGCATCGCAGGCGAGTTCCAGATCGTGGCGTAGCGCGGCCAGCGCCCACCATGCCAATGGATGAAACCACAACGCGGCGGCGAGAACGCGCCCAAGCAGACACCACCAGCCGTCACGACGACGCGCATGCGTTGCCTCGTGGGCAAGGATCAACGACTGCTCGACGTCGCTGTAGCGTTGTTCGAAATCCACCGGCAGCACGATCCAACAGTGCCACGCGCCGACCAGCGCCGGCCCGATATCCGCCGTGGTTGCCCGCATCCCCGGACAGGGCAACGCCAACCCACTCATGGGTAGTGCGCCTTGCAGCCGCCGGCGATATCGCATCTGGGCCCGCGCAGCCAACAACAGGCTCATGGCGATGCCAGCAAGCCACCAGGCGAGCACCCAGATCGGCCAGCTTCCAGCATTCAGGGAGGCAGCTGGCATGGGCAGCGTGATCGCTGCTGATGTGAGCGTGGGTACCAGGGCGGAAAACACCGTGACAGGTGCGACAGCTGCGTGCGGCAACTGGCTCGCCAGCATCGCCAGTGGCGGCAGCAGCCATAGCTGGAACGCACGCTCGGTACCAAACACATGCCGGCACGGCTTGCGCAAGACCGCGAGCAGCAGCACAGCGACGCTGAAGGCGAGCGCCAGTAGCCAGCCGCGCCCGAGCCAGTCGACGGCTGCGAGTCCATCATTCATCGTCGAGCTCCTTCAGCAGCTTGCGCAGTTCAGCAATGTCCTTCTTCGACAGCTTGCGCTGCTCGGAAAAATGCGCCACCAGCGGTGCCACCCGGCCGCCGAACAGGCGATCGAGCAGGCCCTTGCTCTCCTGCGATACGTACTGCTGGCGCGTCAGCAACGGGGTGTAGAGGTAACGACGGCCGTCGCGCTCGGCACGCACAGCCTTTTTCCGCAGCAGACGATTGAGCAGGGATTTCACCGTGCCCTCCTGCCAGCCTTGCGCCGGGCCGACTTCAGCGAGGATTTCCTCGGCGGTGTGGGGGGCCTCGCGCCACAGCACGTTCATCACCACTGCTTCGGCTTCGCTGATTGCCATGAGTCACCGTTTACGCGTGTAAGTGGTGTTATGTTTACACCTGTAATTGATCGTGTCAACGGGATGGTCATCAAGTCGAAACCTGCCATGCGACCTTCGTACGAGGCCAGCCGGGGCCAATCCGTCGTATCCTTGTGTACTGATTCTCCTGTGCAGGAAGGCATCGCAATGAACAAGGTATATCCGAGCGCGACCCAAGCCCTTGACGGTGTGTTGTTCGACGACATGACGATCGCCGCCGGTGGCTTCGGCCTGTGTGGCATCCCTGAGAACCTCATCGACGCCCTGTTGAAGGCCGGCACCAAAGGACTGACCATCGTCGGCAACAACGCCGGCGTGGATGACTTCGGGATGGGCCCGTTGCTGAAGACGCATCAGGTCAAGCGCGTGTACGCGTCCTACGTGGGCGAGAACAAGGAGTTCGAGCGGCAGACTCTCGCTGGCGAACTGGAACTGCACCTGACCCCGCAAGGCACGCTGGCCGAGAAACTGCGTGCCGGCGGTGCCGGCATTCCTGGCTTCTACACGCGTACCAGCTTCGGCACCAAGCTGGCCGAAGGCAAGGAAACCAAGGTCTTCAACGGCAAGGAATACGTGCTGGAGGAGGCGATCCACGCCGACCTGTCCCTCGTCAAGGCGTGGAAGGGCGATGCCCACGGCAACCTGGTGTTTCGCGAGACCGCGCGCAACTTCAATCCGATGATTGCCAGCTGCGGCAAGACCTGCGTGGCCGAGGTGGAGCAACTGGTGCCCGTCGGCGAGCTGGATCCGAACAACATCCACGTGCCGGGCATCTACGTCGATCGCATCGTGCAGGGTGAGAAATACGAGAAGCGGATCGAATTCCGCACGATTTCGGGCGTCGTGGCGGGCAAGGAAAACCCGACCCGCACAGCGATGGCCAAGCGCGCCGCGCAGGAGTTGAAGGACGGCTTCTACGTGAACCTGGGCATCGGCATCCCGACCATGGTGGCGAACCACATCCCCGCTGGCGTCAACGTCACCCTGCAGTCGGAGAATGGCCTGCTCGGCATCGGCCCGTTTCCCACCGAGCAGCAGCTTGATCCCGACCTGATCAACGCTGGCAAGCAGACCATTACGACCCTGCCCGGCTCGAGCTTCTTCTCCAGCGCTGATTCGTTCGCGATGATCCGTGGTGGCCACATCGATCTGTCGATCCTGGGCGGACTGGAAGTGTCGGCGCAGGGCGACCTGGCGAACTGGATGGTGCCTGGCAAGATGGTCAAGGGCCCGGGCGGGGCGATGGACCTGGTCAGCGGCGTCAAGCGCGTGGTGGTGCTGATGGAGCACTGCGCGAAGGACGGCTCGCCGAAGATCAAGACCGAATGCGACCTGCCGCTGACCGGCAAGCAGGTGGTCGACCTGGTGATCACCGACTTGTGCGTGTTCGCGGTGGAGAAAGGCCAGGGCCTGACCCTGATCGAACTCAACGACGGGGTGACGCTGGATGACGTGAAGGCCAAGACCGGCTGCACGTTCGCGGTCGATAAAGCCCTGGCCGGCTGAGCACGCGACGAGAACACGTTGCGGCCCACGGACGGGTCGCTACGGGGCCGCCGGGGATTCTGTCACTTACGCTCGGTCGATAGGGCATCCGGAAAATGGATGCGCGCCACGTTCTCCTGATCGGGCCGGGTCTGCAATTCCAACGGCCAGTTGAAGCGGTCACTGATCTGGCGGGCAATGGCCAGCTCAAACCCGTGCCGGTCAGCTCCGGGCGAATCGACACCACTGCCGGCGCCACGCGGGCTGGCGCCATTCGGGTTGGGACGATTCGTCACGCTGACCACGCCTGGCTCCACGCTGACCACCACGATGCCACGCGCGGCCTGCTGGCATGCATTGCGCAGCAGTTGCCAGCACAGTACCGAGAACGCCTGCGGCGAAGTTTCCAGCGCGAAGCTCGCCGGCTGCTCCAGGCGCAGTTCGATCGGTCGTCCGGCGAACAACTCGCGTGCGGCCTGAATTTCCCCGTCCAGCACCTCGTTGACCACGAAGCGCTCCGTGTCTGCCGGTGTGTCGGCATCTCGCGCCAGCACCAGCAGCGCTTCCACCAGCATCTCCAGTTCGCGCGAAGCGCGATGGATGCGTCGCACCGAGCGAGCCCCAAATTCGCTCAGGCCCGGTTCGTCGGCCAGCATGTCCGAGGACATCTTGATAACCGTCAGCGGGCTGCGCAGCTCGTGGCTGGCATCCCGGGTAAAATTGCGTTCGCGCTGGTGGTAATCGACGATCCGCGTGGCAAAGCCGTGCAGCCCGCGCGCCAACGAGGCCACGTCGGCATCGGTATGACTGGGCAACCGTTGCGGCTCAAACTCGCCCGGGTCGGCGCTGCCCTCGCCCCAGCCATCGATCAGCCGGGCCAGTGATCGGATCGGCCCCCACTCGTGCTGGGTGGCCAGACAAGCCAGCACCGTAGTGATCAGGATCAGCAAGACTACCGCCGGCCACGGCGCGACGTCGTAAAGACCCATCGCGCCGATGATGAGCAGGACCACAAACTGCAGCCCGAACACCCAGGCAATACGCCGCTTGAATGCCCCGACGCGAAATGTGATGGCGCTCGTGGCTCTGCTGTTCATAACCTTCGCCGCCTTCGCCGTGTCAATGTCACGCTGGCTGTGTCGTGGACGCCATTTCCGATTCGAGATCTGCCAAGCGGTAACCAGCCGAATGGATGGTGTGTAACAGAGGCCGTGCGAAGGGTTTGTCTATAACGCGGCGCAAGTTGTACAGGTGCGAGCGCAAGGTATCGGAGTCGGGCAACGTGTCACCCCAGATCTCGCGCTCGATATCGCGCCGGCTGACCACGCGCGGCGACTCGCGCATCAGGATCGCCAGAAGTTTCAACCCGATCGGGGAAACGATCAGTTCCTCGCCGCCCCGGGTCAGGCGCAGCGTGGCGGTATCCAGGGTCATGTCGCCCACGGTAAGTACTTCGGTTGACACTTGGCGACGGTCACGGCGAATCAGCGCGCGCAGACGCGCCTCCAGCTCGCGTACCTCAAACGGCTTCACCAGATAATCATCGGCACCCGCTTCAAGGCCGACCAGCTTGTCTTCGAGCGTGTCGCGCGCGGTCAGCATCAACACCGGGGTGGACTTTTTTGCCTCCTTGCGCAGTTTTCGGCAAACTTCCAGTCCATCCAGACCCGGCAGCATCAGATCCAGCACGATCACGTCGTAGCTGTTGGACACGGCCAAGTGCAAGCCACTGACGCCATCGGCGGCATAGTCCACCGAATAGCCCCGACGTTCGAGAAATTCCCCAACCATTTCGGCAATCTGGCGGTTGTCCTCCACCAACAGAATCAGCCCGGATTGTTCATCATGTACCGTCATGTCGTCGCTCCCTCGGTGTGATTTCACATTTGTGAAGGTATACACGGCCACGGGGTGACGCAGATGTGAATGCGGCGCCAACGATTCAGCGCAGGTTTGCGTTCGGCGCCGGCCGGCCGTGAAGAATCCAGCGGATACACGCGTATTTGGCGAGGTCCGCACCCGGCTGAGCGCCGTTGACCGGTCTTCAATGGAGCAGCGGCTGCAGTTGTTTCCACACGTTGTCCAACACGCGCGGCTCGCCAACGGCCAGCGGATGCATGCCGTCGTTCTGCATCAACGCGGGGTCCAGCGCAATGCCCTCAAGCAGGAACGGCACCAGTGCAACGTGTTTCTCGCGGGCCAGGTCAGCATAAACCGCGCGCAGGCCGTCGCGATACTGTGGCCCGTAATTGACCGGCAGCTCGACGCCCAGCAGCAAGACGCGCAGCTTGTGCTGCTGCCCCAGATCGATCATCGCAGCCAGATTGTCGCGCAGCGCCGGCAGCGGCAACCCGCGCAGGCCGTCATTCGCGCCCAGCTCGAGCACCAGTACCGATGGATGGTACTTCTGCAGAAGCGCCGGCAAGCGGTTGCGTCCGCTCAGGGAGGTCTCGCCACTGATGCTGGCATTGACCACCGTCCACTTCGGCACCATCTTGCCCAGACGCGTGTCCAGCAGATGCACCCAGCCGGATGCAACCGGGATGTTGTGCGCGGCCGACAGGGAGTCGCCCAGTACCAGCACGGTTTTCGGCGCCGCCGCATGGGCAGCGCCGATGGCACAGAGAAAAACCAGCAACCACAGGTATCGACGCATGAATGATCCGATCCGTCCGCTCCTCGAAGCCTGCGATGTTAGCAAGTCGGTCCAGGGGCCCGAGGGCAAGCTGGATATCCTGTCCGGGATCGACCTGCGCATCATGGCTGGCGAGAGCTTCGCCATCGTCGGCGCCTCGGGTTCGGGCAAGACCACCCTGCTCGGCCTGCTTGCCGGGCTCGATACACCTGATGCCGGCCGCATCACGCTGGACGGCCACGCCCTGCATCAACTGGACGAGGAAGCGCGCGCCGACCTGCGCCGGCGTCTGGTCGGCTTCGTGTTCCAGTCGTTCCACCTGTTGCCTGCACTGACGGCCGAGGAAAACGTGATGCTGCCGCTGGAACTCGAAGGCAGCCGTGACGCGCGCAGTCGCGCACGCGCGGCGCTCGACGCAGTCGGACTGGCGCCACGGCGACGTCATTACCCCGCTCAGCTCTCCGGCGGCGAGCAGCAGCGCGTGGCGATCGCGCGTGCCTTCGTGCATGAGCCACGCGTGCTGTTTGCCGACGAGCCGACCGGCAATCTGGACCAGCGCACCGGCCACCACATCTGCGACCTGCTGTTCGCGCTCAACCGCGACCACCACACCACCCTGGTTCTGGTCACCCACGATGCGGCTCTGGCCGCGCGCTGCCCGCGCGGCATCGAGCTGGACGAAGGTCGCGTGGTGCCGGGCATGCACGCATGAGCATGTTGCGCCTGGCGCTGCGCAACCTGCGTCGCGAATGGCACCTGCCGGAATTGCGTACGCTGGCGGCCTCGCTGGTACTGGCGGTGGTTGCGCTGGGCGTGGTGGCCACGCTCGCCACGCGGATCGAACGCGGCATGCTGGCCAGCGCCGCCGAGCTGATCGGCGGCGACATCGGTATCAGCTCGCCGCAGGCCGTGCCGGCGAGCTTTGTCGCCAAGGCGCAGCGCGACGGGCTGACGGTTACCCACGCGGCCAGCTTCCCCAGCGTGGCGTTCGCCCACCAGCACGCGCAGATGCTCGACGTGGAAGCCACCGATGCCCACTATCCGCTGCGCGGCACGCTGGAGCTGGCCGATGCAGCAGGCCGCCAAAGCATCGGGCACGGGCCGCCGCCAGGAGCCGTCTATCTTGATCATCGCGCGCTGGTGGCGTTGGGGCTGCAGGTGGGCGACCGGCTGCAGCTGGGTGGCCGCGAACTGACCATCGCCGCCGCGCTGGTGCGGCAGCCGGACGGCGGTGAGTTGCTCGCGCTGGCGCCCCGTGCGCTGATGAGCCTGACCGATGCCGAGGCCACCGGCCTGCTTGGCGTGGGCAGCCGTGCGAGCCATCGCCTGTTGCTGGCCGGTGAGCCCGCGGCGGTTCAGCGCTGGCGCGACTGGGCCGAGACCACTGCTCTGCCCGACGGCGCGCAACTGATCACACCGGAGCAGACCCAGGAGCGCATGCGCAGCGCGTTCGACCGTGCCGATGCGTTCCTGCGTCTGACCGCCTTGCTGTCGGCGCTGCTGGCCGGCATCGCGATCGCACTGTCCGCACAACGCTACGCACGGCGCAAGACCATGGAAGTGGCTTTGCTGCGCGCGCTGGGCACCTCGCGGCGGCGCGTGCTGGGGCTGCTGCTGGGCACCCTGGGCGCACTTGCCGGACCGGCTGCGGCACTCGGCGTGCTGCTGGCGCTCGGTCTGGCGCAACTGGCGTGGCTGCTGGCCAGCCAGCTGTTCGGCAATGTGCCGACTTCACTGCCGCTGGCGCCGGTGTTCGCTGCCGCCGCGATGGGTGTGGCGGTGCTGGTCGGCTTTGCCTTGCCGCCGCTGGCACGGCTGGCCGAGGTGCCGCCGGTGGCGGTGTTCCGCCAGAGCGTGACCCGGCGCGCGCGTCGCTTCGACGTGCTGTACCTGATTCCGCTGCTGGTGGCCTTGGGACTGATCTGGAGCCAGAGCAGCTCGTTCCAGCTCGCGGGCATCCTTGCCGCCAGCCTGTTCGGGGTGGCGGCGATCGCCGCACTGCTGGCGATCGCGCTGTTGTGGCTGGCGCGGCGCGTGGCTCCCGGCGCACACCCGGCGCTGCGCCTGGGGCTGGCGGCGCTGGCACGACGCCGCATGCTGAGCGTGATCCAGGCCACCTCATTGAGCCTGGGGCTTTGCGCCCTGCTGCTGCTGGCGGTCGTGGCGCCGTCGCTGCTGCAAGGCTGGCGTCAGGAGTTGCCTGCCGATACGCCGAACTGGTTCGCGCTGAACCTGCAGGACGACCAGCGTGCCGGCTTCGCGCAAGCCCTGCAGCAGCTCGGTGCCGATCAGCTGAACATGCTGCCGCTGGCGGTGGGCAAGCTCACCGCGATCAACGGCCAGCCGATCGACCAGCTCCACTTCGACGACACCCGCGCCAAGGATTGGGCCGACCGCCAACTGCGGCTGTCCTGGGCGAGCCAACTGCCACCGGCCAATCAGGTGATCGCCGGGCGCTGGGCCGGCCCGGCACCGGCACACGCAGAAGTCTCGATCGACACCATGTGGCGCGACATGTTTGCGCTGAAGCTGGGCGACACGCTGACATTCCACGTCGGCGAGCGCGACATCCGTGCCACGGTCGGCAGTATCCGCAAGGTCGACTGGAGTTCGTTCCGGGTCAATTTCTTCCTGTTGCTGGACCCCGCCCACGCCGGCGATTTGCCGCATACCTGGCTGACCAGCTTCCATCTACCCGGCGGACATGCGGCTGCATTGGCGCAACTGTCACGCGATTACAGCAACCTCAGTCTGATCGACGTTGACCAGCTGCTCGACCGCGTGCGCGAGATCGTGGACCGGGTCGGCAGCGCGGTGCGCTGGATTCTGGGCTTCAGCCTGCTGGCGGGCGCGTTGGTACTGGCCGCGTCACTTGCTGCCAGCGCTGCCGAACGCCGGCATGAGGCGGCGCTGTTGCGTACGCTGGGTGCACGTCGCGCCCAGTTGCGCATAGCCGCCGCATGCGAGTTTGCCCTGCTTGGTCTGGTCGCAGGCCTCACCGCTGCGCTTGGCGCAGCCGGTGCCGGGTTGTGGCTTGCGCACGCGGTGTTCCATATCGACGGCTTCGTGCCTCCGCCGTGGCCGCTGGCGCTCGCCGCACTCGCCGCCGCGTTGGTGGTGATGCTGCTTGGCCTGGCGGGGACACGCAGGATCGTCCACACGCCACCGATGCGTCTGTTGCGGGAAGGTTGACCCGCTGACCGACACTCCAACCGCAGCACTTTCTGGGCGAGTTCCTTGATTTCATCTACCTGCGTCGACTGGCGCGCACGCCTCAAGGCCGAATGGCTGCTGCTGCTGTTCGCGGCACTCGCCATCGTGCTGGCGATAGTTGATCCACAACCCGTGCTCAAGTATCAGGGGTGGCTGCAGCTGCCCACGCTGGCCGGGCTGCTGGGCTTGCTGCTCGCGATTCAGGGCATTCGCGACAGCGGCGTGATGCAGCACGCGGCGGCGACGCTGGCTGCGCGCATGCATTCCCTGCGCAGCCTCGGTTTGTTGCTGGTGGTATCCAGCGCACTGCTGTCCACGGTGCTGACCAACGACGTGAGTCTGTTCCTGATCGTGCCGCTGACCGTCGCGCTCGGCAGCATCTCCAACCTGCCGGTGCTGCGCATGGTGGTACTTGAGGCTCTGGCGGTGAATGCCGGCTCCACGTTGAGCCCGATCGGCAACCCGCAGAACCTGTTGCTGTGGCAGGTGGCGCACGTGTCCTTCATCGACTTTGTCACATCCATGCTGCCGACCGCGGCGGTGATGCTGGTCATCCTCTTCGCGCTCAGCTGGTGCTGGCTGCCGCCAACTCGCGTCGATCTCGATGCCCGCCGGCTCGATCAGGAGGCCAGATCCGCCACGCTCGCCACGCTGTCGTGCATGGCCCTGGTCGGCATGGTGTTGCTGATGGAATACGGCCACGCAACCTTCGGCGCGCTGCTGATGTTGCTGGCATTCGGCGTGCTTCGACGGCGCACGCTGGCCCGCATCGACTGGTGGCTGCTGGCGACGTTTGCCGCGATCTTCCTGGGCCTCGGTCATCTGGCCGGTCTGCCGTTGATGCAACACGCTCTTGGCCAACTCGATTTCAACCGTCCACTGACTCTCTACGCCAGCGGAATCATCGCTTCACAACTGATCAGCAACGTGCCGGCCACGGTGTTGTTGCTGGAACACGCGCCCGATCCGCTGGCGCTGGCGGTGGCCGTCAACGTGGGCGGTTTCGGGCTGGCGCTCGGCTCGATGGCGAACCTGATCGCCTTGCGGCTGGCCCGACAACCACATGGACTGCGGCAATTCCATCGGGTCTCGATTCCCTTCCTGCTGATATGCGCACCGCTGGTTTACCTGGCCTCGCGCTGGATCAGCGGGTAGGAGCCCGCTCGCGCGCGCCGCTGTGGCGTATCTCGAAGCCACGATCCCGGCTCTCAACAGCCGAACACCGGGTCATCCCGATCCATCAATCATCGTCGTGCGGCACGCTGACCTTGCCCTTCACTCCCGAATGATTGACGTCGCCGCTGCCTTTGGCACCGAGCGTGAAATCACCAGCCACGTCGTTCACGGTCAGGTCGCCCGAACCCAGCGTGCCGGCATTCACGGTGCCCCCGACCTGGCGCACGGTGACATCGCCGGAACCGATGCTGCCGATCTTGACGTCTCCCTTGACGCCGGAAACCTTGAGGTCGCCCGAGCCCACCGAACCCGCGTCCAGGTTCCCGACATCGGTGGCGTCGACATCACCCGAACCCACGCTGGTGGAGAACTTTCCCGCGATCTGGCGTACGTGCAGATCGCCCGAGCCCACAATGCTCTGCAGTTCCTGCACGCCGCGCACGTCAGCATCGCCGGAACCCACGCTGACGCTCACCGGCATGCTGACCGGCAAGTTGACGCTGACTTCGAGGTTGGCGTAGAAGCTGCCGAACAGATTGAACGAAGAGTGCCGGGTTCCGCCGATGTCGATCCGCACTTGGTCACCATCACGTTGCTGGGTGACCTGCAACTGCTCCAGCGTCGACTTGTCCGAAGCGCACGCCCGCCCGGTGAGGCTCAGCCCCTTGCTGCTGCCATTGCCGATGACGTGGAGATCCTCACCGTGCACGGAGATCTGCACCGACTTCACGCCGGCCAGGTCGAGCTGGAGGTTGCGCGGCGCCTCGAACTTGCATGGCGCGGCGAATGCGGTGAGCGGAGCAAGCAACAGCGCGGCAAGAGCGAGACGATGCACGGGCGAACTCCAGTGAATGGGATATCTGTTCGGATGCAGCCGGCAAGCAAAAGGTTGCAACAGCCGTCGCGCGTCCGCTCGCTTGCGCGGGGTCAGTCCGTCGATTCCTGCGCCTTGGCCCGCTGCCACAGCGCTTCCTGTGCGGCCAGGTCACGCTCCGCGAACGTGCCGCCTTCGCCGGCCGCCAGCTCTTCCATTTTGCGGAAACGTCGTTCGAACTTGGCGTTGGCGTGGCGCAAGGCGCGCGAGAAGTCCACGCCGGCATGACGGGCCAGATTGACGGCGACAAACAACACGTCACCAACCTCGTCCTCCAGTCGCGCCGGATCCGACCCCTGGTCGAACTCGGCGCGCACCTCAGCCACCTCCTCGATCAGCTTGTCCAGCACCGGTTGCGGGCCGGGCCAGGTGAACCCCACCGCGGCGGCACGCTGCTGCAGTTTCAGCGCACGTTTCCATTCGGGCAGCCCGCCGGAGATGCCGGCAAGCGCGCTGGAATCGGCAGGCTCGCCTTTTTCCGCGCGCTCGGCGGTCTTGATGACCTCCCACGCCCGCACCTGCTCTGTCGCATCGGCATAGCGCACATCACCAAACACATGTGGATGCCGTCGCCGCATCTTGCTGCTGATCGCATGCACGACGTCGGCAAACTCGAACCGCCCTGCCTCCTCAGCCATGCGCGCATGGAACACCACCTGCAGCAGCAGGTCGCCCAGCTCATCGCGCAGGTCATCGAAGTCGCCACGGTCGATCGCGTCGACGACCTCGTAGGCCTCTTCGATCGTGTACGCCGCGATCGAGGCGAAGTCCTGCTGCACATCCCACGGACAACCGCGCTCGGGATCACGCAACCGCGCCATGATCGCCAGCAAATCATCCAGCCCGTAGCGATCCGATTCACGCATGGCGCGAGGATGCCCGAAAACGCTGCAACACCCTGTCCAACGCGGGGACAAGGTTGGGATCAAGGGCCGCCTCGCGCAGCACTTCCAACGAAATCATCCATGCACCGCCCGCAACCGCGCCGCCCAATCAATCGCCCGATCCCCCACCGCCACAAACTCCGGGTTCAACAACGACTCTCCCCGGTTGTAACGGAACGGCTGACCGTGCAGATCCAGCACCGCACCGCCCGCCTCGTCAAGCACGCATTGGGCGGCTGCCGTATCCCATTCGCTGGTCAAGCCCAGGCGCAGATACACGTCCGCTTCGCCGCGTGCGATCAGGCAGAACTTCAGCGAGGAACCCAACGCAAGCATCTGGTAGTCGCTGCCGATCAGCGGCTCCAGCACGCTGCGCTGCGAACCACCGTGGGAGCGGCTGCCCGCCACCGTGGGCGGTTGCGCCAGCGGGCGCGTGTTCAGACGCTGCCACTCGCCACCAGTCGACTGCTGCAGCCAGGCGCCGCTTCCCAGTTCGGCCACATAGAGGTCACCGGTGACCGGCGCCAACACCACGCCAAGCACGGAACGACGCTGATCGATCAAGGCGATGTTGACGGTGAACTCGTCGTTGCGCTTGACGAACTCGCGCGTGCCATCGAGCGGATCGACCAGCCAGTAGCGCGACCAGTGCTGGCGCTCGGACCACGGCAGGGCGTTGGCTTCCTCGGACAGGATCGGCAAGCGCGTTTCAAGTTGGCTCAAACCCGCCACGATGACTTGCTGAGCGGCCAAATCGGCCGCGGTCAGCGGCGACGCGTCGGCCTTGGTCTGCACCGCGAAATCGCCGTGGTAGATATTCAGGATGGCGTCGCCGGCAGCCCGTGCGATCTCGCCGATACGACGGGCAAACTCGGATGGCAGGCTCATGATCGCTGGAAGCGCCCGGCAAGATACTCGCGCGCCATGAACAGGGCGGCGATCGAGCGTCCGTCGGTGACGTCGTCACGACCGAGCAGGGTGTGCAGTTCGGCCATCTTCCATGGCACCACTTCGAGCTCCTCCGGCTCGTCGCCCTCCAGCTTCTCCGGATACAGTTCCTGCGCCAGCACCACGTGCGCCATGTGCGTCATGTAAGCGGGGGACAACGACAGGTTGTGCAGGATCTTCAGCCTGCGCGCGCCGTAACCAATTTCTTCCTTCAACTCACGCTCGGCGCCCTGCTCGGCGGTTTCGTCCTGGTCCAGCCGGCCCTTGGGCAGCCCCAGCTCATAGCGACCCACGCCACCGCCGTACTCGCGCACCAGCAGCACGGTCTCGTCATCGAGCATCGGCACCATGATGACGGCGCCCAGGCCGCTGCCTTTCAGTCGCTCGTAAGTACGCCGCGCACCATTGGAAAACTCCAGATCGAGCTGCTCGACCTGCAGGAAACGACTGTGGGTGACGTCTCGCTTGGCGTGGATGATGGGCAATTTCAGCATCCATCCATGTTAGCAGCGTGGGAGTCTGTCGGGCCCTGGTGGTCGATGCGGGAATTCGGCGGCGTGCGGGCAGATGGCTGACGAATTGCCGGCCCATCGTGGTTCCGCGGACCGCGAATCGGCAAAAATGTGGTTCACACAGGCGGACTCGCAGACCCGCCAACCAAAGTCCGACAGCCGCCTAGATTCGCAGCCGCGGCAGGGCCTGGGCGTGGATTGCCGGCGTGCCGGCCAGCACGCTGCGCGTGTCCAGTGTCAGCGGTGCGCCATGCAGGTCGGTGAACACGCCGCCGGCTTCGCGCACGATCACCGCCAGTGCCGCGACGTCGAGAATGTTCACGTCCGATTCGATCACCAGATCCAGGCTGCCGCGCGCCAGCAGGTGGTAATGGCAGAAGTCGCCGTAGCCACGAATCCGGTTGCTGTCGCGAATCAGCGCCCCCAACGCATCCCAGCGCGCATCGGCGGTGAGCGTCTTGACGTTGCCGATGGACAGCGAAGCCTGGTCGAGCGCGCTGGTGTCGGCCACCTGCACACGGTCGCCGTCGAGCCACGCGCCACCACCGATGCTGGCCCACATGGTCTCGCCATAAATCGGGGCGCCGGAGACGCCCAGCACCAGCTCGTCGCCATCCATCAGGGCGATCTGGGTGGAGAAGAACGGGGTGCGGCGCACGAAACTCTTGGTGCCGTCGAGCGGGTCGACCAGCCACAACAGGCCGCCGCGTTCCCCGTCCAGGCCGAATTCCTCACCATAGATCGAAGCCTGCGGCATCGCGGCGTGCAGGATCTGCCTGATTACCCGTTCCGCCTCGCGGTCGGCGACCGTCACCGGCGTCGCGTCGGCCTTCAGCTCCACCTCGACGCCACGGCGCCAGTAATGCTTGATCACGTCCGCTGCAGCTGCCGCGGCTTCGCGTGCGGCGGCCAGCGCCAAAGCGAGAATATCGGGATTCATGGTGGTGTCGTGCCTTGGTCAGTCGATGGAGCCGTGCCAGCCAGGCCACCGCTTTGTTGGATGTGCACGCTGCCATCACCGGCCACCGGCCCGAGCCGGGCCAGCCAGCGCTGCAACGCAAGATCAGTCTGTCGGGCGCGTAACGTGGTGTCCAGTCGCCAGCCCAGCGGACTCAGCTGCAGCTCACCGTTTGTCCATAGCGGCCCGGTGCCGACATCGTGCCATTGCGCCCGGATCACCCCGCCTTGCGCTTGCGCCTCAAGTTGCAGGGCACCGAACGCGACGTCGCCATCGCGGGTATGCACGGCCGCGTGCTGCCACAACCCGCGCGCCTGCCCCTGCAGGGGCCAGCCACCTTGCAGCACGACGTGGCGGGCGGTCAACTGCAACTCGCCCAGCGGCCTGCCCCAGAGCGAAGGGGGATAGGCGCCCAGCACCGCCAGATCGGTACGCAGGCGCAAGTTGTCGATGGCAGTGCGACCCTCCGGCAAGCGTCGCATGATGCCCGAAAATCCGAGTTGCGACCCGTCAAACGCCAGTTGCAGACGCGCATCGCCCAACAGTGCCCGCCGGGACAGCTGCCAGTGCAGTTGTCCCAGCCGCTTCCCTTTGACACCGGTGACCTCATCTGCCTCACCGTTCCACACCGAACCGTGCAGCTGCCGCAGATGCAGCCCCGACAACTGCGGCTCGATCCAGGGCATGACCCAACGCGCCGGCAGAAACCACAGCAGCAGCGCGGCGAGTACAACGAGCAGAGCCAGTCCGGCCAGGGTGATACGCAGGTACTTCAAATGGCCATTCCCAAAAGGGCAACACACCGACGTCAAGGGTGTGCGCCGCAGCGTCGATCATAGCCGCACGCATATCCGGGAAAACACCCATGCTGCGTGCCGGCGTCAGCTTGCCGGCATCAGTTCCCGGCGAATCAAACGGTGGGGCCGGGGGAACAGTGCGTCGCTGTCACGTGGGCCAGCGGGGCCCACACGATCAATGACCAACGCGAATCCTGGGGTCAAGCATTTGCAGCGCTGCGCCCGTATTCGGCTGGCCGGTGCGGCGCAAGTCCTCTGCGCTGTAGCTTGTCCCGACCGCGTTGATGCACTCGCCCCGTTTGGGGGGAATCAAGCTGCCGGTGTGCCGCAGGCACATGCGGTTATCCGGGTTGATGGTCGCCTGCTCGGTCTGGGTCGATTGTCGGCTCGCCTGGCTGGATGGCGTCGATGCGCGGTCGGCTGCCGAAGGAGCCGAGGCCATCGCACCGGATCCGAAACCGCCGGCAGCGATCAGGCAAGCGGCCAGAATGGTTGAACGGAACATAGGAAAACCTCGTCAATGACGGGGAGCGGGAACCTCATGCTGCCCGGTTGACGGGGGCCGCGCAAACTTTCAGCTCAGAGGGCGGCACCCGCGTTCAGCCCTCGCGGCCAGAGCCTCTCCGACCACGCTCCGTTATGCTTGGCTCTTTGCACCCGCACTCCGCATGCGCACGATCCGACTCCACGCCGACGTACCAATGACTGTCGGGGCCGAACTGACCCTGCCGGCACAGCCGAGCGAACATGCCGCCCGCGTGCTGCGGCTGGGTGCAGGCGACCCGTTGACGCTGTTCAATGGCGATGGCTGCGATTACCAGGCGATCATCTGCGCCATCGCCAAGCGCACCGTCAGCGTGCGCATCACAGCGCAGCAATCGCTGCAAAACGAGTCGAGGCTGCCGTTGGTACTCGCCCAAGGCATGGCCCGTGGCGACAAGATGGACTGGATCGTGCAGAAGGCGACTGAACTGGGTGCCGTCGGAATCGTGCCGCTGCTGACCGAGCGATCCGAGGTGCGGCTCGACGGTCCACGTGCGCTCAAGCGGGTGGCGCACTGGCAGTCAGTGGCGATCAGCGCCTGCGAACAAAGCGGGCGCGCACGCATCCCCTCGATCCAGCCGATCCAGCCGCTGGCCGACTGGCTCGCTGAGCTGTCGGACCATGGCGCACTTCGCCTGGTGCTGCTGCCGCAGGCCGCCGCCACGATTCGCGAGCTGCATTTTGCGCAGGCGGGCGGGGTGTTGGTGATCGGCCCGGAGGGCGGCCTCGGCGACGCCGACCTTCGGGCGCTGGAGCAACACGGGTTCGTGGGCCTGCGTCTCGGCCCTCGCATCCTGCGCACCGAAACCGGCGGTCTGGCGGCACTGAGCGCGCTGCAGGCGTGCCACGGCGACCTGCAATAAACCGCTGCCGACAGCCGGGCCTGCACCCGTCAACGCCCCTTCCGGCAGTGGCGCAAAAAACAGCACGGTGGTGCGCGTGACGTCGTAGCGGGGCCAGCGCCACCGTAGCGGGTGTCAGGCCTCGCTATCCGGCACGTCGGCAAGCTCCGCCGACGACTCGGCCAGCGGCTGATCCGGCTCAGTCGCAGCGAGCAGCTCGAGCAAGTTCGCCTCGATCCATTCCAGGTCAGGAATCATCGCGACGTCGTCGCGCACCAGCACGTGCGCACGCACTCCTGGCGACAAGCCCTTGCCGTCGTGAGTCGGGATGATCAATTCCGAATTCAGCGTGGTCAGGCGCGGAAAACCCTGAGTCTGCACCGCGATGAAGGGCAGCCGCGGATCACCCCCGAGCGCCTTCAGCACGGCCACGCGCACCATCGATTCGCTGTCGCCATCGGGACTTCCCGCCAGGCGCGTGAAAGACACCAGCGGCACGCGCCAGCCGCGCCAGGCAATCCGGCCCAGCACCCATTCCGGTGCACCGTCGAGGGGTTCGGGCGCACTCTGCGTGATCACTTCGGCGATCGTGGCGTTGGGCAGCAACATGCGCAGGTCGCCAATCGGCACCAACACGCAGCGGATTTCACGCGGCAGCGAATCACTCATGGAAACACCTCAATCAGGTGCGCCGCCAGTTCGGACGGCGTACCGGAAAAACTCACCAGTCGCTCGGCGAATATCCCGCTGACCATGTCGGCGAAATGCCCTCCGGGCGACCCCTCGACCCATACCTGGCCACCACGGTCGTGGATCGCTTGCGCACCGGCAACAGCATCGTTGCTGGTACCGGAGAACACGATCGCCAACGCTTCGCGACCAAACGCGTTCGCGGTCATGCTCAGGTTGGCGTCGATTGAGTTCAGTGGCGCGTCACCGGCCAGTAAATCCATGCTGCCGTCGCGCCGCAGGCGGACGTGCTGACCGGCAGGAACCAGCAGTACCTCGCCCATGCGCGCGCGGTGCTTGGCATCGGCCAGACGAACCGGCAATGGACCGTGTCCAGCCAACTGTCCGAGCAATTGCTCATCGGACTGCCGGCCGGCATGCTGGATCAGCAGAAAGGTCAGCTGCGTGGTTGGCGGAAGCGCGTCCAGGAACTTGCACACGGCGTCCGTGCTGTCTGCCGCTGCGCCCAACAGCACGATTCGGCTCAACGCCGAACCAAGCTCGTCCAGCAGCATCTCGTGCTCTTGCATATGGGCCTGCGGGGCGACGGCTTCTTCCATCGACACCAGCTGCAGGCTCATCGTCGGCACCATGTGCGGCGACACGGCCTCGACATCCGGCGCCAGGAAATCGGCCGCGCTGACTTTTTCGACGCCGAACCGGGCCGGCCCAAACCTGTCATCGGATTCCGCCGCTGCCACATCGTCCAGCAGCGCCCAGCCTTCGGGCACACTGACCGAAGCCGATGGCGATATAGCCGGTTGCACGGCAGCCGCCAGCTCGCTGCCGACGCCGGCATCAGCCAACGCCGACAGCTGCAGAGGGGTGTCCTTGGGGGTCGAGGCTGGCGCGTCCGGGATCAACGCATCAGCGGGTTCAGCGGCGTCTGCAGCGTCACGCTCACCCGATACCGGCGCGCCGAAATTGCCATCGAACAGCGGTGGTGGTTCGTCGTCGCCGCTAAATCGCAGCCCTGGTCCGCTGATTTCCTCGTCTTCGTCCAGCAAGTCGCCCGAAGCCAGTAGCGCCTCCAACTCGGCCGACAGCTCTTCCGACTTGGTGGCGGAACTGTCGTGATCCGGCGTTTCCATGTCGTCGAGTGCGGGAAAGTCGAGATCGGGGTCGAGATCCGCGTCGAGATTCTCGTCGAAGCCCATGTCAAGCTCCGCGGCGAGTTCCGCGGTGAGGTCTGTAGTGGGATCCGTGTCGAAATTCGCGTCGAACAAGTACTCGGCCGGCGCATCCGTGGTGGCGCTGGTTCCGCGGGATGGCTCGACTTCGCCTGGCACGGTCTCCTCCTCGGCAGCCTGGATCGGAGCCACGGGCGCCTCCGGCCGTGCCGCGAATGCTTCCTGCCCGTTCACCACCGGGGGATCGACCGCATCGGCCGACACCCCGTCGAAACGCTCAGGGACAGCGGGCGCGAGCTCGATTTCGCGCGCGTCTTCGGGTCGTGGTGGATCGATGTCGCCCATGGCCAGCACCTTTACCGCCAGATGGCGCGCCCAGCGTGCACGATCCCAGCCGACCAGCGAGCGGCTGGCCTGGGCATCGTTGAACACCACGCGCGGCCGGTCACCGTCGAGTACGTCATACAAGTGGTCGAGTGCATCGTCGGCGCCGCCGTCCAGGTTGATCACCAGCACGTCGGCACCGACCCGCTGCAACAGCTCCCGGCTCAAACCGGACACTTCGCCCTCGTGGACGATCCGCGCCCCGCGCTCTTGCAGCGCGTCACGCAAATGTCCACCAAGTTCGGAGTCGTCGAACAACAACGCGACCGCGGGTGACACGTCAGTCATGAACCTGCTCCATGGCGCGCTGCTCGAGAACTTCAGCGATCTGCAACAACAGCTCGGCTTCTTGATACGGTTTGCCGAGGTAACGATCCACCCCGATGTCCAGGGCGCGCTGCCGATGCTTGTCGCCACTGCGCGAGGTAATCATGATGATCGGCACATCGCGGAAACGTACGTCGGCCTTCATCAAGGTCGCCAGCTCGTAGCCATCCATGCGCGGCATTTCGATATCCAGCAACATCAGGTCAGGCACACGTTCGTGCAGCTTTTCCAGCGCATCGACACCGTCCTTGGCGGTGCCGACTTCATACTCGTGGCGCTCCAGCACCCGCGTGGTGACCTTGCGCATGGTGATCGAATCGTCGACCACCATCACCATCGGCCGCACCAGTACCTCTTCGACGACAGGTGCCTCCACCGCAGTGAGTCCTTCGGCCAGACGTTGCTCGCGACGGATCATGCCGTGACGAACCAGCGGCGCCAGGTCCAGGATGATCAGCACCGAACCGTCGCCCATGATCGTCGCCCCCAGCAGGCCGGGCACGGAATTGATCTGCGGCCCCACCGACTTGACCACGATTTCGCGCGATCCCAGCACCGCGTCGATGCGGATCGCGGCGCGCAAGTCGCCGGCACGGGTCAACAGCAAGGGTTGTTGCACGTCCTCCACGGGCAGGCCGACGGGCAAGCCGAGCAATTGGGCCAGGTCGTGAACGCCATATTCTTCGTCGCCATGCCGGAACGATGGCTCGTCCATCGCGAGCAACCCAGCAAGTTCACCCGGATTGACCCGCGCCACACCCTGCACCGAGGTCATCGGGATCGCGAACGTCGCTTCACCGATACGCACCAGAATGGCCTGGGTCACCGCCAGGGTGAACGGCAAGCGCAGGATGAACGTCGTGCCCTGCCCTTGCTCGGACTCGATCGACAGCGAACCGCCGAGCAGCTTGATCTCGTTCGCCACCACATCCATGCCGACGCCGCGACCAGCCAGCTGGGTCACCTTGCTGGCCGTGGAAAAGCCCGGTTGGGCGATCAGCGACAGCAATTGATTGTCGGTGGGCTTGGTCTCGGCGCGCAGCATGCCGCGTTCGATGGCGCGCTTGCGGATCGCCTCGCGATTCAGGCCACGGCCATCGTCGCTCACCCGGATCACCACCTCGGTCGCTTCGCGCGCGACCTTTATGTGTACCGATCCCTCGGCCGGCTTGCCGGCCTTGCGACGTTGCGCCGGACTCTCGATGCCGTGGGCGATCGCATTGCGCAACATGTGCTCGAACGGCGCCTTGATGCGATCGAGCAGATTGCGGTCCATTTCGCCGTGCGCGCCATCGACGTAAAGCTGGGCTTGCTTGCCGTCCTCCTGTGCCGCCTGGCGCAGGGTACGGCGCAGGTTCGGTACCATCGTGTCGAACGGCAGCATGCGCGTACGCAGCAACCCTTCCTGCAGCTCGGTGCTGACCCGTGATTGCTGGATCAGCAAGGTTTCTGCCTGACGCGTGAGCTCGTCGAGCATGCTCTGGATGGACACCAGATCGGACACCGACTCGGCCAGCGCGCGCGAGTACTGCTGCAGTTGCGAATAGCGATCGAGCTCAAGCGGATCGAATACGGTGAGCCCGGCCTCGCGATGCTCGCGCTGGAAGCGCGCGATGATCTGCGCTTCGGTTTCGATTTCGAGCATGCGCAACTGACTGCGCAGGCGTGCTACGGTCGTTTCGAGCTCGTCCAGGTTGAACCGATAACCGGCCACCTGCTGTTCCAGTCGTGAGCGGTAGATCGCCACTTCGCCGGCGTGGCTGACCAGGCTGTCGAGCAAGTCGGCACGAACCCGGATCTGCTCCTGCGGCGAATGGTTTTCGTGCATCACCTCCGGCAACAGTTCAGGCAGGTCGAGCGGATGGTCTGCGACGAGCGACACCGGTTGCGGAGCATCCTCGCCCGCAGAGGCAGTCGTGTTCGCCGCCGGCTCGGCATCACCGGCCAAGGCCTTCGCGCCAGCCATTTCCAGCAGCTGATCGATCATCGCCTGGGGGTAATCCGGCATCTCTCCTTGTGCCACCTGCTGCACCAACGTGTTCAGCTGGTCGAAGCTCGCCTCCAGTGCACCAATCAGCGCAGCCGTCTTGCCGGCGTCACGGATCGGCTTTCCAAGCAGGGTCTCGGTCGCGTGGGCCAGATCGCCCAGTGCCACCAGGCCGGCAATCCTGGCACCGCCTTTCAGCGTATGCAGGTCGCGCTGCAACTCGCCGACGCAGGACAGCTCGTCAGGCGCGGCATGCCATTTCGCCAGCACGCCCTCCGCGCTGTCGAGAAGCTCGCGCGCCTCGTCGATGAATACTTCGAGTAGATCCGCGTCGATCTGGCCGCCGTCGGGCAGCATGAATACGCGTGGTGCGGCGGCCTGCCTGGCGGCAGCCTCCTCAGCCTCGACGCGCTCTCGCGCAGCTTTGGCAGTCGCATGCTTCGCGGCAGCGGCCTGCTCCGCAGCGAGCTTGTCGGCAACCTCTCTGGCCGCAGCGGCTTCCCGGGCGGCGGCTTCCTGGGCTGCGGCTTCCGTGGCGGCGGCTTCCTGGGTCGCGGCTTCCTGGGCGGCTGCTTCCGTGGCGGCGGCTTCCTCAACCGCAGCTTTCTCTGCGGCAGCGTTGTCCGCGGCGGCTTTCTCTGCAGCCGCGTTGTCGGCCGCAATCTTGGCGGCGGCCGCTCGCTCGACCGCCTCCTGCTGAGCCGCCATGGGCTCCGCTGCAGCCGCCGCCGCATCGCCGGGTTCGAACGCGTGCAGCGCAGCCGTCATCTCCGCCGCGATCTCTGCCGCGATGGCAACGTGATCGCCTTGGTCAAGATGAATCCTGGAACCGGCGTCCAGCGGCCCGTCATGCAGCACAAGATCAGCGGCTGGCTCAGCAGTACCCGCATCCTCGTCCGCGGCAAACTCCTCCGCTCCGCCGTCGCTCCCCTGTGGCTCGTAGACCACGTGCGCGACCTGGGACTCCGGGTAGTGATCGCGCATTTCCACGATTTGCGCGGTGAGCGCATCGACGTCCGGCAATTGCGGGGCAACGGCATCAAACTGGCTCATCACGTGGTCGACCACGTCGGCCGCCTGCCCGAACAGACTCACGCCCGGCGACGAAAGTGACTGGCCTGAAGCGCGCAGGCGCTTGAACAACACCTCCAGCGGCGACAGCAACTGGGTCAGCAGCGGGATATCAACCATGGCGATGGCGCCATGCAGCGTATGCACCGCACGCAACATTTCCTCGCTGATCGGAAGCTCGCCGTTGCTGCGCTGGATGGCCGTGCGTATCGTCTGCAGATATTGCGCCACTTCGCTGCGCAAAATTTCCAGCAGCACCGGATCGACCGATGGCATGGCCGGCATCGCCATGACCGCGTCGGCCTCGATCGGCTCGGGCGCGCTGACACCCTCAGCACCGGTATCAGTCAACGCCGCCGACGGCAGCTGCTCGGCGTCGGCGTGGATCTGCGGGACGCGGCGAATCACCTTGCGCGTGACGGTTTCGCTTCCTCGCAGCGCGTGGTCCTCCACGCGTGCCGGCTGGCCGGCCGCCAGCTCCCCGGCGGTCTGCATGATCGCGCTGAGCGGCGCCGCGGGAGTGCCTTCGCCCTTGAGCGCTGCCAGCAGTTGCGGCAGCGCCTCAATAGCGTGCTGCAGCACGTCCTGCACGTTCTGATCGGGCTCGATGGTGTGATCAAGGACCCGATTGAGCATGTCCTCCAACTTCCACGCAAACTCGCCCAACACCCCAGCGCCGACCAGGCGACCGGAGCCTTTCAAGGTGTGGAACGAACGGCGGATGTTGACCAGTGCCGGAGTCTGCGCGGGATCGGCGAGCCAGCCCTTCTGCGCGGTGGCGAGATTGTCGATCTCTTCCTGCACCTCTTCCAGAAAGATCTCGCGGATGTCGTCGTCGATACCTTCGGCATTGATATTGAAGCTGGTGTTTGCCGCCAGCGGGTCCGCCACCGGCACCTGTTCGACGACCTCTTCCTCGATGTCGACCCAACCATCTTCTACCGAGGCTGCGGTCGCTTCGTCGGGCATCGCTGGCCTGGTCGATTCAGTCTCGACCAGGCGTAACCCGTCAAAATCATCCGCTGGCTCGATTGGCGGCTGCGCCACACCAATGAAGAGGTTGTGGATATCGTCGCCCGGCAGCAGGCTGACGGTCTCGGCGAGTTCGGGGTGCTGGTCCTGGCCGACGTTGGCGCCCACAGGGGTCGGCGCGCCCGTCTCGGTCGGCGCCACCTCAGGGACGGCACGCGTCGCCGGCAGCGGCCAGTAGCCCAGTTCGGCGAGGCCGTGCTCAGCGACATCCAGAATGTGTTCCAGACCACCGCGATGCTCGCGGGCGGCCTCCAGGTAATATTCCAGCGCTGCCAGCGCGTCCGCCAGATGATCCATCTGCGCACCGCTGGGCACGCGTCGGTCCTGCAGCAATTCATAGTCGATGAACCGACCTACACCCTGGGCCAGTTCGGCCGGACGCGGCGACGACAGCATGCGCATGGCACCGGCCACTTCTTCCATCAACGCCGGCGCTGTGGTGAGGCGCTCGTGTTCCCAGCCGGATTCCACGAACGCCACGATGGCGTCCTTCACGCCGCCGGTATTGCTGATGGTCTCCTGCATCAAGGCGGCAATGACACCCAGTGCTTCGCTGCGCGGCAATCCGTGCATGCCATCGTTGCCCGCATCAGGCTCGCCTTCGGAGCCCAGGCTTTCGATGTGATCGTCCAGCGAGGCTTCGACGTACAGCAGCGAACCCGCCACCTCCAGCAAGGTCTCCTCATCCGCCGGCCGCAGACGATTGGCGATCTCGTCAAGCACGCGGCGCTGTTCGCCAACCACCCGGCGCGGCATCGGCAGCGCCAGCATCCCCAACGTATCGCCGACCCGTTCGAGCACCTCACCCTGTGCCGACAACTGCGCAGGGTCAGCGTCCTCTTGCCGCAAGAACAGGTCCAACGCTTCCTTCACCCGCAACAAGTCGTCTTTCAATGCGCGCGACACTGAATCCAGCAGGGCACGGTTGTGCCCGGACATCGACCCGCGCGCGTGCTCCAGCTCACCGGCGTCGGGCAGCAGACTGTCCAGCGCATAAGTGATGCAAAGTTGTTCCATCTGCGGGCTGCGCTGTTTGGCCTGGGCAACGAGGTAGAGCAGCCGGCAAGCCACTTCGTCGGCATCGCTGTCACGCAGGCTGTGTTCGCCGTGCTCAATCAGCCGATGGAGGTTGCGGTCAACCTTGCCGATCAACTGGCGCACTTCAGCGGCTTGCCCCTTGAGCATGCCTTGCCCGAGCCCCTCCAGCACGCCGGCAGCGATCCACCACAAGCGGCGGCCATGCACGTGATAGCAGCGGGCAGTAATTGCCAACAGGGTCTTGCGCATGCCGATCAGCTGCTGCGCCGCATCCTGTCCGCGGAACCAGGCCAGCAGCTGATGCTGAAAGCGCAACCGCAGCCCGGGCAGCTCGGCGCGATGTACCGTGGCCGAGGCCTCGCTCATGGCCGCGGGCGCCTGCTCGGGCAGCAACGCGTCCAGCTTGGGGTGGAACAGCGCCGACTCGGACAGCGGGTCCAGATCGCGCGTACCGCGCAAGTCATTCAACAACGGCAGCAGCACCACCGGCACGTCGCGATGACCGCTGGAAATGCGCTCCAGATAGTCCGGCAATTGCATCAGGCCGCGCATCAGCGCGGCATACGCCTCTTCGCGATGAGCCACCTGATCGTCGAGCAAGGCGCCAGCGAGCGCTTCCATTTCTGTGGCGACCATGGCCGCGCCGTACAACTCGACCATCTTCAGGGTGCCGTGCACCTGATGCAGATGGGCTGCGCAAGCACGCATGAAATCGTGCTTGTCCGGGCTGTCGACGTAGGACTCCAGTGCCTCGCGCGCAACCGACAGGGTGTTGTCGAGTTCCGGCTTGACCCACTGCAGCGTAGTGAAATCGATGTGGTCTTGAAGTCTCATGCGCCTCTCTCAGCGGTCGCGCCATGCAG
>JBDTKM010000122.1:0-14826 GCA_039935315.1 Rhodanobacter sp. | reverse complement strand
CCCCACAGTTCGGAATTCTCGCCCCGACCGCCAACCGCCCGACCGACGCCTGGGGCTTTACGCCAATACGCGGTGGGTGCTAGATTGACGCCCGTTCGTCGGGACAGTCCTGTCCCCTTGCGCCTTCCGCGCGACGCGCACCCTCCCTCCTGCAACTTAACGGCGCCCTGCGAGGATTGCCCGTGTCCGATACCGATAACCAGACCCCGCCCGACACCAAGGGCGCCGATACCACCCCTGTGACTGAAGGCAAGCGTGAGCCGCGCCCCCGCGCACCGCGTCGCACTGCCGCGGCAAAAGCGGCGGCAAATGTCGACAAGGCGACCGCCACTGACAAGCCGGCTGCCGCCGAGAGGCCATCCGCACCGGCGCCTGCACCCGCGGCGCCTGCGGTCGCCCCGACGGAGGCTGCGACGCCGGCCAGAGCGGAAGTGGCAGCGCCCGCGGCCAGCCAGTCGACGACCGAATCCAACACGTCCGGCTCGCAAGCCGAGTCGTCGCCCGGGTCGAACAACAACCCAAACCCGAGACCGGCGCAAGGGCCGAATCAAGGCCAGAACGGCCCTCGCGAAGGTCGTGGTCGCCGCCGGCGCAACGAGCGCAGTGAGCGGGGCGAGCGCCCCAACCCACCGCGCCCGCAGGGCGAGCGCCACCAGCGCCCCAACCCGAACGGTCTGCCGGTGGACGACGACAACGCCGATCCGGGCAGCAACGACCGGGTGATCAACCTCACCGAGCTCAAGCGCATGAAGGCGCCGCAGCTGCTGGAGTTCGCCGAGTCGCTGGGTGTCTACGAGGGGATCGCCCGCGCCCGCAAACAGGACGTCATCTTCAGCGTGCTCAAGGCGCACGCCCGCTCCGGCGGCGGCATCTGGGCTGAGGGCGTGCTGGAAATCCTGCAGGACGGCTTCGGCTTCATGCGTTCGGCCGATGAGTCCTATCTGGCCGGGCCTGACGACGTCTATGTGAGCCCCAGCCAGATCCGCCGCTTCAACCTGCGCACCGGCGACTACATCACCGGCCGCGTGCGGCACCCGAAGGAAGGCGAGCGCTATTTCGCCATGCTGCGGGTGGAAACGATCAACGGCGACCCGCCGGAAGCATCGAAAAACAAGATGCTGTTCGAGAACCTCACCCCGCTGTTCCCGCGCAAGGCGTTCAAGCTCGAGCGCGGCAACGGGTCCAGCGAGGACATCACCGGCCGTATCCTCGATTTGATTGCGCCGATCGGCAAGGGCCAGCGCGGCTTGATCGTGTCCCAGCCGAAATCCGGCAAGACGATGATGTTGCAGAACGTCGCCCAGGCGATCACCTACAACCATCCCGAAGCCCACGTGATGATTCTGCTGGTCGACGAACGGCCGGAAGAGGTGACCGAGATCGCCCGCACCGTGCGCGCCGAAGTGATCAGCTCCACCTTCGATGAGCCCGCTGTGCGCCACGTGCAGGTTGCCGAAATGGTGATCGAGCGGGCCAAGCGTCTGGTCGAACACAAGCGCGACGTGGTGATCCTGCTCGACTCGATCACCCGCCTGGCGCGCGCCTACAACACCGTGGTGCCCAGCTCCGGCAAGGTGCTCACCGGTGGTGTCGACGCGAATGCCCTGCAGCGCCCGAAGCGCTTCTTCGGCGCCGCGCGCAACGTCGAGGAAGGCGGCAGCCTGACCATCATCGCCACCGCGCTGACCGACACCGGCTCCAAGATGGACGAGGTGATCTACGAGGAGTTCAAGGGCACCGGCAACATGGAAGTGCACTTGTCCCGGCGCATCTCCGAGAAACGGGTCTTCCCGGCGATCGACATCAACCGCTCCGGCACCCGCCGCGAGGATTTGTTGATTGACCCGGACATGCTGGCCAAGATCTGGATCCTGCGCAAACTGCTGCACCCGATGGACGAGTTGTCGGCCATGGAGTTCATGCTCGACAAGATGAAGAACACCAAGTCCAACGACGAGTTCTTCAATTCGATGAAGCGCTGAAGAGTCGGCAATCGGGAATGCAGAATCGGGAGTCCTGGTAGCCACTCCATTCCTGATCACTTGCCATGACACAAGAAAGCCGGCGTATTGCCGGCTTTCTTGTTTCCGCACACTTGTTGTTTGTGGTGCAGTGGCGCGAAATCGGGAGGTCCTTCAAGGAGGAAAACCGCATGCTTTCACGTATTGCATTGCTTTTGCTGGGCTTGGCCCTCGCCGGTCATGCCATCGCCGGCACGCAGATGCCTGCGCGGCTTGATATTTGCCGTCAATCGACGCCGACCATCCGCGAGATGTGGTTGAAGGGCGCCTATGACGCACCGCCCGCCGTTGCCAGGCTGATGGTCAATGCCATCGACGGCAAGTTGCCTGAGGTCCGCCGGCAACTGCAGGACGTCAAGTCTGCCGATGCATCGCGATGGCGTCAGACCGCGATGCTGACGGCCGCGTGGGCCGGCCAATCCGTCGTGGTCGACGGGTTGCTTGACGATGGCGCCGCCGTCGATGGCGACGGGCAGATCCCGCCGTTCAAACCCGGTTTCTTCGACCATACCGTTGATGCCATGGAGCATGATTCGCGCTTTGGCGGTCCGACCGCGCTCAAGCGCATGCGGGCGGCCGGTGTGGTGAGCAATCAGGGTCGATCCGCGGGCCCTGCCCTGATCACAGCCGCCGAGTGCGGGGATCTGGCCACGCTGGACGTGTTGCTGCGCCATCACGCCAATCTCAACACGACCCATGTCGGATCGGATCACATGCCGTTGGGAGGCTACGTGCTGTTGATATCGATAGTTAACGGCAACCCGGTGATTACGCAGCGCCTGCTCGACTACGGCGCGCATCCCTGTGCGTTTGACCGGTGGGCCGCTCAGTTCCATCTCAAGCATCCAACAAGACCTGTGCATACCCTTGCGGAGATTGGCCGCCACGCCGGACTCCCGGCTGCCCTGGTCACGCGACTCACCTGCCCGGCACGGGCCACGGCCCACTGAGGGCGCGCAGCCTGATCCAGCTCAGGGCACGATCCATCCCGCGCTGATTCAATGAGTTGTTCGGCCCCGCATCCCAGCCCCCCCTTTTCGACGCCTCGCGCCGCCCCCATAGTGTTCGCCTACCCAGCGAGGCTTCATCTGTGTCCATACCCAGTACCGTCAAGAGCACCCCGATTGCGGGTCGCCAGCAACTTGCCGATTACCTGGCCGCCGGCGAGAAGCCGCGCCACGCATGGCGGATCGGCACCGAGCACGAGAAATTCGGCTTCCGCACCGACGATCTGCGCGCACCCACGTTCGAAGGTGACCGCGGCATCAAGCGCCTGCTTGAAACGCTGGCCACGCGCTACGACTGGTCGGTCGCCCGAGAGGGTGAGAATCCGGTCGCACTGTCGCGTGAGGGCGCTTCGATCACGCTGGAGCCAGCCGGCCAGCTGGAACTGTCTGGCGCCATGCTGGAGACGATCCACCAGACCTGCGCCGAGGTGAACTCGCATCTGAAGGATGTGCGCTCGGTCGCCGACGAACTGGGCCTGGGCTTCCTCGGCATGGGCTTCCAGCCGAAGTGGCGCCGCGACGAGATGCCGTGGATGCCCAAGGGCCGCTACAAGATCATGCGCGAATACATGCCCAAGGTCGGCTCGCTGGGCCTGGACATGATGACCCGCACTTGCACGGTGCAGGTGAACCTGGATTTCTCGTCCGAAGCGGACATGATCAAGAAGTACCGCACCAGCCTGGCGCTGCAACCGATCGCCACCGCGCTGTTCGCCGACTCCCCGTTCACCGAAGGCAAGCCCAACGGCTACCTCTCCTATCGCTCGCACATCTGGACCGACACCGACGCGGATCGCACCGGCATGCTCGACTTCGTGTTCGCCGACGGCTTCGGCTACGAGCGCTACATCGACTACATCCTCGACGTGCCGATGTACTTCAGCCTGCAGAACGGCGAATACCTCGACCTGGCCGGCCAGGACTTCAAGAAATTCCTCGCTGGCGACCTACCGGCCCTGCCCGGCGTCCACGCCACCATGAAAGACTTCGCCGATCACCTCACCACCACCTTCCCCGAGGTGCGCCTGAAGCAGTACCTGGAAATGCGCGGCGCCGACGGCGGCCCGTGGAACCGGCTGTGTGCCCTGCCCGCGTTCTGGGTGGGTTTGCTGTACGACCAGCAATCACTGGATGCTGCGTGGGACCTGGTCAAGGATTTCAGCACCCTCGAACGCCACGCCTTGCGTGATGGCGTGCCGAAGCATGCGCTGAAGCTGCCGTTCCGCGGCGGCACCGTGCGTGATCTGGCGGAGCAGGCCCTGAAGATCGCCGCCCACGGCCTGAAACGCCGCGCCCGCCTCAACGGCAACGGCGCCGACGAAAGCATCTTCCTTGAACCCATGCTGGAGATCGTGGAAGCCAACCAGACTCCCGCCGAGCGAAAGCTGGAGTTGTTCCATGGCGCGTGGGGCGGCAGCGTGGATCCGGTGTTTCGGGAGTTTGCGTATTGAGCTTGGGCGCGTCCCGATCAGTGCCGACCGCGGCCTGAATTGACGGCGCCCGCAGCGCGGCATCGGGTCGTCAGAACCCCTTCTGGTCCGCTGGATGGGTCACACCGTCATTGGTACGGACATCCCCCAGGTCGAAAGGATTGACGCCCTCCAGGCAGCCGACGTTGTATCCATACTGTTCGGGGTTGGAGCGCCGCTGATGATGCGTGTGAATGCCGCAGATGGAGCAAAAATAATGCTTGGCCGTGTGTGTGTTGAACTCGTACATGCTGAGATGCTCGGCGCCCTTGGCGACGTGCAACCCGCTAAGTGGCACGGAAGCCACGATCGTGCCTCGGCGCCGACAATAAGAACAGTCGCACCGTCTTGGGTTGATGATCCCATCGGGCAGATCAAGCAACAATTCCACCGCACCGCAGTGACAGGTGGCGCGATGCGTGGCTTGTATCACCGTGGTACCGACTTTCTTGAGGTCCATGGTTGCGGCTCTTGGGGTTCAAAGCTGGAGTTGAGCGGCAACGAAGCCGTTTGCTAGAAACAAAGGGGCAGGTTTCCTACCCGCACGCGAGTTTATGAACCTGATCCTTTTTGCGACGTTATGGGATACGCAATTCGAGAATAAGATTACTTTGCTCCAACCACTTTATTGCGCATCTCAAGTGGATACATCGCTCTTAGCTCACGCATAAGGTCCCCGAAGCTGGCCCTCACCACTCCCTTAGGAAAGGGCAGATACACTACGCCGTGGATGTTGCTAGGGATACTTACGTTCTCTTCATGAAGGAGAACCACGTTCTCAAAACAAAATCATCCCTGGAAATAGCCGATCTCGTGAATAACGTTCTCTCTAGCGCGAGCCTGCCCACCTACGTCAGTGTCGTCACCTGTCATTACGATCACAGCGGAATCACACCTATCCGCTTCCATGCGCAACTTCTCGAGAATGGTGCGACCTAAATTTGCCTGTTGCGCAAGTTCCAAGGTGTCTAATCCGATATCCTTCTCAACGTACGGCTGAACCTCCCTCCAATCATCCGCTCGACCGTGGCTGATAAAAACTCTACGTGGCGCGCTTATCGAAGCCCGTAGGCCACTTGGAGCACCTTCGGTCGCCAAATCAATTATGCGCCCGACCTCTCGGGACAGCCGCGACACTTGGTTGCGGCTGTACTGGTTTGGAGGGCTTGCTCTCCCCAGGCTTGGCTTCCATCTCGACTGCGCCGTCGGTTTGAATGTTGGGAAAATCTTCAAACATTTGAGGCATTAGCGCCCTGAGGTTAATCAGTTCGTTCTGCGCGCTGCAAAAGTAAGAGCCAACATCATGCGTAGAAAAGCTCTGAATCTGTCGCATAGGTGGCTTCGGACCCAATTCAAGTACAGCCTCAAGAGCCTTGCTGACAGCCTTCAACTTTGCTACGAATATCCTAAGGCTTTCCATACCCGCTCCATTGATTGACGCCATACCCGAAGATTTCCTTTTCGATTAAAGCAGTCAGATTCAATGACTGCACGGAAACAGTGCGCCGAAAATCAGGCCGAAAATCGAGGGTCAAGTTCAATTTTCCGTAGATGGTTCTCGGAACGTCGACTTTTACCTCTTCCCCCCCGCGGCAAATACCGCCATCGTCAATCGCCGCTTTCATGCAGCCGACCTTCAATATATTTGTGAAGAACACTGGCTACCAAGGTTTGATAGGGAATTCCTTCGGCGAGCGCCTTCTTTTGCAGGCCGCGCAGATCTTTGGAAGGCAGCCGAATATTGATCCTGGCGTCCTTCTTGAACATGGCTTCGGCGTACTCCTGATGCCGGTGGAGCGTCTGAACAGCGCCTTTGGACCGGTTGACGTTGCCTGATTCAAACGCTTCCAGGATATCCCGCTCTTCTTGATCGAGTTTGCTCATTTCTTGCCACCTCGGTAGGTCTTGGTAGCTTTCCGGCTGGGGATGATGGTCTTCAAGAAGACTTCATCGTCTGATTCAACGAACGGAACGAAGTAAACATAGTCCTCGATGGCGACCACGTGAATTTGCTGGCCGGGATACCGTTCCTGATTCGGATGATCAAACGTGTCAAGAATGTCGCCGGCCATGATATGAAACACCACATCTTCAAACGAAACTCCTCTCTCAACCTTGAGCAGAGAGTTCATCTCCGGGTTCCAAGAGATCAGTTTCATGTCATCCAACGTAGCACGTTGTGTGCCGTATGTGTGCCAAGTAACTGAGGCTTGTAGGCGAAATGGCGCGTATGTTGGGGCGGCATCTGTCAATCCGCCAATGATTCCATAGCGTGGAAGTCAATGGATTCCCGCTTTCGCGGGAATGACGACTCTTGGTTAAATTGCAGCCAAGCAACGGCCATTCCACTCCGAAGTGCAACGCTCGAACTGGCATCGCTCTGCGAAACGGGCCGATTCCCATCCACACCGCATGGCATCATCCCCCCATGCAAATCTACCTGGTCGGCGGCGCAGTCCGCGACAAATTGCTGGGCCGAGCACCGGGCGACCGCGACTACGTGGTGGTCGGTGCCCTGCCCGAGGACTTGCTCGCACTGGGCTACAAGCCGGTAGGCAAGGACTTCCCCGTCTTCCTGCACCCGGACACCGCCGAGGAATACGCGCTGGCACGGACCGAACGCAAGAGCGGCCATGGCTATCACGGCTTCGTGTTCCAGGCTGACGCCACGGTGACCCTGGAGCAGGATCTGGCGCGGCGCGACCTCACCATCAATGCGATTGCCGAGGATACGCAGGGTACGCTGACCGACCCGTTCGGCGGGGTGCACGACATCGAGGCGCGCGTGCTGCGGCATGTGTCACCGGCGTTCCTGGAGGACCCGGTGCGGGTGTTGCGGGTGGCGCGCTTTGCGGCACGCTTTGCGCCGCTGGGTTTCACGGTGGCGCCAGAGACGATGGCGCTGATGCAGCAGATGGTGCGCGAGGGCGAGGTGGATCACCTGGTGCCGGAGCGGGTGTGGGCGGAGACGCGCAAGGCGCTGGGCGAGGCGCAGCCGTCGGCGTTTGTGCGGGTGCTGCGCGAGTGCGGTGCGTTGGCAGTGCTGTTCCCGGAGGTCGATGCCTTGTACGGCGTGCCGCAGCGGGCCGACTTCCATCCGGAGATCGACTGCGGCGCCCATCTGGAACTGGTGCTCGATCAGGCGGCGCAGCTGGCGCCCGGTGATGACCTGGTCGGTTTCTGCGCGCTGACCCATGACCTGGGCAAGGCGCTGACCCCAGTGGATGTACTGCCCCGCCATCTTGGCCACGAGCAGCGCGGCGTGGCGCCGCTGCGTGCGCTGGCGGCGCGGCTGAAGGTGCCCACGGAGCACGCGACGCTGGCGGAGCTGGTGTGCCGTGAGCACCTGAATGCGCATCGTGCGCTGGAACTGAAGCCGGCCACGGTACTGAAGCTGCTGAGCGCGCTGGACGCGTTGCGCCGCCCGGCGCGGCTGGACACGTTCGTGGCAGCCTGCACGGCGGACAAGCGCGGCCGGCTGGGCCATGAGCATGACGCGTACCGGCAAGCGGATTACTTGCGCGACGCCCGCGCGGCCGCCGCCACCGTCGATTCCGCAGCCTTCGTCGCCGCCGGACTGACCGGTCCGGAGATCGGCCAGGCGATCGCAACAGCGCGCATTGCGGCCATCGCCACCCTGAAAACTAACTATCCCGAAAGGGGATCCGCGGTATAAAGCCCCGACAGCCTTGCCCGTTACGGGTATCGGCCGATCTCACCCCGTTGGAGTTGCCCGTGTCGAACCCGTTCAGCCCGCCTTCGCCCCTGCGTCAGCGCTTCCGGCCGTTGCTGTGGCTGGGCATCACCTACCTGGCGATCAGCTTCGTCACCCGCATCGTGCTGTTGATCATGGCCGGCAGCAACGTGACGCACACGCCGCTGAACCTGCTGTATGCGTTCGGCGTGGGGCTGGGCTACGACCTGGTCACCTTCATCTACCTGGCATGGCCGATGGTGCTGTTCCTGTGGCTGGTGCCCACGCGCTCCGGCCGGGTGGCGCCACTGCTGCGCTGGATGATCTACGCCGCGGGCGTGGTGCTGGCCTGCGTACTCTGTGTCGGCACGTTGCACCTGATGTATCACGCCAGCCTCAAGGTGACCTGGCCAGCGATCATTCCGTTCCTGTTCGTGCTGCCGCTGACGGCATTCACCTATACCTCGCGCGCCGGCCAATGGGTGCTGTACGCCTTCGGTTTGTTGCTGGTGTATGGGCTGTTGTTCGTGGCGGCGTCCGAGCTGGTGTTCTGGAACGAGTTCAGCGTGCGCTTCAACTTCATCGCGGTGGACTATCTGGTCTACACCACCGAGGTGATCGGCAACATCCAGGAGTCTTACCCGATTGGCCGCTGGCTGGCCCTGCTGGTCGCATTGGCGTTCGTGGTGTTCTTCGTCGGCAAGCGCGGCCTGCGCACCCGTGATGACGGCAGCCGACTGTGGCAGCGCGGCAAGGTGGTCGTGGTGTGGCTGGTCCTGACCGTGATTTCGGTTGCCGCCGTCAACGGCAACATGAAAGACCGCACCCACAACAACTACGTCAACGAGCTGGCCGGCAACGGCATCTACCAGTTCTTCTCGGCGTTCCGCAGCAGCCACCTGGACTACGCCAAGTTCTACCGTACGCTGCCCGACGACCAGGCTTACGCACGCCTGCGCAAGCTGCTGAAGACGCCGGACTCGACCTTCCTCAGCGACGATCCGCACGACCTCACGCGGGTGATTCGCCGGGTGGGTCCGGAGCAGCACCTCAACGTGGTATTGATCAGCGTCGAGAGCCTGTCCGCCGACTACCTGGGCACGTTCGGCAACACCGAGCACCTGACGCCGTATCTCGATGCACTGGCCAGCCAGAGCGTGTTTTTCGACAACGTTTACGCCAACGGCACGCGCACGGTGCGTGGGCTGGAAGCACTGGCACTGTCGGTGCCGCCCACGCCGGGCGATTCGCTGATCCGCGAACACAACAACGAGAACCTGTTCTCGCTGGCCAACATCTTCAACGACCGGGGCTACCAGTCGGACTTTGTCTATGGTGGCTACGGCCAGTTCGACAACATGAACTATTTCTTCGCCAACAACGGCTATCGCGACGTGGATCGGCGCGACATCCCCAAGACCGCGACGATCCACGGCCAGAACGTGTGGGGCGTGGCCGATGAGGACCTGTACACGCTGGCGCTGAGCCAGATGGATCAGATCCACGCCGAGGGCAAGCCATTCTTTCTGCACATCATGACTACCTCCAACCACCGGCCCTTCACCTTTCCGGACAACCGCGTGAAGTTTCCGAACCACTCGCGCGAGGGTGCGGTGGCCTATACGGACTGGTCGATCGACGATTTCATCAAGCGTGCGCGTGCCAAACCATACTTCGACAACACCGTCTTCGTGATCACCGCCGACCACGACGCCTCCAGCGCCGGCAAGACCAGCTTGCCGATCAACCGTTACCACATCCCGTTGTGGATTTACGCGCCGGCGCACTTCAAGCCCGAGCGCGTGCACCGGCTGATGGGCCAGCTGGATATCCCGCCGACCTTGCTGGGCATGCTCAATTTCAGTTACCGCACCCGCTTCTTCGGCCACGACTTGTTCCAGTTGCCGCCCGATCGCGAACACGCGTTCCCCGGTACCTATGAAAAGCTCGGCTACCTGCACGACGACGTGCTCACCATCCTCGAACCGCAGCGCAAGCTGGAGCAGGTCAAGCCCGACTACGCCACCGGCGACGCGACCCCGATCCACCCGCTGAATGAAGCACTGGTTGATGACGCCGTGGCGTATTACCAGGTGGCCAGCGAAATGTTCAAGGACGGCAAACTGAAGCGGCGGCCCGAAGATTCGACCAACGTGGCACCGTTGCCAGCGTCGGCCAGCTCGCTCCCTGCAGCGGCCGGTTCGGCTCCCGCACCAGCCAGTTCGGCAGGCTCAGCGCCGGTCGCTGCGTACTGAGCGGGCTTCGATGCCCGCCAGTACGCTGGCGAGTGGCGTCCGCAGCAACGCCAGCGCGATGAAAATGCCGATGCTGTCGGCCAGCACGTCGAAGACGTCGGCATCGCGCGGCGGATCGAACCATTGGGCGCACTCGATGAAGATGGCGAACGCCAGGCAGCCGAGCGCCGCCCAGACCCGTGTACGGCGCGCGCGATAGACATTGCCCCACCAGCCCATCAGGCAGGTGAAGGTAGTCGCGTGCAGCAGCTTGTCGCCATAGCGAAACGGCAACGTGATGTCCGGATCCGGGATCAGTGCCATCCACAACGTCCAGGCCATGATCAACCCACCCAGCACGACCCAGGCGATGTGCCAGCGCAGTCGTTCCGACGGCCGCAAGATCAAGCGCTCGATCAAAGGCGGCCACCCTGATCGGCCGCCAGCAGGTCGGCCGGCAGCGGCAGGACACTCAGGCCTCGCGCGAAAAGCATGGCCTGGAAACGCTCGCCCATCTGGTCGGGCAGCATCAGTTTCTTGACCTGCTGGGCGAGCCGATAGCGACCATGCTCGTCCGGCGGCTGGATCTGTTCGAACACCTGCTGCATGCCCGCACCGATCAGGAATTGTGCCTGCGGCATGTACGCCGCCACGGCGAAGCCCGCGCTGTTGCCGGCCTCGGCCAGCGCGGTGAAATCGACCGAGGCAGTGAGATCGTTCAGCCCTGGAAGATAGAACGGTTCGTTGTGCGCGTAATGGCGGTAATGCGCCATCAAGGTGCCATCGTCGCGCTCGGCAAGGTAGAACTCGCGGCGCACGTAACCGTAGTCAACGAACAGCATCACACCGGCAGTCAGTGAGCCGGCCACCGCCTGGATCCAGTACGGTAACTGCGGCAGGATTTCCGAGCGATAGCCCTCAGCAAACTCTGCGCCCAGATCCCGCTCCAGATGGCGCACGGCGCCGGCAACCAGCGCATCGGCCGGGCGGTCGACCCGCGCGAGCCTGCCTTCGCCGTCCAATGCCACGTGTTCCTCGAAAATCTCACCGTCGCGCACGGTGAAACGGGTGGCCGGCAGCGCGTCGATCACCTCGTTGGCAAACAGCACGCCGCGCCAGTCCTGCTCCGGCGGTCGATCCAGCCAGCGCACGCGCGCGTTGATTTCAGCCGGCAGGTTCACCAGCAACCGTTCGCGCTGGCGCTCGCGCAGGTCGGCGCTGGGCTCCAGGATCAGGTACTCCCGCGGCAACCCACCCACATCGGCCAGCGCCTTGAGTGCGGCCTCGGCAAACGCGCCGCTGCCGCCGCCGATTTCGAGAAAATCCGCCTCCTCGCCGAGCATCGCCAGCACCGGATGCACCGCCGCAACGACGCAGCCCGCGAACAGCTCGCCCAGCTCCGGCGCGGTGATGAAATCGCCCGCCGCGCCGAACTTGGTCCGCCCGGCGCTGTAGTAGCCCAGTCCCGGCGCATACAGGCAGCGCTCCATGTACTGCGAGAACGGCATGGGTCCGTGCGAGGCAATCTGCTCGCGCAGCAATTGCAGCAGACGGTCGGAATGAGCGCGTTCGTCAGCGCTCGGCTCGGGTAGACGGGATGGCATGCGCAAAACTCTGGATTCCAGGGCCGCAAGGATAACGGATGCCGCCAGCGGGCCTGCATGACGGCCGCCCTGACCGTCACGAGTGGGCCTGATCAGAAGTCCTTCTGCAAACTCAGGTACAAACCACGGCGCGGACCAAACTGGGGCGCGCCCACGCCGACACCGGTGCCGTCGCGCAACTCGTAGACGCGATCGAGCGCATTGATCAGCGCCAGCTGGACATGCAGCTTGCCGGTGCTGTCGAACGCGAAGTCATGCGCGACGCTGAGGTTGAGCTGGAAATACGAAGGGAGTGCCAGCCCGTTGGGCACGACACCGTCTTTGCGCAGGCCGCTGCCAAACAGGTAGTCCACACCGAACCGGGTGTCGGCTGACAGCGCGTAGTTCAGGCCACCGGAGGAGGTGTATTTCTGGTCGTGGTCAAGATGGATGTAGTGACCGGCGATATAGGCCAGGTCGTCCGGGCTGAAATTGTACTGGCTGGTGATGACGTCCTTGCCGATCGCCTTGCTGTAAGCAAAGTTGAAGTAGGCCGAGAGCGACCCCCGGGCGTAGTTGAGACTGAATTCGGCGCCCTTGACCCGGCCCACGTCGTAATTGAAGGTGGAATAGATCAGTGCGGCGCCAAACTGCCCTTCATCCTGCAGCCGCTGCACATTGCGGTAGTAGCCATCCAGACCGACGGTCCAGGCCGAGCCGAGGGTCTGCTGCACGCCCAGATCGAAATAGTCCGAGCGTTCGGCCAGAGGCGTGTTGTTGCCGTAATTCTTCACCGCATTGGTGGTGTTGGCGAACAGATCGATGTTGGTGGCAGAAATCAGTTCGGTGGCCGGCGGAGTGAAATAACGCGAGTAGCCCGCGTGCACGGTGGTCTCTGGCGTTGCCTGCCACACCACGCCCAGGCGCGGGCTCAACTGGCTTTCGCTGCGAGCAGCGTCGTAATCATCGCCGCGCAGGCCGTAGTTCACGGTCCAGTTGTCATTGATATCCCACTCGTCCTGCACATATGCCGCCCACGTGCGCGCCGTAATGGGAGAACCGGTGAAGATGTTGAACGGCACGGTGCTGGCTTGGCTGCCATCCGGATTGGCGTGGAATACCAGCGAGTTGGTGTCCGTGACGGCGTGGTCGAAGGCACCGTACAAGCCATAGCGCAGGGTGTGGTTGCTGCCCCATGGCATGGCGAAATCTGCCTGCAGGGTCGAGGCGCGGTCACGCTGGTTGATCTGCGCGGCCACGCCATTGAACATCAGGTCGCCGATGTCGTCTGGCAGGTATTGCAGGCCGCTGTAACGCTGGCCCAGCGATACCTGGTAGTCGGTCGTTGCGAACTTGCCTTGCAACGCCAACACGCCGAAACGGGTTTGCTCGTTCTGCCGCTCGTCCAGATCGGCAGAATCGAAGTCGACCGTATTCAGATAACCAAACTGCGGGGTTTGATCCGGGTTGTCGGGGATCTGGAAGCGATTGTTGGCGATGCCGAACAGGAAGCTCAACCGGGTATCGTCATTGATCAGGTACGAGATATCGCCGAATCCCTTCACCTGATTGGTATGGTCGTGGATCGGCTTCCGGCTCGACGTGGGGTTCTCGATGCCGACATCGTTTTGCTGATAGTTGGCGCTGAAGAAGGCGCTCCACGCGCCGCTGTTGCCCCACCACGAGACGTTCGGATTGAACGTACCGTTTGAGCCGCCGGTAACACCCACGCTGCCGCCGTTGCCAAGATCGGACCCGCTCCGGGTGGTGATATCCACCACGGCCGCCGTGCGATCGCCATACTGCGCCGGCAAGGCGCCATCCAGCAGTTTCGCGCTCTGGATGGTGTGTGCGTCCAGGCTCTGGCCGAAGCCCGAGATCGATTCGGGGATGATCACGCCGTTGATGCGGTATTGCAGGTTGGCGTGATCGCCGCGCACATGCAGTCCGCCGTAGGAGTCCTGGACAACGCCAGGCGCCTGCAGAATCACCTGGTTCAACGGCGTCGACGCACCCAGCGGCAGCTGGGTGATCGCCTTCTGATCAATCACGTACTGGCTGCTGCCGGTTCCCGGCGACAAGGAGTTGCGGGCCTGATCCAGCTTGGCGGAAACCGATACGGCACCCAGTTCAGTGACCTTCGCGGGCTCGCCATCGGCGTTACCGACGGGCTGCTCGGCACTCGGGGCTTTGCCGGGTGTGCCTGCGACAGAGCCCGCGTTCGCGTCGCCGGCATGCGCGCAATGGGAAGCTAGCGCCATGGCCAGGCTCACGGCAAGGAAGGATGGTTTCATCAGGACTCCGGGTGCAGGTTCATAAGGAATATATGTAATGGAATGTTATAACATATCATTTCAGGTTAAAAAGCTTGTGCCGGAAGTCACTGCGTTGATGTCTGGGCAAGATCGGTAGCCTGGTGCGGTCCGCGTCATCCAGCACACCGCGATCGTCGTGATTCACGCTTCACCTCCAGCACCTACACTGCAGGGACCCATCCACGTCCAGGCGAAAGCGCGCCTGTGGGAGCCCGGCATGATTCAACGCAGTACGCAGGTACCCGCCGTCTTGGCGCCGGTCGAACCCAGTCGCATTACCGCCGCGATACTCGATTTCGTCAGCGAAGTGCCTGCCAGCAAGCTGAGCGACAGCGCCGATCCCGCCAGCGCATCACGCAAGCTGGCCAGCCGCGCGGCCCAGCGCGCCGCACTCACTGCCGGCTCGCTGGCGCTGCCGCCGGGACCGCTGGGCTGGCTGACCCTGCTGCCGGAGCTGGTCGCGATCTGGAAAATCCAGGCGCAAATGGTCAGCGATATCGCGG
>JBDTKM010000121.1:0-20586 GCA_039935315.1 Rhodanobacter sp. | reverse complement strand
GAAACCTGTGCGCTGCTTGAGCCCTGGTTTGTTGCGGACACGGATTTCCAGGCGCGGCGCGAAGCATTGTTCGACATGCTGCTCGATGCTTACACCGAGCTGGGCAAGCCACGCAAGAAAGCCCAGTTACTCAATCGCGCGATCGCCGCAGGTGATCAGCGCATGCGCTCGGCGGCGTTGCAGCGCAACAGCACCATGCTCGCCGATGCCGGCGACTATGCCGCCGCCTGGCAGGTATTTGCCGAAGCGCAGCGCGCCGATCCGCAGTCACCTTCGCTGGCGCATCTCGAAATCACCTTGCTGATTTCCCAGGGACGTCATGCACAGGCGCGTGAGCGCGCGCGTTTCTGGGTTCATCGTCTGACGGCGATGCGCGATCCGGCGCTCGCTGATCTCGTCGATTTCATGAGCGAAGTCGCGGAGCATGGGGAGCAGGCCCTGACTGAGGTTCTGTTTGACAGGGAGCCGGATCTGCGTGAATTGATGGCGTCGTTGCAGGCCGCGCCGCCGGTGGCTTCGGTGTATACGCTGTCACCTGGGGCAGAAGAAACCGGTCCGCTCGAGCCGCAGCCCGTGTTGGAAAAAGCCTTGCTTCGTTGGAACGCCGTGGCGCCGCAGCTCACCCATGCGCCACTTGCAGCCACCGCAGAACCTGAAGGAATGGCCGCCTGGCTGCCCGTGTTGCGCGAGCACCCGGTGCTCTGGAACGCCTTCGAGGTACTCGACACCATTGTTGAAACCATGCGCGCGTGGCGAATGAATTTGTTGATTGATGTGATCGTGCGGCCGGTGCTCGAGCGCGCCGAGCAAGTGTTGAGCGAGGTACTGAGGGTCAATCACGCAGCGGACAAGCGCCTTGAATGGGGTTGGCTGGAAAACCGGCCGGCATTGAACCTTGTCGGCCATCGCATTGCGATCGACGGTGACGAATCACCCAGCGACGAGGGTCTGGCCCGGTTGGAATGGTTGGTGCTTACGCTTAATCCCTCCGACAATCAGGGGTTCCGTCATGCACTGGTGCGCGGTTATCTGGATGTCGGGCGTACCGATGACGCACTAGCGCTGTGCGAGCGCTATCCCGATGATTTCGCCGCGATGCAATACAACCGTGCGCTGGCGCTGTTCGCTTGCGGCAAGTCCGGTCTTGCCGTGGCCGCGTTGCGTGATGCGGTGGATGCGTATCCCAAGCTGTTGCTCTGGTTGCTCAAGGGCGACCCGAAACCACCGGCTCAAAGCCAATGGGGTATAGCCGTGGGCGGTGACGAGGAGGCCTGGATCTACCGCAGTGAAACGCTGGCCTTGTGGCAACACCTCGGTGCGATGGACTGGTTGCGCAACTGCGCCAAGGCCCTGAAGAAAATGCGCTGATGTCGGCGCGTCAGCCTGACCCAAGGAGAACCGCAACGATGTCGAGAAAGTGCGCGGCGATTTCCTCGCCTTCTACTCTTTACAACTCGGCGGAGCTCGCCGGTATGGATGCCTGAGGGCTGTTCCGCTGCACCATCGAAGACGGCAGCAGCCGAATCCTGCTGCGCGCAGAGCGACAGATTGCGTGGCTTGATCAGCTTGAGATGGCCGAACTGTTCAACGTTACCAAGCAGAACTTCTCCCTGCATTTGAAACATTTTCTCGAAGACGACAAGCTCAACGAGGGATCAGCTGTCAAGGAATCCCTGACCGCTGCCATTGACGGCAAGCCATGCCGGACAAAGATTCCACAGCCTCGACGTCATTCTGGCCATGAGTTACCGCGTGCGCTCAACGCGTGGTGTCCAGTTTCGTCGTTGGGCGAGTACCTTGCACCAAGGAGTAACTGCTCAAGCGGCTTGTGCTGAATGACGAGCGGTTCAAGGACCCTGATGGCCACGCCGAACACTTCGAGCTGCGGCCGGGTCCGCTGTTCAGTGAATGGCCGCAGCGGCTGGGTGCGCCGGCACGGCATGGCCATGGGCGATCTCGCTGGCCGGTACAGTCACCGCCGGCGGCAACAGCTTTCCCAATTTTCCGCTCATCCGCAGTTGCTCGACGCTGGCCATGGCGTGGTCGATCTGCTTCAGGTCGCTGCTTTCGTCCGGTGGTGGTGCGCCGGGCGCTGCGGTGAGCGCGGCCAGCTGAGGGCCCACCAGCTGAGTCAAGGCGAAGTAGGGATCGCCGTGGATGCCGGCCTGCGTCAGCAGCCGGCCCGGCAGCAGCCACGCGGCGGTGTCCTGGTGCTCGGCCTGGCCGTCGCTGTGCGGGTCGACCAGCAACCACACACCGGCCTGGCTCAGCATGTCGTGGCCGTCCACGAAACCGGTGATCCGGTAGCTGCTGGTGAGCGCCGGCAGGTGGTCGCCGTAAAACAGCACCAGGCTGGGGCGCTGGCGCTTCGCCAGCCACGCCACCAGCCGGCCGAGTTCGGCGTCGGCGTGCCTGGCGTGATAGAGATAGGTCTGCAGTTCGAGCTTGTCGCGGCCAGTGATGCCGGCGGGTACGGGAATCGCGTCGCGTTCGGCGGTGTGTGCCGGCTCGACGTCGTAGGGGCCATGTGCCTCGATGCTGATGGCAAAGATGAATTGCGGCGGACCGCTGTCCTTGAGCAGGGTCATGATCTGGTCGGTCATTGCGCTGTCGGCCATGTATTTGCCATCGTCGGGCGCGTTGACCGGGAACCCTGATTTCGACACGAAGCGCTCGAAACCGATCGCCTTGAATGCGGTGCTTCGGTTCCAGAACGAGGGGTCGTTGCCGTGCAGGGCCAGCGTGCTGTAGCCGTGCGCTTCGAGCGCGCGCACCAGGCTGGGCTGCGACTTGTGGCTCATCTGCAAGTAAGGGAATTGCAAGTTGTCGAAATAACGCAGCGACAGACCGGTGAGCACCTCGAACTCGGTGCGGATGGTGCCGCCGCCGAAGGTGGGCACATGCAGTTTGCCGCTGCTGCCGTGGGCGGCGAGCCGGCGCAGGTTCGGCGTGAAGTCGCTGTCCTCGTAGCCACGCATGATGGTGGGATCGAACAGCGATTCGCTCTGCACCACCACGATGTCCGGCAGCTCGTCAGGTCGGGCAGGCTGCTGCATGGTCTGCAATAGAGCGGGGGTGAACTGCGCGATCAGGCGTTCTGCGGCGGCGCGGTCCGGCTTGCGATGGGCGCCGCCGTAGTGCAGGTGGTACAGCACCAGCGAGCTGATCAGGCCGGAGTGATTCGTGGTGGCGCGAGCCGACCACGGCTCCAGCCACAACACGCGCGCGTTGTAGATTCTCCCCCACGCAGGCAGGCCGGCCACGATGCTGATCAGCAAGGCGGCAAACACGGCGCCGGCGACCAGCCGTCGGCCGCTGCCGCGCTTGGCCAATAATGGGCGTTCCAATCGCCACGCCAGCACCACCAACACCAGCGCCGCGAGCATGGTCAGGTAGGGCCATGGACTGTGCGGCAGGTAGCCGGACAACACGTGCATGCCACCCTTGCGCAGCTGGCCGATCATGCGGAAGTCATCCGGCAGCAGCGGCATGCCCAGGTTGGCGACCTTGAGCTGGTTGACGCCGTAGACGACGCCTTCGCACGCGAATGCGATGCCGAAAGAAAACAACGCGCGTCGGCTCCACAGCAGCAGCACGCCAGCCAGCAGCAACCCGGGCAGCGCGTTGGCCAGCGGGAAGCGGGGTTGCTTGACCAGTTGCGAGGGAGTGACGCCGACGCCGCCATCGATCATGCCGGTCAGCAGGATGAAGGCCAGGATCAGCAACAGCAGCAGCGCGATATGCGCTAGAGGTGGACGCCAGCGGCCATGGGTGTCGGGGAGTTTCAAGGACATGCCGCTCCTGCACGCGTTGTCGTGGATCCGTCCGCCAATGTAGTCATGCCCGGGTGAACGGCAAGTAGGCGCGGAGGGCGAGTCTCAGGCCTCGGAACCGCTAAAGCAACGTCCGAATGACGCTTTCGTGTACACCGTAGTCGGCAGCGCGAACGCACTGCGGCACAATGACCCGATGGCCCTACCCGAATCCACCGAGTTGCGCGCGCTGATTGACGACCGCTACCGCGAGCTGTCGGCGCATTGCCGTGCTGCCGGCGTACCTTTGCACGACGATGCCGGCGTGGCCGAGCGGATCCGCCGCACCCTGCTGGCCAGCGATTTCGCGTTCGAGGTGTGGTGTCGCCAGCCGCAGCTGCTCTCGCCACACGGCCTGGAGCGGTTGCGTGCCGGTGCGGACGCCAGCGCCCGGCGAGACACCTTGAAGCTGCCTGAAGACGAAGCCGGCTGTATGGCGGCGTTGCGGCGCTTCCGTCACGCCGAGGCGTTGCGGGTGGTGTTTCGCGACGTCAATGCGCTGGACGAGTTGCCGGAAACCCTTTCCGCCACCAGCGTGCTGTATGAATCGCTGCTGGCGGCAGCACTGGACTGGGCCACGAACGCCATGGCGTCCCGATACGGGCACAGTCGCAGCGCCGATGGCACGTTGCAGCGGCTGTTGGTGGTCGGGTTTGGCAAGCTGGGCGGCAGCGAGCTCAATTTCTCCTCGGACATCGACCTGTTGTTCGCCTACCCGCAAGGTGGCCACAGCGATGGTGCACGCGCCCTCGACAACAGCGAGTATTTCGTGCGCCTCGGCCGGCAACTGGTACGGCTGCTGAACGAGCCGACCATGGACGGCATCTGTGCTCGTGTCGATATGCGATTGCGACCGTTCGGCAAGTCCGGGCGGCTTGCCCTCTCGTTCGCTGCGATGGAGCAGTACTACCAGAGCGAGGGACGCGACTGGGAGCGTTACGCCTGGATCAAGGCGCGCGTGGTGGTGGGCGACCGTGCGGCCGGCAAACAGCTGCAGGAACTGCTGCGACCCTTCGTTTACCGCAAGTATCTCGACTACACCGCGTTCGCCGGCCTGCGCGAGATGAAGGTCCTGATCGACGCCGAGGTCGCGCGCAAGGACCTGGCCGACAATCTCAAGTTGGGCCCCGGTGGTATCCGTGAGATCGAGTTCATCGTGCAACTGGTGCAATTGATCCGCGGTGGCCGCGAACCTTCGCTGCGGGTGCGCGGCCTGTTGCCGGCGCTCGCTGCCTGCGAGGCGCGCGGGCATGTTGGCGCCCAGCGCGCGCGGCGTTTGCGCGACGCGTACGTGCTGCTGCGCCGGGTCGAAAACCGCGTGCAGATGTTGCGCGATGCGCAAACCCACGACATTCCCGATGATGCGTTGAGCCGCGAGCGCATCGCGTTGAGTCTCGATTACGCCGACTGGGACATGCTCAATCATGCGCTGATGACCCATCGCTCCATCGTCAGCGAGGGGTTTGCCGCCGTGTTGATGCCGCAGCACGGTCAGACGGCGCGCGCACCGGTGGCGGACGTGCACCTGTGGGAGCTCGCTTGTGATGAAACACTCGATGCGGCCACCTTGGAGGCTTCCGGTTTCGTGCCCGCGAGCGAACTGGCCGACACCCTGCTGAAATTGCCACAAGCCGCGCAGGTGCGGGCGATGTCGCCACGCTCGCGTGAGCGGCTGGATCGCTTGCTGCCGCAGCTGTTGAGCGCTGCGCGCGCGACCCCGGCGCCGGTTCCCAGCCTGTTGCGACTGTGTCGCCTGATGCAGACGGTGGCCCGACGATCATCCTATCTGGCCTTGCTCGATGAGCAACCGACGGCACGCCGGCGGCTGGTGCGGTTGTTTGCCGACAGCGCCTTCCTGGCCGAGCGCGTGATCGCCCAACCGCTGCTGCTGGATGACGTGCTCGACCCGCGCATCGACCAATTGCCCTTTCGCCGTGCTGACATTGCTGCGGAGATTGCCCGGGTGCTGGGTACCCTGGATGAGCGCGACGCCGAAACCGAGTTGGAGCGAATCACCGAATTCCGGTCGTCCACCGCGTTTCGGCTCGGGCTGGCCTTCAACGACGACCGCGTGGATGCGGTGGCCACCGCGCGCCGCCTCGCCGCACTGGCCGAATCGGTGGTGGGCGCGGTGTTGGCGCTGGCCGAGCGCGATCTGGTTGCGCGGCACGGGCGGCTACCTGGCGACGGCTCCGGTTTCGCGGTGCTCGGTTACGGCAGCCTTGGTGGCAAAGAGCTCGGCTTCGCCTCCGACCTGGATCTGGTCTTCATTTTCGACGGCCACCGCGCCCAGGCGATGAGCGACGGCGGACGGCCGATAGAAGGCTTCCGCTGGTATCAGCGCCTGGCCCAGCGCGTGATGAACTGGCTGACCGTGCTGTCCCGCGCCGGCCGCCTGTACGAAGTGGACACGCGCCTGCGCCCGGATGGTTCCAAGGGCCTGCTGGTCAGCAGTCTCGATGCCTTCATCACCTATCAGGAAAGCCGTGCGTGGACGTGGGAGCACCAGGCGTTGTTGCGCGCGCGGGTGGTGGCTGGTGACGCCGCGCTCGGTCTGGAACTGGCGTGGGTGCGGAGCAAGGTCCTTGCCGCCCCGCGCGGGCTCGCCACCGTGCTGGCCGAGGTAAGCAGCATGCGCCAGCGTTGGCGCGCCGAGCGCGACCGCTCCGATCGGTACCTGTTCGACCTCAAGCAAGGCAGCGGTGGACTGCTCGACATCGAGTTTGCGTTGCAGGGGCTGGTGTTGGCGCATGCCGCCCGGCATCCGGAGTTGCTTCGGGTCACCGCCAACGCGGGATTGATCGAGGCGTGCCGCAGTGCCGGTGTGCTCAGTGACAACCAGGCCGGGACGCTCGCTGCGGCGCACGCTGATCTGCTGCAGCGCGCACTGGCCTGTACGCTGGACTTGCGTTCACGCATTACGCCGCATGATGCCGCTTTGCAGCAGTTGTGTGATGGTGTGCGCGGTGTCACCACTGCCCTTGGCTTCAAACTTGCTTCCGAGGATGATCCGCTCGACGCATCCAGCTGAGCCAGGCCGCGCCGTGGCTGGTGGAAGAACGCGTATGGGGGCTTGCGGTTGGGTGGCATCGGGCGAACTGGGGCATGGCAGCAGGATGATTGATCACGCGACATCGGGACGCAGAGTACGCGCAATTTTTGCGAGCGTACTCAGCGTGATGGCTTGCCTGTTCGGCTTGTCTTCGGCACTCGCGATGGATCCGCAGCAGCCGTTCCACTCCTATGTTCTCGACCACTGGAGTGTCGAGGAGGGATTGCCGCAGATCACCGTGCTCGCCATGACCGAGGACCGCGCCGGGTTTCTCTGGATCAATACGCAGTCCGCGGTAGCGCGCTTCGACGGCACCCAATTCGTTACCTATGACTGGGAAACCGCCGGGGTGGATACCGGCACGCTCGCGGCGGCATGGGCCGATCCAGACGGTGGCGTGTGGTTCGGTGGCGCACACGGTCTGTTGCATGAGCGCGACGGTCACTTCACGTCGCTGGGCGGCGCCGCGGTCAATGCGATCATCGATGCCGGTGATGGCACCCCCTTGGTGGCCACCTCGAACGGCTTGCAGCGCGTGCGCGATGGCAAGGTTGTGCCGGTGCCGGGCTATGCCGGAGCGGCATTCAGTTTGCTGCGCGATGGCAAGACGCTGTGGGTCGGCGGCATCGGGCGCGTGTGCCGCCGCGATGACAGCGTTCCGCCGTCGGCGTTCAGCTGCATCCAGGCCGATCCCACGCAACAGCGGATCATCGTCGGGCATCTGGCTACGCAAGGCGGAATCGTGTGGCTGGGCACCCAGGCCGGGCTGATGCGGGTAGATGGTGAGCACCTTGCGCCGGCGGCATGGGGTGATGGAGTGGGCACCACGGCGATCGAGAGTCTGTTCGCCGACAGCCGTGGCGTCTTGTGGATCGGTACGGTGGATGGGTTTTATCGACGCATTCCCGGTGGCACGCTGGAACGGATAGACGACCAGGACATCGCACCGCGCCCGTGGGTGCGGGCGCAGTTTGAGGATCGCGCCGGCAACCTGTGGCTGGGCACGCATACACGCGGCTTGTATCGAATCTGGAATGGCTGGACGCGACACGTGTCGATGCGGGACGGGGTGGCCGATCCGCTGGTGTGGAGCGTGTTGAAGGCGCCGGACGGGCAGATCGTGTTCGGCACCAACTCCGATGTGGAAATCTTCGATGGCAAGCGCGCCCGAGTCTTGATTCCAGGCAGCGCGCTGCCCAATCCGTCGGCGTACGAGCTGTATTACGACCATCAGGACCGGCTGTGGGTGGGTACCCGTGCCGGCATCGCTGTGTTCGACCATGGCCAGGATGTCACGCCGGCAGCCTTGTCGGCGCTGCGCAGCTGGCGGATCGACAATATACGTGAAGTGGCGCCCGACGATTTCTGGATTGGCACCTCCGATGGCTTGTATCGGTGGCATCTGGGCAAGCTGAGCCGCGCCGATCCGGATGCTTCGACGGCTGCAGCGATCATCCGCACGATCCTGCCGCTGGCGCCGGACCATCTGTATGTCGGTACCGGGGACGGTGTGTTCGAGTGGCGCGACGGGAAAATGGCCGAGCCAGCGTGGGCAGAACCACTGCGCGGACATTTCGTGACGCGCCTGGCCATGTTGAAGCCCGGCCTGCTCGGAGTGGCCACCAGTGACGCCGGCTTCGGCGTGGTGGCCAATGGTCGCTTGCGCATGACCAGCCAGAAGGATGGCCTGCCCAGCAACAACGTGTGGACTTTCGATGTGCTCAGGGACGAGCTTTACGTCAGCTCGGCCGTTGGCGCGTGGCGACTGCCGCTGGCGCAACTGCCCGTGCCGGGCTCACCCGAGCGCACGGTGTCGCCGCAACTGCTTGCTGGCGAACAGCGCCCGACCAGCGTCAACGGCCTGCGTTGCTGCAACGGTGGCGCCAGCGCACGCAGCGTGGTTGACGGGGACGTCATCTGGTACAGCAGCACCAACGGCATCGTCGGGGTGGATACGCGCATCCTGGGCGCCTTGCCAGTCGCCCCGCCGGCGCGGGTGGTGGCGATCGAGCACGATGGCACGAGTTACTCCGGAGCGTCCTTCGACCTTGCTCAGGGGAGCCGCGACCTGACGGTCAATTACACCGCCCCTTATCTGGGTCCTGGCAGCGTGCATTTTCGTTACCGGCTGGCGGGCTATGACACGGATTGGCGTCATGCCGTCCTGCGGCGCGAAGCGTTCTATACCCACCTGCCAGCGGGAGATTACCGGTTCCGGGTCGCTGCCACGTTGCCCGGCGCCACCGGCTATGGACCGGAGGCGGATATGGTCATCCGGGTCAGGCCGCACTGGTACGAACGCCTTACAGTGCGTGGCGCGATCCTGCTGGCATTGTGCCTGCTGGCGTTCCTGCTGGTTCGCTGGAATATGCGCCGTCAGCATCGCCGCAACGCATGGCTGGAGGAGCAAGTCGAGCAGCGCACGGGCGAGCTCTCGCGGGCGATCGAGCGCCTGCGTGTCACCAATCTCGCCCTGGCCGAGGAGAGCCAGACCGATACGTTGACCGCGTTGCACAACCGCCGCTATTTGATGGCCCAGTTGCCCGCGGTGTTGACCGGGGATGCCCGCATCGGCGTGTTGCAGATCGATATCGATCATTTCAAGCAGATCAACGACAGCTATGGTCATGCCGTGGGTGATTCGGTGTTGCGTGAACTCGGCGGCAGGCTCGCGGCGTTGCGCCGCGAGAGAGATATCACGGTGCGTTGGGGCGGCGAGGAGTTCCTGCTGCTGCTGCAGCATGTCGATGCCGCCGGCGTCATGGTCATTGCAGAACGGCTGCGCCGCGACATTGCAGCGAGAGCCTTCGCGGATGGTCGCGGCGGCGTGATCCGATTGACGTGTTCGATCGGTTTCAGCATGCATCCGCTGGCCAGTTCGCTCGACAAGGCGACCTTCGACGCCGCGTTGGAACTGGCCGATCTTGCCCTGTACCGCGCCAAGCATCTGGGGCGCAACCAGTGCGTGGGGTTGCTGGTGACTGCGCCGCTTTCGGCGAAAGTCCTGCACAGCCCATTCGCACCACAAGTGGCCACCTTGCTGGCCACGGGCCAATTGCAATGGGCCTATCCAGACGCATGAGTCTTGTTGCTGCGGTGGCGTGACGCCTGACCGCTCGGTCGGATCGATCAGACGTCATTTGCTCGCATGTGGCGCGGGCGCAGGGATGCCGATGCTTGCCCGGACGATTGCGGCGATCCGAGCCGTTTCCCTTAGCGGCGTCTGCTTCGCGCAGACGGGTGCATCGAGATCGTGCAGCAGACCAGCGTTACGCAGTGCTTGATGAAAGCGCAGGATCTTGGCGGGCAAAGGACCGCCGACAAAAGTCAGCACCGGGCAACCCACCGCGCAGGCTTCGGACAACATGTTGACCGAGTCGGGGGTGACCACCAGGCGATCGGCCCAGCCGAGGACCGCGGGATAAGGATTGGGGCGGTCGTCGCGACCGGCCCAGAGCAGCCCCGGAACGCCTGCGAACAGGGGACGCAGCGTGTCGGGCAGCACGGCGGGAGTACGGCGCGAAGCCACTACCAGCAGGCTGCCGCCTTCGTTGCGCTGGCGTGCGAGCAGCCGCATGCCCAGTTCACCGGCGTAGCGGGCATCCAGCGCGATGCCATGTCGCGGCCCGCCCAGCAGCACACCGACTCGCGGTTGCGGCAGTTCGCCGAAATGCGGACACGCGTCGCGACCGTCGGCCAGCCATTGGTCGTCTACCGAATTGAGCGATCCGAGCGGGCGCAGCACATTGGCACCGTCGAGCTCGTCGTGTTGTGGCGCGATCACGGTATCCCACAGGCCGGGATCGAGACGCGGGTCGAGGATCTGCACCGTATGACAGCGACCGGCCGATAGCGGGCGCAACATGCGGGTAAACAGCGCGGCGGCGCGACCGCAGCCGATGGCGACCGTCGGCCAGGGCGGCGCGAACCACGCACGCTGCGACGGGGGCAACGCCAGCTTGTCGCCGAAGGTCAGTCGCGGCGCCAACCATGACCACGGTGCCCTTGGCTCCAATATCAGATGCCGGCTCGGCATCCCCAGTTGTTCAGCCAGCGACAGCGCCTGGCGTTGGTTGCCGGCGGCCTCGTCGGTGATGACCCAGCATTCGCCATCCAGCTTCAGCATGGGCAAAAGCACGAGCAAGTTCGCTGCGAGATGGTTTGCCGAATCAACACGATGCGTTTTCCGGCCGCGGCGCCCGGCCGTCTGCGGCCATCTGTACAATCGCACGTTCCGGCCACCCATGTCGGGGCGGCTTGCCGCGAAGGATACCGACGAACGACATGCATTCCGGGTGCAGCCGCGATCCGACCGTGCGTCGTTTGTCGCCGCTGCTGTTGGAAGCGCGGGTTCGAAGCCGGAGCCGAAGCCAACCCATTGTTCCCTTTCACCACCGAGACCATGCCATGCCCTTTTTGAAGTATCTCGCCCTTGCCGGTCTGCTTGGGACCGCGATATCGGTGCAGGCGGCACCGACCACCTACAAGCTTGATCCTGATCACACAATGGTGTTGTTCAGCTGGAGTCATTTCGGTTACTCCCATCCCACGGCCGACATCGGGCTGGGCGAGGGTACCGTGGTGTTCGACGAGCAGAACCCGGCACACTCCAGCGTGCAGGTCACGCTGCCGCTGGCCAGACTGGATACCCACGTGGCCGAGCTTGACGAGCACTTGAAAAAGGCGGACTTCTTCGACGCGGCGAAATATCCGGTGATCACCTTCAAGAGCAGCAAGGTCGAGCCATTGGGTGGGCACAAGTTCAAAGTCAGCGGCGAGCTCACGGTCCACGGCGTGACCCGGCCGATCGTGCTCGATGCCACCCTGAACAAAGTGGGCCTGCATCCGATGAGCAAGACCCAGTCGATCGGGTTCGACGCCACGGCCACGCTGAAACGTTCGGATTTCGGTGTCGGCGCCTATGTGCCGAATGTCGGTGACGAAGTGCACGTTCGCATCACCACCGAGGGCTCGGTGCCGAAGACCGACGCCGTTCATTGAATTGGCTTGACCAACTCGACGCACCGCGCTGGTAGCAGCGCGGTCATTTTGCGGGAGCGACGAATCGCGGCGTGCTTGATGCTGCTCTTTTCGTGGCATGGGTTGCGGCCTGCCAGCTGAGTCCAGCGGCTGCGTTCCTGAGGTCCCGCAGGCTCGCGAGCGCGACAACAATCGACAGGCTGCTACCATCGGCAGTCTGTTGTCCAGTTCGGAGTCTGCCGATGTCTTCCCCCGTTGCCGCGAGCGTGCGTCTGATGCCGGCAAATGCCCAAAATCGTTACGAAGTGACGCGCGAGGACTTGCCGTTGTCGTGCCCGATGCCCGGCATGGCATTGTGGAATTCGCATCCCAAGGTTTATCTGCCGATCGTCGATAACGGCGGCGAGTCAGCCTGCGCCTATTGTGGCGCACATTACGTTTTGCGAGACTGATTGCAAGACTGAATCAGTGGCCGGCGGTGGCACCTTTTTTGCTTCGTTCTTGTCATGGAAGTACCCCATTCGGAGCTCATGTCAAGCATTGCCGTGCCCGCCAAGCTGCTGACCGTGGTCCAGCTGATCCCCGCGTTGCAATCCGGCGGCGCGGAACGTTCGGCGCTGGAGATTGCGCGTGCGCTGGTGCAGGCCGGCCATCGTTCGGTGGTAATTTCCGCTGGCGGGCGTCTGGTCAGGCAATTGCAGGCCGAGGGTAGCGAGCACATCACGCTCGATCTGGGGCGCAAGTCGCTGTTCACGCTGGGGCGACTCGGCGCTCTGCGACGCGCGTTGCGCGAGCTCAAGCCGGACATCGTGCACGCCCGCTCGCGGCTGCCCGCATGGATGGGCTGGTGGGCGCTGCAGGGGATTGCGCCGCGCCCGCATTTTATTACCACGGTGCATGGGTTCAATTCGCCGGGTCACTACAGTTCGATCCTGATGCGTGGCGAGCGCGTGATCGTGGTCTCACAGACCCTGCGTGACTATGTGCTCAGCCACTATCGTCGACTGGAGCCGGGCCGGGTACGGGTGATTCCGCGCGGCATCGATCAGGATGCCTTTCCGTATGGGCATCGACCGGATGATGCCTGGCACAAGGCTTTTTTTGCCGAGTTTCCGACCTTGAATGGGGCGCCCTTGCTGACCATGCCGGCGCGAGGAACGCGCTTGAAGGGCCACCATGATGCGATCGAGCTGCTGGCTGAACTCAAGCGCCGCGGTATCGAGGCGCGATTGCTGCTGCTTGGAGTGGTCGAACCTGGCCGCGAGGCGTACGTGGCTGAACTGCAGGAGCTGATCCGTGTGCGCGGCCTGACCTCGCAAGTCGTGCTGTCGCCGCCGCGCGGCGATATCCGCGATATCTACGCGGTGTCGGCGCTGGTGCTGCAGTTGTCGAATCAGCCCGAGACGTTCGGGCGCACGGTGATCGAGGCGCTGTCGCTGTGCCGCCCGGTGCTGGGCTACGCGCATGGCGGCGTCGGCGAATTGCTGGCTGAGCTTTATCCCGCCGGCCGCGTGCCGCTGGGTGATCGCGAGAAATTGGTGGAGCGCGCTGCCGAGTTGCTGCGGGTGGCTCCGCCGATCTCCGTGTTGCAGGGCTACCGCCTCAGCGACATGCAACAAGCCACGCTGGCGCTGTACGGGGAAGTGACTCAGCGGCAAGAGTAAGCGGGAGATTTGGCGGCTCTGTCCGCGCTCGTGCTCGCCTACAATGCCTGTTGGTTCCCACGGCGGTTCATGCATGACTTCCTTCGGCAGTTCACTCAAGGCCGCCCTGCGTTCTCCGTTGTTGCCGTTCTGGCTGGTGATTGGACTGCTGCCGTTTGGTCGCAGCGCCGAGTTGGGGACCTTTCTGTGCCTGCTGGGCGTCATCATGCTGTTCGCGCGCGATCCGCATGCGCTGCGTCAGCATCCTGGCGCACGTTTGCTGCTGTGGCTGCTGGCGGCGTATGTGGCGGCAGCACTGTTTTCCGCCGTCGATGCGATTCGGCCCGGCAAAAGCTGGACCACGGTGGCGGCCTTGTTGCGCTATGTGCCGCTGGGTCTGTACGCATGTTTTGCGATCCGGCGCGAGCACAAATTGCATGCCTTGTACATGGCAGTGGCCGCGGTGCTGGCGGTGTGGTGTGCCGATGCGTGGCTACAGGCCTTTACCGGCTGGAGCCTCGGCGGCCATCCCCAGGCCGAGCGCATTTCCGGCATTTTCGGCGCTGACAATCTGAAGCTGGGCCCGACCCTGGCCGTGTTGTCGCCGTTTGCGCTGTGGGCGGCGCGGCAACGCTGGGGTCGTTCCGGCTTGCTGGTCGCCGGTGTGCTGGTATTGGGGCCGGTGTTGCTGGCGGGCTCGCGTTCGGCCTGGCTTTGTTATGGACTGGTGCTGGCTGGCTTTGGCTGGCACGAGGCCCGCTCGCTCTGGCGCTTTTCGATCGGGTGCGCGGCAGCCGCGCTGGTGCTGGTGCTGGCCGGCGGCGTGGCGTGGAAGACCTCGGCGCGTTTCCACGACCGCATGGCACGTACCCTGCTGGTGTTGCACGGTACCGATCAGTCGCTGGATACGGCGCTCAGTGGCCGGCTCGACATCTGGCATGCCAGCGTGGCGATGATCGCCGCGCATCCGTTCAACGGTGTTGGTGTGCGCGGCTTCCGCTATGCCTATCCCCACTACGCGCCGGCAAATGATCATTTCGTGGTTTCCGGCGAGGCCTGCGGCGTGGGCGAGGGGGCGTGTCATCCGCATCAACTGGTGCTGGAGATCCTCACCGGCACGGGTGCGCTGGGACTGCTGCTGTGGCTGGCCGCTGCCGCCTGGGCGTGGCGTGCGTGGCGCCGGGCTGGCGAGCTGGCGCGCGAGCGTGCTTTCCCGGCAAGCCTGGCGCTGGGCGTGATGCTGTTTCCGTTGAACTCGCATCTGGCGTTTTATTCGGCATGGTGGGGCCTGTTGTTCGCGTGGCTGCTGGGCTTGTGGTGTGCCGCGCTTTATGTGGCGGCAGACCCGGGTTCGCTCAGTAGACAGCAGGCAGCCCCGGTGGCCGCGTCTTGAAGCGCTTGTGCACCCACAGGTACTGCTCGGGTGCCGCGCGCACCATCTCCTCGATGCAGGCGTTGACCCTGGCGGTATCTTCCAGCACGTCGCGGCTGGGGAAGTTCTCCAGCGGCGCAGCGAGCCGCAGGGCATAACCTTGCCTGCCGGGCAGCCGTTGGTGGAAGAACGGAATGACCACCGCGCCGGACATCCGCGCCAGATGGTGGGTTGCGGTGATGGTCGCCGCCGGCACGCCGAAGAACGGCACGAACACGGTGTCCTTGCTGCGCATGTCCTGGTCCGGCGCGTACCACAAGGTGCCGCCACTACGCAGGTACTTCACCGTGCCGCGAATGTCATCCTTGTCGAACATCGCCGCGGCGTAGTGGAGGCGCGCGCGCAGTACCACCCATTCGAACACCGTCGAATCCATGCGCCGATACATCCCGGCGATGCGAATGCGCTGCGAGACCAGACGTGCGCAGAGTTCCAGGTGGGAAAAGTGGCCGCCTACCAGGAGCACGCCGTTGCCCTGCGCACGCGCCGCTTCCAGATGCTCGAGTCCCTCAATGCGGGTCGGCAGCGCCGTCATGCGCCGGTCACTGCCCATCCAGCCCAGCGCGAACTCCACCATCATCGAGCCGATGTCGCGCAGATTCGCCGTAACCAGCGCGGCCTGCTGCGTAGTGTCGAGTTCGGGGAAGCACAGCTTGATGTTGGCGGCGGCGACGTGCTGTCGCGCCGAGGGAATCTTGAGCACCAGTGCACCGAACCGGCGCCCCAGCCATGGCAACACCGCCTGGGGCAGATGGGCGATCAGCCAGATCGCCGCCACTCCCAGCCACGCCGGCCAATGGCGCGGAGCGAGCAGCGAGGGGGTGAAGTCGGGACGGGGCATGCCGGGCATCGTCGGCATTGTAGCGGGCTGGCCGCGTGCGGGCCTGTCCGGGCGGCTGTCGCTATACTCGCGCGTTGACTGGAAGGATCGATCGTTGCGATTCCTGTATACCCTGGCAATGTTCCTGGTTACGCCGCTGCTGCTGCTGCGGCTGCTGGTCCGAGGTCGACGTTCGCAGCCTTACCGCAAGCGCTGGCCGGAACGGTTCGGGTTTTTCGACGCGCCGCGCCTGGCTGGCAGCCTGTGGGTGCATGCCGTGTCGGTCGGCGAGGTGAACGCCGCCGAGCCGCTGATCAAGGCGTTGCAGCGCAGCTACCCGAATGCCCCGTTGGTCATTACCACGTTCACGCCAACCGGTGCAGCGCGGGTGAAGCAGTTGTTCGGCGATGATGCGTTTCAGGTGTATGTGCCGTATGACCTGCCGTTCGCGGTGCGCCGCTTCATGAACCGGATTCGCCCGCGTCTGGCACTGATCGTGGAAACCGAGATCTGGCCGAACCTGTATTTCGCCTGCCACCGGCGTGGCATCCCGCTGATGATCGTCAATGGGCGACTGTCGGCGCGTTCCATGCGCGGCTACAAGCCGCTGCGCGCACTGGCTTCCTCCGCGCTGGCCTGCGTGGATCTGATCGCCGCGCAGTCGCGCGCTGATGCCGCGCGTTACCGGTTGCTGGGCGCCGATCCGCAGAAGGTCCTGGTCAGCGGCAATATGAAGTTCGACATGCCGATCCCGGTCGGTGCGGTGGCCCAGGGCGCCGCCATGCGTGGACATTGGGGCGCGCGGCGACCAGTGTGGATGGCGGCCAGCACGCATGAGGGTGAGGAACTGCCCTTGCTTGAGGCCCATATGAAAGTGTTACAGCGGCTGCCCGATGCGCTGTTGCTGCTCGCACCGCGCCACCCCGAGCGCTTTCGCCTGGTCGAGCACACGGTCCGCGGTCTCGGTTTCAAGGTGGCCACGCGCAGCGTCGAGGGGGAGCCCTCGGCCGCCCATCAGGTTTTCGTGATCGACGCGATGGGCCAGCTGATGCCGTTCTTTGCCGCCAGCGACCTCGCGTTCGTGGGCGGCAGTCTGGTCCCGGTCGGCGGTCACAACTTGTTGGAGCCCGCGGCGCTTTCCGTGCCGGTGCTGGTGGGACCGCATACATTCAATTTCGAGGAAATCACCCGCAGCCTGCTCGAACAGGGCGGCGCCGAACTGGTGCCGGATGTCGCCCGACTTGGCCCAGCCGTGTTGCGGCTGTTGCTCGACGACGCCCGGCGTGCCCACATGGGCGAAGCCGCGCAGCAGGTGTTCGAGCGCGAGCGCGGGGCCGTACACCGGGTAATGCAGCTGATTGACGGACTCTTGCAGGAGTAACCCGCCTCAGGCTTCCGGGGGTGTGCGCCGACTTACTGCAGCAGCGCGTTGATCGCCTGGATGTCCTTGAAGTCGGCCGTGCCAGCGGCTTGCTGCAACAGCAGCTTGTTCAGGATGAACTGGTGACGCGCCTGTGAGTAGGTGCTCTCGGACTGGGTCAGGGTCTGGATCGCCAGCAGCACATCGGTGAAGGTCTGGGTACCGACCTCGAAGCCGGCGCGGGTGGCTTCCAGCGCCTTCTGGCCCGAATCCACCGACGCCTTGCCCGATTGCACCTGGGAGATGCCGGCGAGTACCGAACGGTAGTAGTTGAGGGTGTCCTGCACGATCTGACGGCGTTGCAGTTCCATCGCGTCGGTGGCCGCGTCGCGCTGGTAGATCGACTGACGCACACGTGACTGGGTGAGCCCGCCCGAGAAGATCGGTACGTTCAGGGTCAGTCCGACCGTGGTCGACGCCGGGCGGTTGGCGTCGAAGCCGATCGGGAGCGGGTTCTGGTACCAGCTGTTGCTTTTCCCATAGCTCACATTGGCCGTGATCGTGGGCAGGTGGCCGGCGCGTGCCGCGGTGATGTCGTGCTCGGCGGCCTCGACACTGTCCTTTTGTGCCAGCAGGGAGGGGTTGGTCTGCTCGGCCTGCTTGACCCAGGCGTCGGGGTTGCTCGGGATCGGCGGTTGCATCGGCAGATCGTCGCGCAGTTTCTTCAGCGCGCCGATCGGCTTGCCGGTGATCACGCGCAGCGCCTCCTTGTCATTGTCGAGCGTGTTCTGTGCGCCGATCGTCTGCGTCTTGGCGTTCTCGTAGTAGGCCTTGGCCTGGTACACATTGGTGATCGCGGACAGTCCGACCTTGTATTGCTGGTCGGCCTGGTCGAACTGGCGCTTGAAAGCGTCTTCGTTGGCTTTGGCGAAGGTCAACTGGTCCTCGTCATTCAGTACCGTGAAGTAGGCCGCCGTCACGCGCACGAACAGATTCTGCAACGCCGCCTGATAAGTCTCGTCCTGGGCGTTCGCCGCGGAGTGGGCAGCCTTGAGGTTGGCGTACTTGCTGAAGTCGAAAATCGTCTGACTGAGCGTGCCATCGATGCTGCGGGTGCGCGAATGACCGGTCTGACCGTTGATGAGGATCGGCAGGCCGGTCGTGGGGTCTCTGCTCGTGCTGGAGGAACTGCCGCCGCCGTTGGTCTGGCTCAGGGTCAAGCCGGCCGAGATCTGCGGCAGCAGCAGGGCGCGGGCCTGGGGCACGCCTTCGCCGGTGGCCAGCCGGGTGGCATCGGCTTGCGCCAGCACCGGATCGTTGGCGCGTGCGTCCCGATAGGCATCGAGCAGATCCTCGCCATGGCTGGGCAGCGAGACGGCGGCCAGGGCCAGAGCGAGAGTGAGCAGCTTCAAATGCATGGGACGCCTCGTGTCAATCGGTCGGGGACAATCTAAGGGGATCTAGAGGACGAACCGGAGCACCGGTTCGGCATGAATGAGGTAGGGCAGGTCGGTCTCGAACAGGCCTTCCTCACGGAAATGGCCAGCATCCTCGTGGGTCAGCAAGCTGGCGCGCTGTGCCGGTGACTGTCCACACACTGCCAGCATGCGGCCGCCCGGCTTGAGCCAGGTGAGCCAGCGCGGCGGAATCTCCGCCACGGCGCCGGTTGCCACCAGTGCGTCGAACAGTCCGTCCGGTTGCCAAGCCTTGACCGCCTCGCCGGTGACCAGGCTGGCGTTGTGTATGCCGGCGCGAGCCAGGCGCTCCGTGGCGACGGTCGTGAAGTCGCCGTGAATATCCACGCTGGAGAGCTGCGCCGACAAGGTGGCCAGACAGGCACTGAGGTAACCCGAGCCGGTACCGATTTCCAGCACGCGGTCGGTGGGTTGCAAGTCGAGCGCCTGCAACACGCGGCCTTCGACCACCGGTTTCATCATCATCTCGCCGTGGCCCAGCGGCAGGCACAGGTCGGCAAAAGCCAGTTGCCGATGTTCCGCGGCCACAAAATCCTCGCGGCGCACGCGACTGATCACATCAAGCACCCGACCATCGAGCACTTCCCACGGGCGCACCTGGTTTTCCACCATGTTCAGCCGCGCCTGTTCGAAATTCATCGCCATCTGCTTGTGCCTTGTGCCGATTGAAAAAGACCTTGAAGGATAAGTGTTGCCACTCGGTCCCACAATGACATGCGTATTCGGGAATCTGCCGGGCCTCGGTCTGGTCCTTCCGCGGTCCGGTTTATGCGGTCCGGCATGTGCAGCTTGCCGGACCATGGAGTTGCGGTGATCCCGCCAAGCGGCCGTGGTTGTCCTCACACTGTGGAGTTTTCGGCTCGATCCGCAAAGCGGTGAGTTCGTGGTGCCTAGCGTGCCGGCTGCGCTGCCGTCCACGAAGTGCCGGAAGTCATCGCCTGCGGTTGACGCCAGTCATCTTTATGGGGCGCCTGCCCAGCGGCGATTCGCGCCGCAATCGGACCCGCATGGCAAATAAATGAACTGAGACGTATAATAAAGCCCAATTTGTCGTGTGTGAAGGTGGATGCATGAGTACCAGCGCGCCAGTCAGAACCCAGGGGCCCGGTCGTCCGAAGGACATGGAGAAGCGCGCGGCTATTCTGGCGTCAGCCAAGGCTTTGTTCATCAACAATGCATTCAGCGGCACCAGCATGGATGCGATCGCTGCCGATGCGGGAGTGTCCAAGCTCACTGTCTACAGCCATTTCGGTGACAAGGACAATCTTTTCCGTGAAGTGATCCGTTCCCGCATCCAGGATCTGTTGCCGGAAGAGACCTATCGTTTTGATCCGGACGTGGATATTCGCGAGATCTTGCTGCGAGTGGCGCTGACGCACGCCCATCTGGACTGCAATCCGGAAACCGTGGGCATGTTCCGCGCAATTCTCAGCGACTGCCGCCAGGGCAATCCCCGTTACGGCAAGCTGATCTGGGAAGAAGGCAGCACGCGTACGCACGGATTGATGGAGCGGCTGCTGCAACACGCGTTGAACGAGAGGAAGTTGTGCATCGACGACGTCCCGCGCGCCAGCGCGCAGTTCCTGACCTTGATCAAGGGCAATCTGATGATGCGTCAGATGTTCGGGTGCACCGACTGCCCCGAGAGCTACCAGAAGGAAATCGAGGCGACCGCGCGGGCTGGCGTTGAAACGTTCCTGCGCGCGTTCTTGCCGCGCTGAGCAGCTTTCGGCAAAAACCGCAGCTGTCCGAATTCCGTAGTCGCAGAGCGCGCGCCCACCCAGGCCGGCCTCCATCGGACGTGCTCGCGGTGATCGCGGCGCGGCTGACGCCAGCATGTGAATGTGCCGTGCGGCTGCTGGATTGTCACCATCGCAGCGTGAATCCAGCGTAGCGTTGAAGTGGGTCTTCACCCAGCTTTTTCATCCCGGTTCTTATGATTTCAAGATAACTGATGGCGTCAAACGGCGAAGGTTCGTCGTGTCGCCCCACGTTCCGAGGAGCAAGTCATG
>JBDTKM010000120.1:0-4395 GCA_039935315.1 Rhodanobacter sp. | reverse complement strand
AACCAGGGGCTGTTCTACCTTGATTGGCTGATGGATCACCGTGCCGAATTCCAGTGGCTGGTGATGGAGAAGCTGGGCAAGGATGTAGCTGAGCAGATCGACTGGGCCGGCACGCGTCTGCTGTGTATCGCCGCCGACTTCACCCGCTACGACCAGCACGCCGTGCAGCAGATTCCACGCAATATCGAACTGATCCGCTACAAGCTATTCGCCGACGACTTGTTGCTGCTTGACCTGGTCAACAGCGTCAGCGTGGACGACGCCACCGCGGCCAAGGCCGACACCGCCGGCTCGACGACGCTCGCGAAGAGCAAGCCAGTCGGCAAGGACAAGACGGCGGAAGAGCAGCTGGAAAACGCGCAACCCGAAATCCGCGCTATGTACGAAGCGTTGTCCGGTCAGCTGCTGGCGCTGGGCGAAGATGTGCAGGAAAAGCATTTGAAACTGTACGTCGCGTTCCGCCGATTGAAGAACTTCGCCTGCGTGATTCCCTACAAGGACAAGTTGCTGGTCATGCTCAAGCTGGATCCCGATACGGTTGCGCTGGAAGCCGGTTTCAGCCGGGATGTGCGCAATATCGGCACGTGGGGCACCGGTGATCTGGAGCTGTGTCTGCGCACCATGGCTGATTTCGAACGAGCCAAGCCGCTGATCGAGCGCAGCTACGGCGAGAGCTGAGGTTTCCGTGCAACAGGTTCGGCACCATTTGGCTAAGATGACGTTATGACCCGCGTTGCCATTCAACCTGAGATGTTCCGCTGGGCACGTGATCGTGCGCGGCTGGACAACCTCGCCCTGATGGCACGTTTTCCCCGTTTGGAAGCGTGGGAAGCGGGCGAAACCCAGCCGATGTTGCGTCAGCTGGAAGACTACGCGCGAGCCACGCATGCGCCGGTGGGGTATTTCTTCCTGCCCGAGCCACCGGCCGAGCCTCTGCCGATTCCTGACTTTCGTACGGTCGCCAACCGCGCCATCGCGCAGGCCAGTCCGAACCTGTTGGACATGGTCTACGCCTGCCAGCAGCGACAGGACTGGTATCGAGATCATGCGCGGGTGACCGGTCAGTCGCCACTTACGTTTGTGGGCAGCCTCACACTGGCGACACCGACAGCTGTCGCGGCAGCCCAGTTGCGGCAAGCACTGGCCTTCAGCGTGGAGGAGCGGAGCGCCTGTCCTACGTGGACGGAAGCGTTGCGCAGGTTTATTGAGCAGGCCGACCAGATCGGCGTGATGGTGATGGTCAGCGGCGTGGTGCTGAACAACAACACGCGCCCGCTGGACCCGCAGGAGTTTCGTGGCTTCGCACTATCCGACGCGCTGGCACCACTGGTGTTCATCAATGGGGCGGACAGCAAGGCGGCGCAGATGTTTACGCTGGCGCATGAGCTGGCCCACCTGTGGCTGGGGCAGACCGCATTGTCGGATGTGAGTGCCGATGCCGTACCGCATAACGCGACCGAAGTTTGGTGCAACCAAGTCGCCGCTGAACTGCTGGTGCCGATGGAGTCGTTCCGCACCGAGTTGATGGTGGATGAGCTTGTGGCGAATACGCTCAAGCGGTTGGCGCGGCACTTCAAGGTCAGCTCGCTGGTAATTCTGCGCCGGCTGCTGGATGCAGGGCGTATCGATTGTGCCGAGTTTTTTGCAGCATATCGCGCAGAACTGGCGCGTCTGCAGGAGATCGAGGCACGCGGAACCGGTGGTGGTGATTTCTACCGAACGACGGCGGCACGTGTGAGCAAGCGATTCGCGCGGGCACTCGTGGAAAGCACACTGGAAGGTCGGACGCTGTTTCGCGATGCCTTCCACATGCTGGGCATCGCCAAGACGTCGACCTTCAACGAGTTCGGCCGCTCGCTGGGATACCCGGTCTGATGGCTTATCTGCTCGATGCCAATGTGTTCATTCAGGCCAAGAACCTGCAATACGGCTTCGATTTCTGTCCCGCTTTCTGGGACTGGCTGGAACGCGCAAAGCAAGGTTTTCAGTATCCAGCAGGTGGGCAATGAACTGCACGCGGGCGAGGACGAACTCGCCGAGTGGGGCGAAGCTCAAGGCGAGGGCTTCTTTTTGCCGCCGGACAATCAGGTGCTGGCTGCCGCGTCACAGGTCAGTGTCTGGGCGACCGGACAGGATTACGCGCCGGCGGCGGTGAGCACTTTCTTGCAGGTCGCCGACTACTGGCTGGTGGCGTTCGCTGCAGCACACGGCCACATCGTAGTCACGCATGAAGTGGCGGCCAACTCACCCAAGAAGATCAAGATACCGAACGTTTGCGTGGGGCTGGGCATTCGTTTCATGACGCCTTACCAGATGCTTCGCGCCGAGCGGGTGCGGTTCGTTCTAGGGCCGACGGGACCTGAAGCGGACGGCTGACTATTCCGAGTAGTCCTGCAAGACGCCTTCGTTTTCATGGTTGCCGACTTCTGCACTGGTGCGATTGTTGGCTTATTCGCAATTCGCGAATAGCGAATAGCGAGTCCCGAGATGGAATTGAAGCCCCAGAATCTGCTTGTGCTCTACAAGGTCGCTGCGCATCCGCGGCAGCACTGGACATATGCAGCGCTGGGTGAAGCCCTGTCGATGAGCGCGTCGGAAATGCACGCCAGCGTAAAGCGCGCCATAGTCGCCGGCTTGGCGGTAGTGCGTGGTCGCGGTGACTGGTCGCCCGTATGTCCGGCGCTGCTGGAGTTCGCCGTGCATGGCGTGCGCTATGTGTGGCCAGCCGTGGCCGGGCCGGTGAAGCGAGGCGTGCCGACCGGGTTCGGTGCGGAGCCGCTGGCCGGCAAGATCACGGCGGTGCCGGGTGAGGCGCCGGTATGGACACACCCCAGCGGTAGCGCCAAGGGGCCGGGTCTGTCACCGATCTATCACACGGCACCGCTGGCTGCATGGGCCGATCCTGCCTTGCATCGCTTGCTTGCCTTGCAGGATGCCTTGCGTGCCGGCCGTGCGCGCGAGCGGAACTTGGCTGCCCAGCTGTTGTCGAATGAACTGGAGGCTGCGGATGCGCCGTGATGATCCCGACCTGCCGTACCTGCGTCTGGTAGCCGAGGTGGTTGGCGGTTTGCGCGAGCAGGTGGTGTTTGTCGACGGCGCAGTTGCCGGAATGAGTGTCAGGTGACTCGCACGAATAGAGCGAGTTACAATGTATTACATTGCATTCATCCCGCCGAGCCACGCCATGACCGTTACCACGATCCGCTTGCAAGCCGAGGTTGAAAGCGGCCTCGACAGCTTGACCACCAAGCTGCAACGTAGCCGCAACTGGCTGATCAATCAGGCGGTGCGGGAGTTTGTTGAGCGCCAGGAGCTGGGGCAGGCCCGTTGGCAGGACACACTGGCCGCGATGGAATCGGTCGCCCGGGGTGAAGTGGTGTCGGGTCAGGCCGTGCACGAATGGCTGGGATCGTGGGGCAAGACCGATGAGCTGGCGTCGCCGAAGACTGGTCAGTGAGGCTACTGTATTCGCCGCAGGCGGTTGCCGACCTTGCACATCTGCGCGCCTTCATCGCGGAGCATGACCCGACGGCAGCCGGTCGCGTCGCGTCGGAGCTGATTTCTCGAATCGATCGCTTGTGTGCATTTCCAGCGATGGGGCATGGCGTGGCGGAGGCACCCGAAGGCGAGGCCGTGCGCGATTTTGCATTTGGCCGTTACGTGGTGCGCTACTCGGTGCATGACGGGGCCTTGGTGGTACTCCGGGTATGGCACCACCGCGAGGAGCGGGCATCACCGGACTGATTGCTGGTCATGTTCTTCGTGACTTTCTTCCAGAGCAGGGACAGGGGCGGATGAATCTTCATCAGGAACATCATTTCGAACGTGAGATCTGCGAGCACCTCGCCGCTCACGGCTGGCTGTACGCCGACGACGATGCCGCCAACTACGACCGCAAGCACGCTCTGTATCTGCCCGACCTGCTGGCATGGATCGAAGCGACCCAGCCGGACAGCTGGCAACGTCTCGGCAAAACCCATGGCCCGATGGCCGGCGAACGCATCGCCGAGCGCGTGCGCAAGAGCCTTGATGAGCGCGGCACGCTTGAGGTGCTGCGCCGTGGCGTGGAGATGCTTGGGCTGAAGGAGCCGCTGGCGCTGGTGCAGTTCAAGCCGGCGCTGGCGATCAACCCGGCGATTCAGCAACGCTATGCGGCGAACCGCCTGCGTGTGGTGCGCCAGGTGCGGCATTCCCCGAATCATCCGAACGATGCGCTGGATCTGGTGTTGTTCGTCAACGGCATCGCGGTGGCGACGGTTGAGCTGAAATCTGACTTCACCCAGAGCGTGAACGACGCCGTGGATCAGTACCGCTTCGATCGGCATCCGCAGCCCAAGGGTGGCGTGGCCGAACCGATCCTCGGCTTTCCCGGTGGTGCGCTGGTGCACTTCGCGG
>JBDTKM010000119.1:0-10049 GCA_039935315.1 Rhodanobacter sp. | reverse complement strand
TCTGGCGCGGTGCCGCGTCACTAGCCGCAGCTGCAGCTTCATCCTTGCCATGCGTACGGCGCAGGAATCCAAGCAGTTTCATCTTCTCGGCGCTGCTGATGGCCTGCTCCTGATCGGAGAATTTCATGCCCGCCTCGCCAAGCTGCGTCAGCAGCTTTTCGACCGGTGTGCCCAATACCTGGGCAAGTTGTTTGATCGTCACGTCCGACATTCTGTTCTCTGCTCCGCCGTTCCCGCGCTTGTCATCCCGTGCGGCATCATGCTCGCCGCCATCTCCGTCCGTGGTGAAGGGCCTCTCGGCCCTTCCGGCGCACCCGTCCGGGGTGCGGCCGTTGTTACGCCTAGCCGCCCTGCTCCAAGCGCGCAATCATCGGCGCACGCGCCGCCATGATCAGCGCGGCGGCACGCTCCTCGTCCATGCCATCAATGTCGATGAGATCGTCCACCGCCAGGTCGGCCAGGTCATCCACCGTGCTCACCTCACGCGCTGCCAGCGCATACGCGGTGGCCTCATCCATCCCATCCAGCGCCAACAGTTCTTCCGAGGGCTGATGCTCGGCGACGCCTTCTTCCACCGCCAGCGCTGCCACCAGCAACGCATCGCGGGCACGCGCACGCAGCTCCTCGACGATGTCTTCATCGAAACCTTCCACCGCGAGCAACTCGGCGCTGGGCACATAGGCGATTTCCTCGATACTGGAGAAACCCTCCTGCACCAGGATGACGGCGATCTCCTGATCGACTTCGAGCTTGTCCATGAACAGCGCGCGCGCCGCTTCCTGCTCCGCCTCGCTCTTGGCCGTGACCTGATCCTGGGTCATCACGTTGAGCTGCCAGCCAGTCAGTTTGCTGGCAAGGCGCACGTTCTGGCCACCGCGACCGATCGCCTGGGACAGCTTGTCCTCGGCCACGGCGATGTCCATCGAGTGCTTTTCCTCGTCCATGATGATCGACTGTACCTCGGCCGGCGCCATCGCGTTGATCACGAATTGGGCCGGATTCTCGTGCCACAGGATGATGTCGACGCGTTCGCCGTTGAGGTCGTTGGACACCGCCTGCACACGCGAGCCGCGCATGCCGATACAGGCGCCGATCGGGTCAGTACGGTTGTCGTGCGCCAGCACCGCGATCTTGGCGCGGTCACCCGGGTCACGGGCGCAACCCTTGATCTCGACCAGGCCCTGGCCCACTTCAGGCACTTCCAGTTTGAACAGTTCCATCATGAATTCAGGCGCCGCGCGCGATACGAACAACTGCGGGCCACGCACCTCGGACTTCACCTCATAGAGATAGCCGCGCACGCGGTCGCCCACACGCGCCGACTCGCGCGGTATGGTCTTGTCCCGCGGAATGAACGCCTCGGCATTGCTGCCCAGATCGAGATAAAGGTTGCCACGTTCGACCCGCTTGACGATGCCGGTCACCAGTTCTCCGACACGGTTCGCGAAAGCGTCCACCACCTGCTGGCGCTCGGCTTCGCGCACGCGCTGCACGATGACTTGTTTGGCGGCCTGCGCGGCAATGCGACCAAATTCGGCGTTCTCGACCTGCTGCTCAATGTACTCGCCGACCTGGGCACCGTCGCGCTCGTCCAGCGCATCCATCAGACGCAGCTGATACGAAGGCGATTCCATCTCGCCGTCGTCGGCAATGATTTCCCAGCGCCGGAAGGTCTCGTACTCGCCGGTATCGTGGTCGATCGACACGCGGATGTCCGGCTCCTCGTCCGGATAGCGCTTCTTCGCGGCCGACGCCAGTGCGGCCTCCATCGCGTCGAAAATCACATCCTCCGGCACGCCTTTTTCATTGGCGACCGCATCGACGACCAGCAAAAGTTCTCTGCTCATTGCTGCAACTCCACAGGCGCCTGACGGCGTCCAAAACGTTGACTGTTTCGCCCATCCTTGAACGTCGAAACCAGGAAGCAGCCAACCGTGGCCGCATCTATATTTTTGCGTTCATCATTGAACGCTTGAATCAAGAGACGGCCACCCTTGGCCGGCTCATCAGCAGATCATCAGGCCTGCCGCTTTTTGATGGGCAGTTTGCCGCCAGGTTTGGGTTGCGGTGCGTAGCCAAGTGCAATCCAGTCCGGTGCAACGCGAGCGCTTTCGACCAATGCGTACTCAAACTCAAACAACTTGCCTTCCGCTTCAAGCACGATGTGCTCGCCTTCCACGGCGACCAGCTTGCCGCGCAGGCGGCGGCGCCCATCCAGCGGCGTCTTCAACAGCACCTTCACTTCCTGTCCGGTCACTTTCCGACACTGCGCGGCGCTGAACAGCGGCCGATCAATACCCGGGGAAGAAACTTCCAGCACATAGTGGCCGGGGATCGGATCCTCTACGTCGAGCAGCGCAGACAATTCTCGACTTGCCTTCTCACAGTCCTCGATGCCGACCTCGCGACGCTCGGACTCCGACTCCGCATCGCCATCTGCGTCGATCAAATCAAGATAAACACGCAGGGAACTCTGCCCTTGCGACGGGCTGAATTCCACGCCAAGGCACTCCAGGCCCAGATCGGCCAGTACTTCGCTGAAGCGTTGTGTCAGAGCCTTGGTATCCATCAACTCACCTGAGCCGGGTTGCAGAAACAAAAAATGGGCTCCAGCGGCCCATGTCCTTATCTCGCCGATGATCGACCTCGTGCCGCATTCCTTTTGGGCCAGCCCGCGACGCAGCACGGTGTCGCGCATCCAAGCAGCCAACAAAAAAGCCTCACAAGGAGGCTTTCTTGGATCAAGAAAGATCTGGTAGCGGGGGCAGGATTCGAACCTGCGACCTTCGGGTTATGAGCCCGACGAGCTGCCAGACTGCTCCACCCCGCATCAGAGTCCACGAAGTCTACTGGGGTGGCTGGCTTCTTGCAACGGTCAACCGCCATATCGGCGAATCAAAGGTTGTTTCCAAGCATACCGGTTCCACCCACCAGTGTTGCCCGCCGACCTGGATCAGTAGCCCAACCAACGATAAACGCACCCAAAGTTCGGTTGAGATCAACCTCACGCCGTCGAGCAATGAGCCACCTGTGTGGGATGAACCTCCGCAACGCCCTTGATCTTGATCAGTCCCTCGCGCGCTTGCTTGCGCCAACGAGACAACATGAAGGGATGGATGTGAAGCGACTGGGCAACGTCGCCTGCAGCGACGCCAGGCAACTGGCTTAAATGGACAGCGTTTGCTTTGAATTCTCGTGCGTAACGAAAGGTCGTTCGTGGGCCTGGCCTGGGCATCTCGTGGACTTCTGAAGTGGCAGGTCAGGATGTCCACTAAAGCGGAGGAAGTCTCGCGTCAGAATGTCGATCAGGAAGGTGCTGACGATCTGCGCGCGGTGGCTGGGGATGTGGCTGGGGCCGAGATGTTTGCGCACCACCGAAGCGTTCTTGGATTCGACCAGCGCGTTGCCGTTGGTGTGCCGCGAGCGTGACTTGGTGAACTCGATACGTAGCTTCTCCAGCATCTCGGCCAATTGGTAGTTGATGTATTCGGAGCCGTTGTCAGAAGGGAAGCCGCGCAAGGCAAAGGGGAAGGCCGCCATCGCTTGGCGCAGGGCCGGTATGAGGAAGTGTTCGCTGATGCGTTCGACCGCGACGACCACTTCGAACCGGGTGACCGCGTCGACCAGGTTGATCGCGTACAGGCCCTTGATGCCGTCGAAATCGCCTTGGTGTACGGAGTCCACGCGCAGATAGCCCGGTTGGCCGCTGGGCTGCGGGCGGCGACGTTCGCCGATAGCGATGCTGCGCGACCGGGTCGGCTCGTAGTGCCCACGTTGGCAGCGATAGCCGGCGCTGGCGCGCACGTTTGTACAGATGGCCCACCGAGATCGTCGCCAAACGCTCGTAGGCGGGATCATCGAAGACTTTGAAGGTACGCTCGGCCAGCTTGCGCGTGGCCGGCCCCGAGAGCTGGTGGTGCAACGGGTCGAGTTTGACCAGTACGCGCACGTCAGCGTCGGTGTAACGACGGGCGAACGGCTGGGCCGGCGGTCCGCGCCGATCCACGATGCGCCGATCCCGCTGCCACTGCCTGATCAGGCGCGTCAACTGCGCCCGCGAGTAGCCGTGACCTTGAGCGCGAAGGCGCACACCAAGCCTCTCTCGGGGCGTTTGACGATACCGCACTGGAACTGGCGTAGCGTCGCAGCCAGCCACGTATGGCGGTCGGCCTGCGGCGGAGTGGAGAACGCCACCTCGGCATTGCCGTCAAGGAAGGCACGCACTTCGGCCAGGGAAGACAGCGCTTGAGTATCGAGGGTCACGATCATGCTCCGAGCATGACCGTTCAGGCTCATCTGTCGTTGGAATCACGACACCTCGTCCGGGCTCATGTGTCATTGGAAGCGGCTGTATCAAGACACAAGCAAGGCTGCTCTGCTAATCTCAGGGACGTGCTACTCCAGCCGTGCGGATCGGGAGGACCGTCATGTCGGAAGCGTTGCTCAATATTTCACACGCATCGCAGGTGATCAGCACGGTGCGCTCCGGTCTGGCCGCCGTGGGGATCGCGCCAGAAATCGGCCGGTCGTGGAATCGGTGCGTAAACGAATTCGGCATTCATCCGCACAGCCGGCGCGATACCGCTGTGCTCTCAACCGGTCAATTGCGCGAAAGTCAGCAACGGCTCGGTGGGGTGCTCAGAGTCGCGCACTGCGAGATGGAGAATCTCTATGAGCTTATCGCCGGTACTGGCTACGCGATCGTCTTGTCCGACGCGAACGGGGCGATCCTCGACGCGATCGCCGATCCGACTTTGAAGCGCGAGTTCCGGCAGTGCGGGTTCTGGCTTGGCGCACTTTGGGACGAGCGCCATGAAGGCACCAACGGCGTTGGCACCTGTCTGGCGGAAAACAGACCCACCACAGTGCATCGCGGAGAGCACTTTCGCGATTACAACGTACGTCTTTCCTGCTCCAGCGCGCCGGTACTGGATGCACATGGCGCGCTGCTCGGCGTACTGGACGCATCTTCGATCAACAGCGCCGATACCCGTGAGATCCAGCGGCACACCATGGCACTGGTCAGCATGTCGGCCAGCCTGATCTCGCGTTACCAGTTCCTCGCCGAATTCCCCGATGCGTGGATCCTCCGCTTCCACAGCCGGCCTGAATTCGTGGGGCTGCTGCATGAAGCTTTGGTTGCCATCGACGGCGGTGGCCGAATACTGGCGGTGAGCGAAAACGCGTTGTGTCAACTGGGGTTGAACATGCGCTCGCGGCTGGTGGGGCAGTCCATTGAAGAGGTTTTCCGGTTTACGGCAGATACGCTCCGTCAGCGGGGCGCGCATGACGCTGCGACGATCTGGCCAATTCGTGATGCTGCACGCGGGCGGCGCTATTTTGCGTTGGTCCAGCCGCCGCGCGGAAGGCACGCAAACACGCCAGCATCGGCACTCACCGTACATGCGGACGGCCCCGACATTGCGTTACCTGACGCCCAGACTGATGCCGATCCGCGGATGCGCCGGAACCTGGCCAGCGGCCACCAGTTGTTTGCCAAGCAGGTGCCGATCTTGTTGTGTGGCGGAACCGGCACCGGCAAGGACGTATTCGCACGTGCCCTGCATGCCGATAGTTTGTGGTCGGATCGTGCGTTCGTCGCTGTCAACTGTGCCGCGATCCCGGAGAACCTGATCGAAAGCGAGCTGTTCGGCTATCGCCCCGGTGCATTTACCGGCGCCACCCGGGAAGGCCGCGTTGGCAGGATTCTGCAATCGAGCGGTGGCACCCTGTTTCTCGATGAGATCGGCGACATGCCGCTATTGCTGCAGGCCAGATTGCTGCGTGCGCTCGAGGCCCGCGAGATCTTGCCGGTGGGAAGCGACGAACCCGTCGCAGTCGACCTGCACGTCATCAGCGCCACCCACCACGACCTGCGCCAGATGGTCGCCCGACGAGAATTCCGCGAAGATTTGTATTACCGCATTGCGGGGATCACGCTGGAGTTGCCTTCGCTGCACGAACGCCAGGACAAACGGCAGCTGATCCACGCCATCCTGCGTGAGGAATGCACAGAAGGCGAACTGGTCAATATTGCCGAAGATGCGCTGGAGCGCCTGTTGGCCTATCGCTGGCCCGGCAACATCCGTCAGCTGCGCAACGTGTTGCGTACCGCGGCAGCGCTGTGCAGCAACAGCGTCATCCGCCTTTCCAACCTGCCACAGGAAATAGTGGATCCAGAAGAACCCACCCATTCGACGGCGCCGGTCAGTGGAGTCGCCGCTACGGCCCCCGACGACGCACCAGCAGGAGCCGCGCTGCAGAATGCCGAACGTGGTGCGCTGCTGCAGGCGCTTTCAGAACAGGGCGGCAACATCACGCATACCGCCGATGCTCTGGGTGTCAGTCGCAACACCTTGTATCGCAAGCTCCACAAACACAGTATCGGCGTTCAGCGCGACCGCTGACCCGCGGCCATCATTCCTGGCGCAACGTCACTTTGACGCCAACATAAAAAGTTCGCCCGGGCGCAGGTTCGAAACTGCCGCCGCTGGACTGGTCAACGATCACCGAACCGATGTACTTGAGATTGAAGAGATTGTCGATCCGCGCAAACGGCACGATCTGATAGCGCGCGGTATCCAGCACATAACCCGCGTTCAACCCAGCGATCACGTAGCCCGGTGCCACCAGGCTGCCGGCATCGTCGGCAGCAACTGCACCGGCGGAATCAATCTGAAACCCCGCGTGCCAGCCTCGCGCGCCACCCCAGCGCAAGCCTGCATTGAATAGCTGTCTCGGCACGCCCGGTATGCGCGCGTCTGCAGGCACCGTGCAACCGGATAGGCCGCCGCAATTGCCGAACGCGTCAAGAAAACGTGCGTCGAGATAGGTGTAGGCGGCATCCAGCGCCCAGTCGCCGCCTAGCGGGAGGTGCAGGCCGGCTTCGACGCCGCGGCGACGGGAGCTGCCAACATTCTGATAAACCGTGCGCCCCCCCAAGCTGCTCAGGACCCCGGTCTCATTGGAGGTATCGGCCTCGAACAAAGCTACGTCCAAGTTGCCACCACCCCCCAACAACCACTTCGAACCGATCTCGCCATTACGCGAGCGCGACGGGCGCAACGCAAAGTTCAGGCCGCTGCCATCCGCACGGTAACCGAGTTCACTGAAGGTCGGCGTTGCGAAGCCGCGACCGTAAGAAGCATACAAATGCCAGTCCGGTCGCGCGTAGAACATCAGGCCAGCAACCGGGTTGGTCGACCCGAAGGCCACGCGACCACTGTCGTCGGGGTTGGTCGCGGTAATGTAGTAGTCGAGCGAACTGAAGCGGACCACGCTGTGACGTGCGCCCAGCGTCAGCGACCAGCGTGGCGCAAAGTGCCAGCTTCCCTGTGCGTACTCATCAATAGTGTAAACGTCGTCCTGTTCATTGCGTCGCAGTGCTCCCAGCACACCCAGCGTGTCACCGACAAAATTATTGTAACCAAGGCGCAATTGGTTCTCGCGGTCGTACGCCACTCCCGCCGTGACATCGAGCGGCTGACCCGCGAGGTCGCCTTTCCATGCCCAATGAAAGTCGGTACCCCCATATTTCGTGTCGAGATCGACCACGCCTCCGGAACTCAACGGATTTTTCTGTGCACTGACGGGCACCGAAAGGAACTGTTGCACGTTCCTGTGCCCGTAATAAACCAGCAGATTCAGTGACTGGCCGTCACCGAGCTTCTGCGTGTAAACCGCACCACCCTGAGCCTGGTGAACGCTCTTGCGGGTGTTGTAGGCCAGCGTCAGTGGTGAATTTTGCCGAGGGTTGGAGTCGAACTGTTGCTTGGTCAGTCCCTGCGGATCCAGCGCCAGCGGCATGGAAACCGTGTTCAACAGCAGGGTCAGCTTGCCGCCATCGCCAACCTTGAAGTCAAGCTTGGCGTTGCCGTTGATGCGTGTCGCACTGCTGTGATCGCGGTAGCCGTCCGTATGAAACTCGGACAAGTCCAGGTTGTAACCGAGGCCGCCATGGGTTCCGCGTGCGCCGGCGTCGGCGCGCCAAACCCCGTTACTGCCAGCCCCGACACTACCGAGAATCTCAGATGGAACACTGCCGTCCGCGGTAAAGATCTGGATCACGCCACCCGAAAAGTTCCCGTACAGCGCCGAAAACGGTCCGCGCAATACCTCGATGCGATCGGCGCCATCAAAATCAAAGTTGGACACTTGCCCCTGGCCATCCGGCATCGTTGCAGGAATCCCATCCGTATACACGCGCACGCCGCGCACGCCGAAGGTGGAACGGGACCCAAAGCCACGGATGGAAATCTGCTCGTCCTGAGCATAGTTTTGCCTGTCTCGCGCTAGCACGCCGGGCACCTGGCGGAGATATTCGGAGGCATTGATATTGGGCGTATCGCTCTGGGAATTGCCGATCTGTACTGCGGTAATGGAGGCGGGTACGTCAAAGGCTGGCTGGGGTATGCGCGTCGCGGTCACAACAATCACGGGCAGCGTCGTCGTGGGCAGTGCAGTTTGCTTGGTATTGGTCTGCACATCCTGTTGCGCGTGAACGGCAGGCACCATCATGAAAGCGAGCACCAACGCTGCCGGCAGGCTGCGCCACGGATGCACCCGTTCAGTACCATTTCCGTTCGTACCATGCGCGGGCTTATTGCCGCGATTTTCAAAATGACTGGTCATCAGCTTCACTCCTGGATAGCACCGTAGTCACCACGTTGGAAAGACGAAGCAACCTGCCCTTGCGCCGGCGCTTCCGAACGCTGCAATACGGGACGTCCACTGTCGGCTGCCAGGTAAATCGACTATCCAACGCGTTGCACGGCATAACCCTATCATTTGCGTTCGGCTGCCATGCAGATCCAGGTCAAGAAAGAGACGCTGACTGGCACGATGTAACTGTGCCGGCCGCTTGCGACACCGAGCGCGTCGCTGGAACGCATCTGCGACTGTCAGCCGTCTCCGTCTGCGGCGCCGCCAAAGCTGTAGCGAAGGCCGATGAAGAAGCCACGAGGCGCGCCTGGAGCCACGAACAAAGTGGGAGCACCTGGCCCGCTGATATTGATCAGCCGGTTTGGCGTATTGAAGACGTTGTTACTCAACGCGCCGCTGATGAAATAGCCGCGATCGAACACGTTGCTGATTTCGGCAAAGAACGACAGTGCGCGGGTCGGTCGGTAATGCAGGTCCAGATCGAGCACTAGATAGCCCGGTACCGCCCCGTGACTGTCTTGATTATTCTCGTCTCCCACTGCGTACTGGTCTGAGTAGGCGCGTACGTTGCCGCCGAATGACCATGCGTCGGAGAAGTGGTATTCGCTGGCAAACGTGAATACGTTGCGCGGCACCCCGGGCATGCGGTCGCCCTTGCGCACCCGGATCGCGCCTTCGTCGTCGGCGCTCGAGTTGTCCTCGGCCAATTCCTCGAACGCCGTACCGTAAGTGGCGTCGACAAAGCTGTAGTTGACCTGCCATTCGAACCGCTTGAGTTGCCCGCCGAGACCCAGGTCTACGCCCCTGCGCAAGGTTTTCGGCACGTTGGCGAAGTAGCCCTGCGAGCTACCCCCGGTGAAGATCGTGAGGATGTCGTTGTCGACGCGGCTGGCATATGGCGAAACATTCCAGTGCAACCGGGCGCCGGCAAAAGTGCCGCGGATACCCCCGCTCAGGGTATGTGCGACCACCGGCTTCAGCGGTGGATCGCCGGTAAAGTCGTTGGGGAGCGCACAGGGTGCATCGGGGTTGGCGCATTCGACCTCGATCGGCGTCGGCGTGCGCATGCCTTCATCGTAATTCACGTACGCGCCGAAATCCTTGCTGACCGCCCAGGTAAAGCCCAGGCTGGGATTGAACCGACTGAAGCCTTGTCGACCAGTGATGTCCGGTGCACTGCCTGACAGATCGGTGATGTTCAGGCGGCTGTGGTTGTAGCGGCCACCCGCGCTCATGTGCACCGTGTCAGTCAACGCCAGCACGTCCATGAAATAAACGCCGTAGCTCCGCGTCGTGGAGCCGGCGTCGGTCATCGGGTCCAGAGCAAATGGCTGCAAGCCCAGCGTGTCACCGCGCGACGCTGCCTCGTAGGGGAAAAACGCCGGCTG
>JBDTKM010000118.1:0-22616 GCA_039935315.1 Rhodanobacter sp. | reverse complement strand
AAGCTCTTTTGTACTGTTCGCGGGTGGCTGGAGTCTGCTTTTGCTAGGGGGCTTCCTGTGGCTGTCGGACCTGCGCGCACAACCCACCAACGACAAGGCGGCAACAGCATGGTGGCGGACCGCCCTGCTGGTGCTCGGTACAAATTCCATTTTTATCTACGTTTTGTCCGAGCTGCTGGCATCCACATTGTCGTGGATTCCTATGCATGGAGATCTCAGCCTGCAGCCGTGGCTGGAGGGGCCGATCCTGCGGGCGATTCCCAACGGTGCAATAGGCGCCCTCACCTACTCTTTACTCTATCTTCTGGTTTGCTGGTTGCCGGTCTATCTGCTGTACCGACGAAGGATCTTCATCAAGGTATAGGCCGACCTCCCGTGTTGCCACTCTGAAAATCGGGGGTGACCCGAACGTGATGCACATTCCCTGCGCCGCCACAAAGTCCACGTACAATCCCCGGCCGGTTTTGCCATAAGGCCGGTGCGATGAGAGCGTACGAAGAACTGAGTCTGGAAGAGCGATGAAAGTGCGACAGCGGCTGGAGCCTGGGGTCTGGAGACATCTGCATGCGATCGGGTGTGCATGGTGCGGCGGTTGCCAAACTCGCAGACGCTGTCGTCGAGCGGTTCGCGACCCGACGCATCGCGCACGTGCACCAACGGCCGGTTTGCGCTACACCGGAAACCTGCTGACGCGCTCATCAGCCAGCAGGCCGACATCGCGAACATCATGTTCAAACGGGCGGTGTGCTTGCCCATCGATTCGCTCCTGTCATATCCAGGGCGTAGTCCAACGGGTTGGCTTTGTTCGGGGAAGATGCGGCAGGCCGACGCGTACCATCCACCCAGTCGTTGCGATACCGGCGGATTCGCAGGCCGGCCAAGCAAAGTCTGACAGGCTCATCGGTGGAACCGCGGTGTCCGAACGCGTCGCTGGCGACGACCCAAGGGAAGCTCGGCCTGGATTCGTGGAAAAGCATCTTTAAGTGATCAGCTCCGCACCATCGGCTGGAGGTTCAGCCCGCGGGATACTGATCGAAAGCTCAGGCATCATTACGTTTCGACATTTGGGTGCCAATGAACTAATCCCTGCGTCTGCTCGCCTGAGGGCCTTTGTCGCTACCAGCGCTGATTCGGCGCTGTACGCTACAAAGGCGCGAGCGACGGGCTGTCGGGCCGCGAGCGGCTGTCGAGGTGATTGACGTGGCCGAGGCAGCGTTGCCCTTCGTTGAACCTGCTCAACCGCTCATCGCGCGAAGCCATGTCAGCTCGGTAGCAACTACCGAACGAGTCGACAAAGCTCACCTGTTCGGTACCTTGCTCACGATACGCAAAATCAGTGCGATCCAGCGGGTCTGGAATGGCTTTGCCATCCGCGCGATCACGAGTTGACAGGCTCTCCCGCAGTGAAGCGTGGTACACGGTTCCCTGTACATCCGTCTGTCGTCGGTTGATCTCGTGCCCCTGTCGCATGGCGACAAGAGCCGTGAAATCCTGTCCCTTGGTCACCACGGATTTGTCGACGGACAGGTAGAGCGGATCGTGCTGCTCGAGCGTATAGCCATCCAGAGGATGCCCGTCCATGCTGCGGTCGACGGCCAGCGATACCGTGGTCAACTGATCAATCGTCTCGACATAGCGTCTGGCAGCGGGCTGCCGGAATGTCTGATGGTTGCGGAAGCTGCCCTGGTAGCGAACCGTGGTGTCAATGGTTCCACGCGAGGTCTGCAGGCGACCGGTGATGACGTAGGACTGCATCTGGTCAGTGTTCACCGTGCCCTCGCTGCCACCCTTATGGCCCACATGCAGGGTATCGCGCACGACCAGATCGGCCGGCTGTTGGCGGGCCAGCGTGTTGCGCACAACGCTGCCGCTGAGCTGACGGCTGCGATGGTCCTGATAGACCAGCAGGTTGGCCGCCACGCTGAAAAAGTGATCGGCACCCAGGACGCGCACGGATACCGTATGCGGCTGACTGTCATCAAGCAGGCCGGCGAAGGGCGTCAGATCCACCCGGAATGGAATGAAATTCACGGTCTGGATGCCTGGCGTCGGCAGCCACAGATGCGGTGCGATGCCACCGGTGTAGATCCACGGATACACCGGTGCCAGCCCCGCCGGCTGGCCATCCAGCAGCACCTCCACACCGCGAAAGCTGCCGCCGTCGCAGGCCTCGAACCCCTCCAGCGAGTAGGCGCGCGTCTTCTCCAGATACGCCTTGTCGACGCAGGTATACCAGCGCTCATCGTGCGACTGACTTTGCGCGATCACATCCAGGTAGGCGCGCTCGACATTGCGCGGAAACGCAAGCCGGCGCGAAACGCTTCCATCCGGCGTGGCGAGCGGACTCTGCTCGCCACGCGAACCGGAACTCAACGCGTAGACATGGTCGGCGGCGGCCGTGACGGGCGGCTTGATGCCTGCCGGATAGAACTTCAGGCGCGCACTGACGAAGATGGGACTGTTGGTGGTCGGGCTCACCTGATTGTTGAGAATCATCTGCCCGACCTGCGCATGCGTGAACAGCGACGCGTAGTCGGTGAGGTCACGCTCGACATGCCAGTGCTGGGCAACATCCGGCGAAGGCTCGATCGTGGTTCCAAAATAGAGATTGATGCCACCGAGCCAGAGGGCCACGGTACGATCGAACTGACGTCCGGCCGGCACCGAGAAATCCACCTCCAGCACCACCTTGCCCCAACTGCCCGGACAGACCATCGGCGGAGCGAAATCGAACTCATGCGGGCGTGCGGACATCGATGCCGCATCACCGCGCTCGTCAAAGGTCTGCCGGTCCAACAGGGTAACCGTGCAAGCTGTGGTCGCCGGTCGCGACACCGGCGGCTCGGCCGAGGCCGCCACAGGCGAGCCGATGACCAGCCGTGGTGCCGAATCTGGTGTCAGCCCGGATGCCGATGCCAGACTCGCGCACACCGTCCACACCACGGCAACCACGGGCGACCAACGCCGCACCATCACATGTCCTGCTATCACTCGCGTTTACTCCCGCAGCCCGTCCAAACCTCGCAAACTTCTGGATCTTCCCCGAACACATCAGCGCAAGCGCGTCGACTACGATCCATGGTGTAGGTGTATTGCAGAAGGTTCACACTTTCACCGAATTCGAATCTCGTCGACAAACAGCCAGGTGTTCTTGGCACCATCGGGAATGCTGGATGGCACCGCGGTGTAACGGCTCGCGCTGACGCGGATATAACGTGTCAGGAGCGGCTTCGCTGCCTTGAACGCGACCCGATACAACGTCGGCCTCGTGTCCGTCAGGTCGGCCTTCGGTTGCTCGATCTCCAACGGCGTCCACTGCAGGCCATCGGTCGAGGCGAGGAACGCCACCTGCCTTGGCGGCAGGATGCGCGAACCGACGTCCTGCAGGAACCCGATACCGATCGAACGGATATTCGTGGCCTTCTGCAAGTCGATCGTCGCATCCAGAACGCGATCGTTCCAGCCCGCCCAGCGACCGTCGTGGAAGTCGGCGCCGCCTTCGACACCGTCCACCAGCACGCTACCGGGTTCGTACTCCGACGAAGCCGGCTGCGTGAAGGCGATCGACTTGCCCAGCGCAAGGTTGTCCACCAGGGTGAACGTGACCGGATTGTCGTAACGCAGCCCCTTGCGGAACGGCACCACCTTCAGCGTGCCTGCATGCGGCACGTCCACGCTGTCGTCAAACACAGGAGACTCCACGGTCGGGGTCGTGCCGTCGGTGGTGTAGTGGTTGTGCAGGTCGTCGAAACCGTGCTGTGCGCGCAATTGCCAGCCATCATGGTGCGCGTTCACGGTCACCGAGTACGCAACCACCTGGCTACCTTCCGGGCCATAGGCCACGTGTTGCGCATCAAGCCAGACGTATTGCGCTTGCAGGCGTCGCTGGAAATCCGCCCACGCTGCCTCGCTGTGGGTGTTGCCGCTCCACAGGTTTTCGGCCAGCGCCAGCGTGCGTGGGTAAAGCTTCGATTCCGCATTGAACGGGTTGGCGCGTTCACTCCACAACGGTCCCTCGGCACCCAGGATCTGCGCGCGATGCGCCGCGGTGGCGGCATCATCTGCCGGCTGGGTCTTTGAGCCGGGCTTCGCTGCGGCGTCGGCGATGTCGGTGCGATAGACATCCTTCGTGGTCAGCCGATCCAGCGGCGAGTCCAGGTAGAACGGCCCGGCAATGATGACGCGATTGCCGTTCAGGAGCGCCTTGCGCATCTCGTTATCGCCACGCCATATCTCGATGATCGCGTTCCTGTCTGCGCCACCCTCGAGTATTTCGTCCCAGCCGACCAGGGTTTTGCCCTTGCTGGTCAGGTAGTGCTGGATGCGCTTGATGAAATAGCTCTGCAGATCCTCCGCGTTGTTCATCCCCTGCGCACGCATCAGGGCAACGCAGGATGCGCAATCCTTCCAGTCATCCTTGGGCACTTCGTCGCCGCCGATATGCACCCAACTGGAGGGAAACAGCGGCATGACCTCATCCAGCACGTTCTCGAGGAAGGTGAACGTGCCCGGATCACCCACGCAGTCGATGTCCTTGAACACGCCCCAGGTCGTCGGCACGGTTACCGGTTTCTTGTCGCAGGACAGTTCGGGATAGGCTGCCAGCGCCGCCGTGCTGTGACCCGGCATCTCGATCTCCGGAATCACGGTGATGTTGCGTGCTCTCGCATACGCCACCACATCGCGGATCTGCGCCTGGGTGTAGAAGCCGCCATAGCGGCTGCCGTCTGCTTCGGTGCGCCACGCTCCGACACGAGTGAGTTCCGGATAACGCTTGATCTGGATGCGCCAACCCTGGTCGTCGGTGAGATGCCAGTGGAAGGTGTTGATCTTGTAGTAGCTCAACAGATCGAGCTGCTTTTCGATGAAGCTCACCGGATAGAAGTGCCGGGCCACGTCGAGCATCACGCCGCGGTAGGCATGGGCCGGCGCGTCCCCAATGTGCACGGCGGGGATCTGCACCAACCGGTTCTTTCCGGAGGGCAGCAATTGCCGCAATGTCTGCACGCCCCAGAACAGGCCCCGGTCAGTGGCTGCGGTGATGGTGACGCGCTGCGGTGTCACCGCCAGGCGATACGCCTCGTCACCACGTACCGACGGATCGATCCGCAACTCGATGTCATGGGTCGCTGCTGCGGCGGATACGGCGATGCCGGTCTGCTCGCGGATCGCTGCACGCAGAAAGTTGGCGATCTCGCGCGCACGAGGGTCGGCTGGCGCGGTAATGCGTGTGTGCGAATCAAGGGGGTAGCTACCCGTGCCGAGCGTCATCTGCTGCGGCTTCGGGATGACCGTGATTTCGTTTGCGGAGCAGACACCAGTCAGCAGGGCGGATAACGCCAGCCAGCAGACCGTCAGTGATTTGAGCATCGAAAGCTCCGGCCATTGCGGCATGCGACAAGCTGTGGTGGCACACAGGACGGCCCCGGAATGCGCCGGAACCGTCCTGTCGAACAGGCTCAGTCGAGCCCTGCCTCAGTCATGCTGAATCACTCGACCTGACCTCAATCGAGTTTGTAGTCGAACGTCAGGAATATCTCACGACCGTTGTAGGTGTCTCCCTGCAGCGTCGGGATGAACTCAAAGCCACCGGCGTAGTACGGAATGGGACCAACCTTGTCGAAGATGTTGGACACATTGAGACCAATCTTGGTGTGGTCGTTCATGCGATAGCTCACCGCCGTACTCCAGGTGATCCACGGCGGGATCTTGCCGTTGTACGTAATGCAGCTCGGGTCGCCCTGCGAGGGAATGATGCCGTTGGACAGCACCTGGCAACCGCCGTAATTGTTGTCGCGGATGCTGCCGTCACGTTCACCGTAAAGCGAAGCGTTCCACGCTCCCTTGGACCAGTTTGCGGTGCCGGTCACCTTGCTCGCCACATGCTGATAGCGGGTGTTGAGCAGCGGGTCGGAGGCCAGCACACGCTCCTTGTAGGACAGGTTGTCGGTGTAGTTGAGGCCAAAGTGGAAATTGCCCCAGTTGTCGGTCTGGAAATGGTAGTCCAGCGTGGCGTCGATGCCGCTGACATACAGCGACTGCTCGTTGATCGGACCGACGTGGACCGCGGTGATGTTGCCGTTCGCATCGCGCGTCACGTTGCTGATCGCCAGCTGGCAATACGGCGAACCCACGGCATGCGCGATGTAGGGCGCACCCGTGACCGTCTTGCCGGTCAGACATCCCGCCTCGTCGTTCAGCGTGGTGTCTTTGCTGATGTACTGGATCGAGTTGTCGACGCCCATATGCCAGTAGTCGGCCGATACCGAAAGACCCTGGACACCGGGGATATCCCACACGAAACCATAGGTCCAGCTGTGTCCCGTCTGGGGCACCAGGTTGCGGTTGCCGCCCGAGTACTGGGTGAAGTAGGTGGAATGCTGGGTTGCCTGGCAGCTGGTGTCACCGGCCTTGATGCATTGCAGCGGGTCGGAATAGATGCCCACCGGCACGGTGGAATTGGTCTGGTAGATCGCCTGCATGTCAGGCGCCTTGAAGTTGGTGCCGTAGGTGCCGCGCAGCAGCAGGCCGTCGATCGGCCGCCATTCGATCCCGGTGCCCCAGGTCTTCGCGAGGTTGGCAATGCTGGCGTCGTTATACTTGTCGATGCGGCCGGACAAGGTCCATTCCAGGGTTGACAGCAGCGGCACGCGGAACTCCGTACCCAGCGAGAAACGGGTACGGGTGCCGCCACCGGTGTTGTAGTCCTGGAACGGGTCGCCGAAGTTGGTGTCGTCACCGCGCGCGTCCGGCGAGAGCAGGTAGCCGTTGTGGGCCGCCTCCAGCACGGCGGCGAAGCCGACCGGCTGGCCCGTCCAGGTATTGAACAGATCGCCATTGACGTTCAACGAGGCCTGATTCAGCCACGACGACGCGCTGTTCTGACCCTTTACGCCAAACGTGTCGTACTGCGCCGGCGTGATCGGGTTCCAGAAACGTTGCTGGTTGACCGCGTAGACCGGATAGCTGTTGCCATCGACGGTGGTCGTGCCCAGCTGTGGCCCGAAGAAGAAGTCGAACATGCCTTGTTCATTGAGGCCGGTGTAGTCCTCATGCACGATGTATTTCTGCGAATTCAGATTCAGATCCCAGTGAAAGCGATCGTCCAGGATCGAGCCGCGCAGGCCGGCCTGCAGATTCCAGTTCTGCTCGTTGTCGTGTGTGTTGCTGCTGCTGCCGATTTCCGCCTTGGTCAGTTGGCGCAAATAGTTCGTGACGACCTGACCGCCGGTCTGGTCATAGAACGGATTGGGCAGTCCGCCCATCGCATACAGGAACGGCAACTGGGTGTTCGAGGTGCCGACGGTGTCGGCCAAGGCGATCGAGCCGTAGGCCTGCAGACCATTGGCGAAGTCATACTCGCCGGCGACGTAGGCGTCGTTGCTGCGAATGCCCGGCGTCAACACCCAATTGCGAAACAGATTGGGCTGCGTGCAGTAGGAACCGCTGTCGGTCACCGGGCCGGTCACCGTGTCGCCGCTGGTGCCGACGGTCTGCTTTTGGCGCAGCGCGAAATTGGGAAACTGACCGCATGAACCCGCCGGTGGCGTGATGTAGTTGCCGTTCGTGTCGTACAGGGACAGCGCATCGTAGGTTTGGTAGCCGAACATGCGCGCACTCGGACTCCAGGTGCCATAGCCCGCATCCGCTTCGGAGTCCGTGTACGGTCGGCTATGCCCCCACAACGGCGAGCGGTTGGTGTGCTCCAGGTTGTAGATGACGTGCCAGTTCTCGCCGGAATGGCCACCGACCAGGTTGATGTCGCCGTAGGCGCGCCCACCCTGGGTGGCCCCGCCACCGGTCACCTGCAGGTCATCGCCCTGATAGCTCTTCTTGAGGATCACGTTGACCACGCCCGCCACGGCGTCGGAACCGTATAGCGACGAGGCACCCGAGGCGAGGATCTCGATGTGATCGATCATGCCGGTCGGGATGTTGTTGTAGTTCTGGAAATTGCTCTGCCCGTTGTTCGACTGCGGATAGTCGACAACGCGGTGTCCGTCGATCATCAGCAAGGTGAACCCGGATCCCATGTTGCGCAGATTGAGCTGACGCGCATTCACCGAACTGGCCCCCCAGCTGGGCGCAGTCTGCGAAATGCCGGCCTGGGGCAGCGAGTTGAGGAATTCATAGAGCGTCGTGTAGCCCTGCTCCTTGATTTGTGCCGCGGTGACCACGACGACCGGAGCGGCGCCCTCGATTTCCGTGCGCGGAATGAGCGAGCCGGTCACAACGATCTTCTGCAAAGTGACCGCTTTTTTTGCCGCCGGTGCCGGCTGCGCGGCAGGTTCCCCGCTTTGCGCTGCCGTCTGCGCGTAAGCCTGTGGCCCGAACAACGCCAGCGCCAAGGCAGTGGCCAGAACACCGTGACGGAATTGTATCTTGTTCATGATTGAGCTCTCCCCGTTGAAATTCGATTACCCGTGTTTGAATTCCGGTCCCCGAAACCGGTACCGATAAACGCTTGCCTGGACCTGCCGACTGCACCTGCCACGACCTTCATGCGGCGGCCAGTTTCATGATTGCATCGATCCAGGTTCTGCACGACCCGCTACCTCGTTCACCATTTGTCACGTCACTACTGCCTTGCTGCGTATCCGAAACCACCCAGCCAACGCCTGCCTGACTGCGTGTAGTACCGGATCAACCAAATCCCGCGCCGAGTAGCGCAAACCCTGAACGCTTCACGACGCCACCCCCACACGCGGGCTCTTGCCTTGCAACTCGATGCGATAGGCGTACGCATGTACGCCCGCCGGTTGCACGGGCAGTTCCAGATGCAGTCCATCAACCTGCTGAGTGAACGGTACGGGCTTGCCGGTGGCCAGCAGCGTCACCGACTTCACCTTCATGTCCGCCCCGATCGAATGGATCATGGCGCGGCGATCTGCCGGCCAGCCCAGTTCGATCGCATACAGCACCGAGTCCTTGGTGGTGAAGCGGAAATCGGCTGCAGTATACGGTTTGGTCTTGGTGTCCTGCATGGTGCCGGCAACGACCTGGGTCGGACCCTCACCGAAATGCCGCCACGGCCGGGTGCCGTAGATCGCCTCGCCGTTGGCACGCAACCACGCTCCGACCGCGTGCAGGATGTGTCGCGCCTGCGGCGGAATCGTGCCGTCGGCCTTCGGACCGATGTTCAGCAATAGATTGCCGTTCTTGCTGACCACGTCGACGAGCAGATCCACCACCTGGTCCGGCGACTTGTAGGTATCACCTTTGGCGTAGCCCCAGGAATCGGGGCTGACCGAAGTTTCGGACTGCCACGGCTGCGCCTGGATGCCCGCCGCGTCGCCGCGCTCGATCTCCATGGTGCCGCTGCCGGGTCGCATGTTGTCCAGCTTGTAGGTGAGCACCACGTTTTGCTGCCTTGCCGCGGCCTGGTTGTAGTAGAACGCGGCAAATTCAGCCAGCACACCGCGGAAGCGTGGTTGGCCAACCCACCAGTCGAAATACATCAGGTCCGGGTGATAGTCCTGCACGATCTCGGCCGAACGGGCCAGCCAGTCTTCGAGAAACGCATCAGAGACGAAGGTCCAGTCCACCTCGTTGCCATCGGCGCCCTTGGCCGATTCCAGCGGATGCGCCGGACCGTACAGCGCCGCGTAGCGCGGGTCGTTGACGTCGGAGTCGAACGTGCGCCCGTTGTCGAAGAACCAGTCGTGCGCGCCGCGATGCGAGGACAGCCCCAGCTTCATCCCCTGCGCACGGATCGCCTTCGCCAGTTCGCCGATCACGTCGCGATGCGGCCCCATCTTCACTGCCGTCCAGTCCGACAGCTTCGAGTCGTACATGGCGAAGCCGTCGTGGTGTTCGGCGACCGGCACCACATAGCGTGCGCCAGCCGCGCGGAGCAGTTCCGCCCACGCCTGCGGATCGAAGTGCTCGGCCTTGAACAGCGGAATCAGATCCTTGTAGCCCACCCTGGGCATCGGCCCGTAGGTAGCCACCTGGTGCTGGTAATAGTTCGCGTACTGACCCGTGCGCTCGTACATATGACGCGGATACCACTCGCCCTTGTAGGCCGCCACCGAATACACGCCCCAGTGGATGAAGATGCCGAACTTCGCATCGCGGAACCACGCGGGTGTGCGATAGCCAGTGAGCTTCTGCCAGTCCGGCTGCAGCGGCCCCTGCCAGGCGACCTGATGCACCTGCTGGAGAATCACCTGGCGCACGCCATCGAACTTCTGGTTGGCCGCCACCCACTGCCGTTCGATCGTGGCCGCGTCTGGCGGAGCCTGCCGCGCTGGCGCAGCCGCCGCGATAGCGGCGCTGCCGGTGGTGGCGGCCAGCATGGCCAAGGCGATGCAGCAAGACCGCACGCCGGCCGTCAGCCACAAGCTGCGCTGGTTCGTCCCGGCGTGCGGCGCAGTGCGCATCGGCTCAGTGCTCCCCAGCGTGGGCGGGACGATCCAGCAACCGGCTTGCCGCACCAATGACCGCCAGTTGGCCGTGATCCATCACGTGTACCGGAATGGTCTGCAGGAACGGGCGCATGACGCCCTTGTCGAGGAAGCGATCGATGAAGGTGCTCTGCTTCACGAACCCGATCATGCGTGCAAGAAAACCGCCAGCGAGATAGATGCCGCCAGTCGCCCCGTACAGCATGGCCAGATCGCCCACAAAGGAACCCAGCCATCCGCAGAACAGCTGCATGGTCTCCACCGCCAGTGGATCCTCGCCAGCCAGCGCAGCCGAACTAAGCAGCTCTGGCTGCTCGAACGTCTCCGGCAGTCCTTCCAGATGGCACAAGGCGTGATACAGGCGCATCAGACCGGGGCCGCTCAACACGTGGTCGTAAGGCATATGCGTGTCCGCCCGTGCCAGCACGCCCATCACCTGCTGCTCGCGTCCCACCCGCGCCGCAAGCTGGATATGACCCGCCTCGGTAGCCAGAACGGCCGGCCGCGGACCAGGCAGACGCACCGCCACGCCAAGTCCGGTCCCCGGCCCGACGACCACGACCGAACCTGCCGCAAGGTTCCCACCGAACCGGGGGACATGCAGTGGCGTGACGCCTTCGGGGCCCAGATACGCCGTGGCATGGGCGAGCGCCTCGAAATCGTTGAGTAACTTGACTTCGTCCAGTGCGAACATTTTCTCCAACGTCGCCGGCACGATCGGCCACTGAAGATGGCTGCCGGCGACCCGACCGTCATGCAGGAAGCCCGCGCAAGCGAGGGCGAGTCGCCGCGGCTTGACCGAGTACTCGTCGCAGAAGGCCCGCACGATGGCATCCAGACTTGGGTACTCGGCGCATTTGTAGACAGCGTAGGCGAGCACGGCCGGGGCTGCCCGGTCCGCACCAAAAGAAACCAGCCCAACGCGAGCATGGGTTCCACCCACATCCGCGGCCAGCCATCCACGTTGCATATCCGGGTGTGCTGACGCCGCCGCAACAGGCATGACTTCTTCGCCATCGCACCCGGCGCCGGGCGCGGAAGATGCATGCCGTTTCGGGTAAAGCATTGGTTCACCACTGATCATGTGCCGCTCCACCCAGCAACCCGGGCGCGCGAAGCTCTCGCGTCGTCTCCTACCGAGCAAGCCCCGCAGGTCCGGTCCCGATCGCCGCCGGGGCGGCCGCAACCACCCCCACGACGTCGTAGTTCATGGGTGAATTAATACTTCATATTTAGATCGAGGCAAGTTGCACTGCAACAAAATGATCCCGGAAGCCTTGGGCTATATGGCGAGAGGCCGTTCTTGCCCGTGCCTCGCGAGTTCAATGCCGTCGCCGGACCAGGCGTCTGGATCCGGCATCCCTTTCATGACAGCGATCGTGTCCCAGCAGGCCAGTGCTCGGCACTGGCTTGCTCAACCGGTTTTCAACGCGCTTGGCTCATTCCTGCTCAGGCGGTGGGGAAAGCCGCCTTGGTGGCCGGCATGCCGAACGCAGGCGGCCGATCGGCCAACGCCGCGCCGAACTGCCGGTTCGGCGTGGCCGACATGCGGAATTCCAGGGTGCCGCCGGCGGCCAGTTCGGCGTGGCTGATCCAGCTCCTGGTCCACGGCTTTCCGTTCCATCGCACCGATTCGATATAGGGCCGCGTCGGTCCGTTGTCGGTCGTATGGATCACCAGCTTGCGGTCGCCGGCCAGCGCGACTTCGGCATGATCCAGCAGCGGGCTGCCGAACACGTAGTTGGTGCTGACCGGGTCCACGGCGTACAGGCCCAGCGCACTGAGCACATACCACGCACTCATCTGGCCGCAATCCTCGTTGCCGGCCAGGCCGTCCGGCGCGGGCGGGTACATGGTGTCCAGCAGCATGCGCACGCGTGCCTGCGTCTTCCAGTGCGCGCCGGTATAGGCATAGAGGTACGCGACGTGGTGGCTGGGCTCGTTGCCTTGCGAATACTGGCCGACCATGCCGGCGATATCTGGCGGCGCGTCCGCCGGCAGTGTCGAACTGGTCGTAAACAGTTCGTCCAGCTTGCGCTCGAACGCCTGCTCGCCTCCAAACAGCTGCATGTAGGCGTACAAGTCGTGCTGATTGAGGAAGGTGGCCTCCCACGCGTTCGACTCGGTGAAGTCGCGCCATTGCTCCGAATGGCCCATGCCACGCGGATCAAACGGCTCCAGCCACTTGCCGTCGGCGCCGCGCGGGCGCACGAAGGTGAGTTTTCGATCAAACACGTTGCGGTAGTTGCGCGAACGTTCGCGCAGCAATTTCGCGTCGTCCCCGGCGCCGACGGCAGTAGCCAGATGTGCCATGGCCCAGTCGTCATAAGCATATTCGAGGGTCTTGCTGACCGCCTCGCCATCCTTGTCGCTGGGGATATAGCCCAGCTTGCGGTAGTACGGCAGGCCGCGGTAATCGTCGTCCATCGCACGCTTGCGATAAATCGGCCAGGCTTTCGCGTAGTCGATGCCGGTGAAGCCCTTCGCGTGCGCCTCGGCAATCACCACGATCGAGTGGTAACCGATCATGGTACCGGTCTCCACCCCTTGCAGCGGCCACACCGTGGGACCGGCCGGACTCTCCGCAGCCATGCGTACCAGCCCATTGACCAGATCCGGCACCCGCTCAGGCTGGAACAGCGTGTACAGCGGATGCAGTGCGCGGTAGGTGTCCCACAGCGAATAGGTGCTGTAGTTGTGCTGGCTCGGCGGCAGCTCGTGCACCGCCAGATCCATGCCGCGGTAACGGCCATCGACGTCGCTGAAAAGGGTCGGCGCCAGCATGGTGTGGTAGAGCGCGCTGTAGAACGTGCGCAGGACGGGTGCGGACGACGATTCGATGTGGATGCGCGACAACTCGCGCTCCCAGGCCTCCGCAGCTGCCTGCTGCACATGCTCGAAATTCCAACCGGGCAGTTCCTCGTCCAGGTTGCGCAGCGCACCGTCGGTGTCGACCGCCGAGATGCCCACCTTGACCAGCAGCGGCGCACTCGCCGCATCGTCGATATGCAAGGCGACTTTCAGATGTGTTCCCGTGGCCGTAACCGTGCCATCCGGTAATGCCTGGTCCTCGCTGTACAGGGTGGCGTGCGCGAACGGTCGCGACAGTTTCAACGCAAAATAGATATAGCGCCCGCCGGCCCACTGATGCACGCGGCGGCCACCCACGAGCGTGTCGTTGCCCATCAGGCGCAACTCGGCATCGGTGACACCCGCTGGCTTGTCCGGGCTGTCCTGGAAGCCGTGCGCGAAGTCGACCAGCAAGTGGCTGTCGCCACCTTTGCTGAAGGTGTAACGATGCAGGCCTGCGCGCAGCGTCGCAGTCAACTCGGCCTGGATATCGTGGTCGCTCAGCTGCACCCGGTAGTAGCCGGGCACGGCGTGCTCGGAGGCGCGATCATAGCGCGAGCGATAGCCCTTGCCCGGATGCGCCACGACATCGGGCGAGAGCCGCGGGCCATGCGCGGCACCGTCGAAGCGTGAGGTGTAATTCTCATCCGGCAAGCCGCGCGCGCCCGGCTGCAGCAGCACCGGCCCCTGCGCCGGCATCACCAGCACATCGAGCATGTCGGCACCGCCGGTGCCGCTGAGATGGGTGTGCGAGAAGCCCATGATCGAGCCGTCGGCCTGGTGATACCCCGAGCAGGCATCCCAGCCGTAATTGTTGGTGTCGGGGCTGAGCTGCACCATGCCCCATGGCAGCGAGGCGCCCGGGTAGGTGTGGCCGTGGCCGCCGGTGCCGATGAATATGTCGACATGCCGCGAGACGTTGCGAGCCATAGCCATCGCACGGCCAACATCCGGCGTTTTGTCAGTGTCGCGCGCAGCCGCGAGGGCGGCGGCAGGATCAAGGCGACCAAGCAGCCCTAGTGCGGCGGCGCCCTGCAGGAATTGTCGACGAGTGACCATGCATTTTCTCCAAGTTCAACAGTCTTGTGCCACGTGGCAGCGCGAGGCGCGCGGGCGCATCGCAACGGTTCGCTTCGTCAATGTGACCGGATCGACGCACAACGCGCCGAACAGGCTGTCGGTCCAGGTGAACCAGGGCCGGATGCAGATGATGGAGTCGTCCTGACTCAAGGCCTCATGCAGGATCCCGCTGCCGGAGCCGGCGCCGCGTTCCGCATCTGCCCCATGGGTATCGCCAGCGACCTCGCAGGAAGCCCGTGAGAAAAGCACTCCCTCGTTTATAAATTTAGATCGATCTATTTCGTAAGATAGCATTCGTTTTGCCGAAGGCGCATGCCGCACCGCAATATGCCGTCATCTTCAATCAACTTGGGTTATATTTTTGATCGATCCAATGAGCCCATCGCCGACCATGGCCAAGGAAACAACCCACCCGGTCCATCGCAAGGTCACCATCAACGACATCGCGCGCGAATGTGCCGTCTCGCGCGCCACGGTGTCGCTGGTGCTGCGCGGCAGTCCGTTGGTGAACAAGCACACCCGCGCGCGGGTCGAAGAGGAGCTGCGTCGGCAGGGATATGTCTACAACCGCGCCGCCGCCAATCTGCGCCGGCGCACATCTTCCAGTATCGCGCTCGTTCTGAACGACCTGGCCAACCCGTTCTTCGCCGAGTTCGCCGCGGGCGTCGACGCGGCGGTTGGCGATGCCGGCTTCATCACCCTGCTCGGCTGCACCAGCGAATCGTCGACGCGGGAGCTGGCGGTGCTCGGCTCGCTGATCGAACACGGGCCGGCCGGCATCATCCTGTCGCCGGCCGAAGGCAGCAACGCGCAGCAGGTGCTGGCCGCGCTGGGTCCACGGACGCCGCTGCTGCTGTTCAACCGCGAACCCGGCGGCAACTTGCCCGAATATGCGCATTGGGACTTGCTGATGCTGGACAACCAGCGCGGCATGCGGCTTGCCACTGAACATCTGATTACGCGTGGTCACCGACGCATCGCGTTCTTCGGCGGCCATCGCGACTCCAGCTCCTGCTATCAACGCCACGCCGGTTATGTCGAGGCGATGCAGATGGCCGGCCTGCCGATAGAACCGCACTGGCAGGTGGAATGCGCGCCGACCCGGATTGATGCGGCCGGCAGCACCGCAGCGTTGTTCGAGCACGCGCCGGCACCGACCGCGGCAGTCTGCTACAACGACGCGGTGGCGCTGGGCCTGATGCTGGGCTTGAACCAACGCGGCTTGCGACCGGGTCGGGATTTTGCCGTCACCGGCTTCGACGATATTGCCGAAGCCTCCATGAGCATGCCGCCACTCACCACGCTGGTCGCCGCGCCACGTGCGCGCGGCCGCCAGGCCGCCGAACTGCTGCTGCAACGCCTGCACGACACCGCGTTGCACACCCGTCGCACCGTCGCACCGGTGCACCTCGTCATTCGCGAAAGCAGCTGCCCACCACCTGCTTCCTGACCCCAACGGAACAGCATCCATGGCCTTTGCCACTCCGCGTGCACCGGCCCATGCGACCGGGTCCGTCCCGGGCGCGAGTAAACCCTGTACCGATCAGCCCATGGCGATGGGTGTACCCATCAACCTCACCTCAGGTCATGCGGGGATTGCATGCTGCGCTGAATGACATCCCGATCCGAATGGCACGTACTTAACGGCCATTCCCCCCAGGAGTCGTCATTCCCGCGAAAGCGGGAATCCATTGGCTTCGGGCTATGACGCAGGGCAATGCACATGGGATCCCCGCTTGACCAGCCCTTCGGCTGTTGAAAGGCGCCTCGCGGGGATGACGAGCTTAAGCAAGTGCCATTCCATCCTGATCCCGTATCTGAAATGTGACGTCGCGACTCGACTACGCGCACGTGATGCTGGCGCAGTCGCCCTTTCGGGGTGCGTATTTTCTGACGACGCTGCCCGCCGACAGGCCGGTCAGGGCGCTCGCTCATAACAAGTGGCGTCGTCAACGGGCTGGCGATTGCAGAAATCGAGGCGCTCCGTTTCTGGCCAGCAGCAGCGTTGCGGCTTCACGGCGCGTTCGTCCGCACGCTATTCGTGCGCGCGACCAACATCACCGTATTGCAGGCAGCGGCAAACCCATGACGCGTCGGCAGGCGGCGCTGACCGATGCTCTGGGGTGGACGCACGACCGGCCCGACTGGAGCATCGACCGGGACCATCACCGCGATGATCCCAAGCACCGGTTCCGGCCCTGGGGCTACCGGCCCGGCGATCAGACCGAGTAGCCCAGACTGCCGCTGATCATGGCGCCGTCTTGCGCGAACGCGGCCTCATTCACGACTGGCTGCCACCTGCTGCACAGCGGCTGTTCGACAGCGCGCCGGAGCATGCTTGGGATACGGCGGACGGCGGCATCTGGCCTGGCTTCGCCCCGGAAGGCCGCGTCTGCGACGACGACAAGTACTTCTGTGTGCAGACTGAATCACTGGTCGCCGCAGCCTTGCTGCATGAGCGGACCGGGGAGCACACCTATGCCGTCTGGTACGGGCGACTGTGGGCCTTGCGCGCGGGAATATTCCGCCGATCACCCGCAAGGGCCCGGGTACCGCATCAACACCCGCGACAACCGCAAGTTCGGCGACGAGAAAAGTCCCGCCGGCAAGACCGATTGCCACACAATGGGCGCCTGCCACGAGCTGCTTGCACGCGTCCGCCGGGGCGGCCAGCCGTAATCCCAACTTTCGAAGGCACCGCATGAACAAGCTCACCTGCTCCCTCGTCGCCACGTTGGCCGCAGTGCTCGCCGCGCCCGCGTTGGCCGCCGACGCGACGCCGGCCGTCTTCAATCCGCTGCAGACGTTCGCGCCGTACCGCTATCCGCAGCCGGCGACGGCCTATCGCTCCGCCAGCGGCGTACCCGGGCCGCTGTACTGGCAGAACCGCGCCGACTACCGGATCGAGGCCCAGCTCGATCCGGCCACCCGCGAGCTCAGCGGCAGCGAGGTGATCACCTATACCAACCACAGCCCGGACACGCTCGACGTGCTGTGGCTGCAGATCGAGCAGAACCGCTATCGCAAGGACGCGCGCGGCGCGTTTGGTGGCGGCAAGTTCCCGACCCAATTCACCAGTGGCGAACACATCCGCGCGATCGAGGTGGAGGATGCTTCCGGTCGCCTGCAAAAGGCGCACTGGGTGATCAGCGACACGCGAATGCAAGTCATCCTGCCCAGCGCGCTCAAGGGGCATGGCGGGCAGCTGAAGCTGCATATCCGCTGGGACTACACCGTGCCCGGGGAATTCGGCGGGCGCACCGACGTCAACGCGAACCAACAAGGAGACATTTTCGAGATGGCGCAGTGGTATCCGCGCCTGTGCGTCTACGACGACCTGCGTGGCTGGGATACGCAGCCCTATCTGAACAGCGAGTTCTATCTTGAATACGGCGACTTCGACTACCGCATCACCGTTCCCTCGGACATGCTCGTGGTCGGCTCCGGCGAGCTGCTCAACCCGCAGGATGTGTTGACCGCGACCGAGCGTGCGCGCCTGAACCAGGCCCGCCACAGCGACGCCACCGTGATGATCCGCTCGGCCACCGAGGTTGCCGATCCGGCCAGCCGTCCGCGACAAGGCGGCACGCTGACCTGGCACTTCGCGATGAAGAACACTCGCGACGTGGCCTTTGGCGCCTCCAGGGCCTACCTCTGGGATGCGGCGCGCATCAACCTGCCAGACGGCAAGACCGCGCTGGCGATGTCGGCCTATCCGGTCGAAAGCGCCGGCGACAAGGCCTGGGGCGTCGCCACGCAGGATCTGAAGAAGTCGGTCGAGTTCTTCTCGCGCACCTACTACCCATACCCCTACCCGGTGGCCATCAACGAAGCCGGCACCGCCGGCGGCATGGAGTACCCGGGCATCACCTTCGACTCCAAGAAGGCCGCTGACGCCGTCTTGCGGATGTTGATCGCCCATGAAATCGGGCACACCTGGTTCCCGATGATCGTGGGCAGCAACGAGCGCCGCGACGCCTGGATGGACGAGGGCATCAACACCTTTGTCGACGTCTACGAAGCCGAGGCATTCGATGGCGGCAAGTTCGCGCCCAAACGGGACAGCGAGTACGCCCCGGGCAAGGGCACGCCGGCCGAGCAGATCGCCACCATCCTGAAGGATGCCGGCGCACCCCCGCCGCTGGCCTACGCCGATGCGGTGCCGGAGAAATACCGCCATCCGATCACCTACTTCAAGTCGGCCTTCGGCCTGGTCCTGCTGCGCGAGCAGATCATCGGCCCGGAACGCTTCGATCCGGCGTTCCGCAAATACATCGCCACCTGGGCCTACAAGCACCCGAGCCCGTCAGATTTCTTCCGCTTCATGGAAAGCGAGACCGGTGAGGACCTGGGCTGGTTCTGGCGCGGCTGGTTCGAGCACAACTGGCAACTGGACCTGGCCGTGCAGAAAGCCGCCTATACCGACGGCGACTACCGCAAGGGCCTCGATGTCACCGTGGCCAACCTCGACCAGCTGGTGCTGCCGGCCACGCTCGAGGTGACCTGGGACGACGGCAGCAAACAGGACATCCGCGTGCCGTGGGAAACCTGGATGCAGCACCACAGCTACGTGATCCACGTCGATGGCACGCGCAAGGCGACCTCGGTCGTCATCGATCCGGCGCTGGCGCTGCCCGATGCTGATCGCAGCAACAACACGTTAACGATGCCCTGAAGCTCCCGTTGCCGGCGGCGAATGGCCATCCTGACGCCGTCGCGCCCACAGCCAGGCCGCCGCAACGCTTCAGAGCTTCGCCGGATCAATCACCACATGCTTGATCCGCAGCCGCTTCCATGTGTACACGATGTGCACCATGCCATCACTGGTCTGGATCGTCGCCGGGTAGGAGAACTCCGCGTGGGGCGCGTGCTCCAGGGTGAGTACGTTCTTCCAATGCCTGCCGTCGCGGGAGATGGCGACAGCGAGCGTGCCACGGCCATCCCACCAGTCCTTGCCATGATGGGTGGGGTTGTAGACCAGCACGGCACGATGGTCGCGCAGCACGACCGCGTCGATACCTGAATTCGGGTTCGCCACGTCGAGCAGTTTCAACACCGACCAGCTGCGCCCGCCGTCGTGCGAGCGTGTCGTGAACAGGTGGTTCTGCCGGGTCCGGCCGATCGCCTGCAGGTTGCCCTCGCTCCATGGCAGCAGGCTCGGCTGGATCGCCTCGATCGCCTGCGGGTTGGCGATCGGCGCGCCAATGGCCCAGGTTCTGCCGCCATCCTCGGAACGCTCGAAGTGGATGCGCCAGCGACCGAGTTCGGTGCTGGAAGGGCTGACGATGCTGCCGTCGGCCAACTGCACGGGCTTGTCCTTGATCGGGCCGAGCACACCATCGGGGAGCCGCTGCGCCGCCGACCAGTGTGCACCGTCATCCTGCGATGTCTTGCGCATGCCCCACCAGTGCTGCGGGTCGGGGCCGACCTTGTAGAACAGCATCAACGGACCGCCGCGCGGACGAAATAACACGGGATTCCAGCTGGGTTGACGGGTGCCATCCGGTTGCCGTCCGTCGGCCACCTCGAGCGGCCGGCTCCAGTGCCCGTTCAGCTGCCGCGCCAACCAGATCCCCACGCCGGGATCGCGCTCATGCTTGCCGCCGAACCAGGCCACTACCAGCCCGGCCGGCGTCTCGACTATCGTCGAGGCGTGGCTCTGCGCGGTCGGTGGTGTGGCGCTGATGAACTCGCTCAGGACGATCGCATCCGCGCCGGCGGCCGATGCTGGCGGAGGAACGCCGAGCAGCACGAGGCCAAGACAGAGCATCGATCGGACTGCCGTGGAAAAATCGAATTTCGTGATTGACATGAGCGCTAGTCGCAACCTCTAATGGTGAGATTCATATGGAAGCTTTTACGTCCATAAAAATATATTTTCCGATGGAGTTACGCCATGCCGATTGCCTCCCGTCTCCTGCGTCAGTCCGCCTGTGCCTGCGTCGCACTGTGGATCGGCAGCGCTGCCGCAGAGAACTTTTCCGACGTCAAACCATCGCCGCAGCAAATCCACTGGCAAGACCTCGAGTTCGGCGTCATCGTGCATTTCGGCACCAACACGTTCCTGGACCGCGAATGGGGCGACGGTACGGCCAGCCCCAGCGTGTTCAACCCCGATCACGTCGATCCCGCCCAGTGGGCGCGTGCCGCCCAGGCCGCCGGGGCGCGCTACCTGGTGCTGGTGGCCAAGCACCACGACGGCTTCGCGCTGTGGCCCACCGATCAGAGCAATTACTCGGTGAAGAACAGCCCGTGGCTGCACGGCAAGGGCGACCTGGTGCGGATGACCGAGCAGGCTGTGCGCAAACAAGGCATGGAGTTCGGCATCTACCTGTCGCCGTGGGATCGCCACGAACCGCGCTACGCCGACGCCAAGGCATACGACAAATACTACCTCGCGCAAATGGACGAACTGGTGCAGCACTACGGCCCGCTGGTCGAGTGGTGGCTCGATGGCGCCGGCAGTGCTGGCCATGTCTACGACTTCAAGAAATACATCGAGGAGTTGCGTACCTACCAGCCCAACACGATGGTATTCGCCGACGTCGCGCTGTTCGCCTATGGCGACATCCGCTGGGTCGGACAGGAAGACGGCCATATCCGGGGCGAGAACTGGAACGTGCTCGACCGCCGCGGCGAACTGCGCTGGCGCCCGGTGGAAGTGGACACGCCGCTGCACACGCTGCAGTGGTTCTGGCATCCGGACAGCGACCAGACACTGAAGAGTACGGCCGAGCTGATGGACATCTGGGAGAACAGCGTGGGCCGAGGCGGGCAGCTGATGCTGGGCATCGCACCCAACCGGCACGGCCTGCTGCCGACTGCCGACGTGGCGCGCCTGAAAGAGTTCGGCGCAGCGCTGCAGGCACGCTACGGCAACGACCACGACCTGGCCCATCACCATCTGCCCACCGATGCCAACACCGCCGCCGCACTGGATGACGATGGCGACACGTTCTGGTCCGCGCCGAAGGATTCCCACCACGCACAGCTGGAAGTGGACTTTGCCCAACCGGTCACCTTCAACCACGCGATGAGCATGGAATGGTTGAACGCCGGCCAGCACGTGCAGAAGTACGCCATCCAGGCCTGGGTCGACGGTGGCTGGAAGACGGTGATCGCCGCCGAGGCGATCGGCCACATGAAGATCGATCAGTTCGCCCCGGTCACTGCGAGCAAGGTGCGGTTGAACATTCTGTCCAGCGTGAGCACGGCGCATATCCGCGAGTTCAAGTTGTTCGACGTGTCGGATCAGGCCAAGCGCTGAGACTGACAAGCCCCGCCTGAGCCGCCGCACACCCACACCACGTCGCGTGTGCGCTGTACGGACTGCCGGCAACGGGTGCGCGCGAGCGTGCATCGTCAGCGCGCCGGCGATCACCACACCGGCTGCGGCGTGCCGCGGACCTGGGCGTCATGCCGGGTCTGCAAATCGAAGATCACCAGCGTGTTGTCGCCGCGCTTGAGCCACGGGCCCGGCAGGTACAGCGAGCGCTGCGGACCGATGTCCCAGATGCGCCCCAGGTTGCGCCCGTCCACCCAGGCCGCGCCCTTGCCGAACGCGCTGACGTCGAGATAGGTATCGGCCGGACGGTCGACGCGGAAATGCGCGCGATGGAACGCCGGCCCGGCCACCGGCGCCGAGGTCCAGCCATGCAGCGCATCGGGCGAAGGCAGCGGCAGCGGATAGACCTGCCAGCCTTGCAGTTGCCTGCCCGCCAGCCACACCGGAGCTACCAGGCCGGCGCGGCCATCGGCCAGGTGCGGGCCGTAATTGATGCGGCCGGTGTTCTCCACCAGGATATCCAGCGTGTGCTTGCCCGCGCCAACCGCAATCGGCAATGTCTCCTGTTTCAGGCGTCGGTCCAGCGTACCCACCGCGACCTGGTCCAGATACACCGCGGCGTAGTCGCGCACTTCGCCCAGATACAGTTGGCCCTTGATCGGACCGCTTACCTGAGTGCGATAGAGGATGTAACCGTAGTCCTGACCGAACTGCTCCATCGGCGCCGGCTGCTCGACGTGGATCGGCGTCGGCAGGTTGTCCCATAGCGAGGCCGACTCGCGCAGCGTGATCGCCGGCAAGTTCATGAACGGCGTGGGCGCCGGCAATGGCGGGGGAACCTGGCCGGTGGCCCGGGCGATCACGTCGCGGAACAGGGCGAACTTGGGGGTGGGCCGACCGGCTTCGTCCAGTGCGGCATCGTAGTCGTAGCTGGTGGTCTGGGCGGCGTAGTGATCGGATGGACCACCTTGGAAATTGGCGCCATTCATGAAGCC
>JBDTKM010000117.1:0-41136 GCA_039935315.1 Rhodanobacter sp. | reverse complement strand
CCGCCTTCTTCATCACGCGGGCGGATTTCACCACCTGCGGCAGGAACATCTTGCCGGCGCCAAACAGATCGCCAACCACATTCATGCCGTCCATCAACGGGCCTTCGATCACGTCGAGCGGACGGGTCGAAAGCTGGCGCGCCTCCTCGGTGTCCTGCACCACGAATTGATCGATGCCGTGTACCAAAGCGTGGCTGATCCGGGCGCGCACGTCCTTTTCGCGCCAGGCCAATGTCTCCACCACGACCTCGCCCTTGCCCTTCCTGAAGCGGCTGGCGATCTCCAGCAAGCGCTCGGTGGCGTCTTCGCGGCGGTTCAGCACCACGTCCTCGACGTGCTCGCGCAGCTCCGGGTCGAGCTCGTCGTAGATTGCCAGCGAGCCGGCGTTGACGATGCCCATGTCCATGCCGGCGCGAATCGCGTGATACAGGAACACCGAGTGGATCGCCTCGCGCACCGTATCGTTGCCGCGGAACGAGAACGACACGTTGGAGACGCCGCCGGAGATGTGGCAATCGGGGAATAACCGCTTGATCTCACGCGTGGCATCGATGAAGGCGACGGCGTAGTTGTTGTGCTCTTCGATGCCGGTGGCGATGGCGAAGATGTTGGGGTCGAAGATGATGTCTTCCGGCGGGAAGTCCAGCGTTTCGGTCAGCAGCTTGTAGGCGCGCGCGCAGATCGACACTTTGCGTTCGACCGTGCCGGCCTGGCCTTCCTCGTCAAACGCCATCACCACGGCGGCGGCGCCGTACTGGCGCACCTTGCGCGCCTGTTCGAGAAACAGTTCCTCGCCTTCCTTCATCGAGATCGAGTTGACGATGCCCTTGCCCTGCAGGCAGCGCAGGCCGCATTCGATGACCGTCCACTTGGACGAGTCGATCATGAACGGCACGCGGGCGATATCCGGTTCGGACGCGATCAGGTTGACGAAGCGGGTCATCGCCGCTTCGGAGTCGATCAGGCCCTCGTCCATGTTGATATCGATGACCTGGGCGCCGCTGGCCACCTGCTGGCGGGCGACTTCAACTGCCTCGTCGTAGCGATCTTCCTTGATCAGCTTCTTGAATTGAGCGGAGCCGGTGACGTTGGTGCGCTCGCCAATATTGATGAACAGCAGTTCGGGTGTGACCACCAGCGGCTCAAGGCCGGACAAACGGGTGTGGCGGGCCATTTATGCGGCCTCCGCTTCAAGGGTGGATGGCAAGGCACGCGGCGGGTAGCCACGCACTGCCTCCGCAATGGCTTTGATGTGCTCCGGGGTGGTGCCGCAGCAGCCACCGACCAGGTTCAGCAAGCCGTCGCGGGCGAAGTCGCCGATCACGCCGGCCATGTGCTCGGGTGTCTCGTCATATTCGGCAAATGCGTTCGGCAGGCCGGCGTTCGGGTGGGTGCTGACCAGGCAGTCGGCGAGAGCGGCCAGCACCTGGATGTGCGGGCGCAGGTCTTCGGCGCCGAGGGCGCAGTTGAAACCCACCGACAACGGGCGGGCGTGGCACACCGAATAGTAAAACGCCTCGGGCGTCTGTCCGGACAGCGTGCGGCCGGATCGATCGGTGATGGTGCCGGAGATCATCACTGGCAGGCGCGCGCCGCGCTGGTGGAACAACTCGCTCAGTGCAAACAACGCCGCCTTGGCGTTGAGCGTGTCGAAGATCGTCTCGACCATCAGCACGTCGGCGCCGCCCTCGATCAAGCCGTTGGCCGACTCGGTGTAGTTTTCCACCAGTTCCTCGAACGTGACGTTGCGGAATCCGGGATCGTTGACGTCGGGCGACAGCGACGCGGTGCGACTGGTCGGCCCCAGCACGCCGATCACGAAACGTGGCTGCTCCGGTGTTTTCGCCGTCATCGCGTCGCAGGCGGCGCGCGCGAGCCTGGCGCCTTCGCGGTTCAATTCGCCGGCCAGGTGCTGCAGCTTGTAATCCGCCTGGCTGATCCGGGTGGAGTTGAAGGTGTTGGTCTCGACCAGGTCGGCGCCGACTTCCAGGTAGGCGTCGTGCACGCCGCGGATGATGTCCGGCTGGGTCAGCGTGAGCAGGTCGTTGTTGCCCTTCAGGTCACACTCGCCAGCGTGATCGTGGATCTGGCCGTCGTGGCCGTGCTCGAAGCGCTCGCCGCGGAAGCCCGCCTCGTCCAGTGGATGCGACTGCAGCATGGTGCCCATGGCGCCGTCGAGAATCAGGATGCGCTCCCGCAGCGCCTGTTCAAGCGCTTCCACGCGATCGGGGTGAAGCCAGGGCAGGGTACTCATTGCAAATCCTCTGAAAAAGTTCGGGTTCAAGCGGGCTTGCGCGCCAGCAGACTGATGACTTCGAAATGCGGTGTCTTGCGCTCGCGGCTGAGCCGGTTGCTGCTCAGGACTTCGAGGCCGGCATTGCGCGCGTAGCCGTCCAGCTGGGTGCTGCTGAAACCGAGGTTGCGGTGGTCGAACGGTTGGACCACGGCGCGATGGTCATGCTGGCCCAGGGTGACCGCCAACAGGCGACCGCCAGGCGACAATACGCGTGCGGCCTCCGCGACGGCTTGAGCGGGGTGTTCGGCGTAGGTCAGCGCATGCAGCATCAAGACCAGGTCGAAGCGGTGCTCACCCAGTTCCAGTGCATGCATGTCGCCGTGGATCACCCGCACGTTGGTGAATGCCTTCAATCGCCTGGTGGCGGCGTCGACCACGCGCTCGCTGGAGTCGACGCAAACGATGGAGTGCGCGTGTGGCGCCAGCAGCTCGGCGGTGATCCCGTCGCCTGAGGCGATGTCGAGTACGTCGCCGGTTCCCAGCAGTTGCAGCAGCGAACGGGCCAGGGTTTCCCACGTGCGGCCGGGCGAATAATGGCGTTCCATGTCACCCGCCACCGAGTCAGCCCAGCCCTCTTCGCGGGCGCGGTTGGCCAGCACCCCGGGCAGTCGCGCGGCGTCCTCGTGCAGCAGCGCGTCGTCGATGCTGACGCGCAGCGAGGAGAGCAGATTGTGTTGTGCTTCATCGCCTTCGTTGTTGGCGCGGTAGTAAGCAGAGACCCCGGCGCGGCGGTCGCGGACGAGGCCGGCCTCCTTCAGCTTGGCGAGGTGGGTCGAGACGCGCGGCTGCGCCAGATGCAGCACTGCCGCGAGCTCGGCCACGGTCAGCTCCTCGCGCTCAAGCAGCGCCAGCAGGCGTACCCGGGTCGGGTCGGCCAGCAGTCGGAGCACGCTTGAGGCAGTGGCGAGATCCATCGGCATCCCTGTATCGCGATACAAAGATGTAGAGGCTAGGCGTCGCTAGTCAATGCGTCAAGCGTCGCGGTGCGGGCAGGTCGGTGGCGTCGGTCGCCGAATGTCTCGTTTTCGCGGTTAAAATGGTCGGCTTTCGCCATCCAGGAACCCTCCCCATGGATTTCAGCTTCACTGAAGACCAGCTGTCGATCCAGTCGATTGCCCGCGACTTTGCGCAAAAGCGCATCGCGCCGGTGGCGGCCGAATTCGATGCCAAGGGCGAGTTTCCACTGGACAACATCCGCGAGATGGGTCGGCTCGGTCTGATGGGTATCGAGGTGCCGGCGGAGTACGGCGGCGCCGCCATGGATTCGATCGCCTATGCGCTGGCGATGATCGAGATCGCCGCCGCCGACGCGGCGACCTCGACCATCATGTCGGTGAACAATTCGCTTGTCTGCAACGGCATTCTCAAGCACGGCACCGAAGAGCAGAAGCAGACTTGCGTGCGCGCGATTGCCACGGGCGAGGCGATCGGTGCGTATGCGCTGACCGAACCGCAGTCCGGCTCCGATGCCTCGGCCATGCACACCCGCGCCACCAAAAATGCTGATGGTGACTGGGTCATCAACGGCAAGAAGAGCTGGATCACCTCCGGCCCGGTAGCACGCTATATCGTGCTGTTTGCGATCACCACGCCAGGTATCGGCGCCAAGGGCGTGTCGTCCTTCATCATCGATACCCGGTTGCCGGGCTTCCATGCGGGCAAGACCGAGCCCAAGCTGGGCATCCGCGCTTCGGCCACCTGCGAAATCGAGTTCACCGATTATCTGCTGCCGGGGCAGAATCTGCTGGGTGCGGAGGGCAAGGGTTTCTCGATCGCGATGGGCGTGCTCGACGCCGGCCGCATCGGCATCGCCTCGCAGGCGGTGGGCATTGCCCGTGCAGCCTACGACGCCACGCTGGCGTGGTCGCGTGACCGCAAGGCGTTCGGCCGGCCGATCGGCATGTTCCAGATGACCCAATCCAAGATCGCCGACATGAAGTGCAAGCTGGATGCGGCGACCCTGCTGACCCTGCGCGCGGCCTGGGCCAAAAGTGAGGCGGAGCAGCATGGCGGTCGCTTCGGCACCGAAGCGGCGGTGGCCAAGCTGGTGGCGTCGGAGGCGGCGATGTGGATCACTCATCAGGCGGTGCAGATCCACGGCGGCATGGGCTACTCCAAAGAAATGCCGTTGGAGCGCTACTTTCGCGATGCCAAGATCACCGAGATCTACGAGGGAACCAGCGAGATCCAGCGCTTGGTGATCGCACGAGCGGAAACAGGATTGCGCTGAAGGCTGCCCGCGCTCCAGCAAGCTGCCGTTCGACAGCTTTCGCTGGAACGCTCAATCGCGACGCCAAGATCACCGAGATTTACGAAGTCACCAGCGAGATCCAGCGGCTCGTCATTGCGCGGGCCGAAACGGGATTGCGCTGAAGCCTGCCCGCGCTCCAGCAAGCTGCCGAGCGACAGCTTCCGCCGGGACGCTCAATCACGATGCCAATATCTGCGAAGGGACCGCCGAGATTTGGTGGCTGGCGATTGGCATGCAGAAGCGGGCCTGCGCCGAGCACGATCATCATCCTCGTGCAGGGCTGTCTCGCGCACGATGCCCTGGGCTTTCAGCTTTTGCGAATCCCGAATCCCGAATCCCCATTCGGAGTTTCAGTCCGCGTCGACGCCAACCAGTTCGACCTCGAACACCAGCGAGGCGTTTGGCGGGATGTCACCGCCGGCGCCACGCGCGCCATAGCCCAGCGAAGACGGAATCAGCAGGGTGCGCTTGCCGCCCACGCGCATGCCGGCTACGCCCTGGTCCCAACCCTTGATCACATTGCCCGCGCCGAGTTCGAACGTGAACGGTGCGCCGTGATCACGCGAGCTGTCGAACTTGCTGCCGTGCTTGTCCTTGGCGCCGTCGTCGTACAGCCAGCCGGTGTACTGCACGGTGACCTTCATGCCGGGGGTGGCTTCCGCGCCGGTGCCTACCTTGGTGTCGATCGTGGTGAGCTGGTCGATTTGGCCAGTGGCCTTGGCCGGTGGCGCCGCCGTGCAGGCAGCGAGTGAGAACAGGGCGAGCAGGGGCAGCAACCAGCGCATGGGTGACTCCAACGGGTAGATGGCAGATGGGCAGGACGAATCGGGTCAGCTTACGGTTTCAGTCGGCGCCATGCGTATCGCTGGATCGACCGTCACCGAATCGATCTCGTTCATCAGCTGCAGCTGGCCGTCCTGGACCAGGCACTGCAGGCGCATGCCACGCTGCAGCAGCGCGACCAGCCCGCCGACGGTGGCGGCTGGAATGTCGAGCACGGTGAGGTTCTTCTGGCGCCCCAGCACAACGCCGACCTTTTTCCACCACAGCTCTGCGAGATGGCCGCCATAATTGATCACCACCACCTGGCGTGAGCGGCCACAGGCTTTGCGGATACGCGTCTCGTCGGGTTGGCCGACGTCGATCCACAGCTCGATCTCGTCGGTATACGCCTTGCGCCACAGCGCCGGCGCATCCTCGTCACTGAGGCCCTTGCCGAACTCCAGCCGGTCATCTGCGTACAGGGCGAAGGCCAGCAAGCGCACCATCAGCCGCTCTTCGGTTTCCGACGGATGCCGCGCGAGGGTCAGTGCATGGGTGGCATAGTAATGCCGGTCCATGTCGCTGACTTGCAGTTCGACCTTGTGGATGGTGGCGTTCAGTGCCATGCCGGATGTCGCGGGAAATAAACCCCGCATTGTACGCGCTCACGCTCCGTTAGACTGGCGTGCTGATGCCAAGTCCGCCGTTCCATCGTGAAAGCCACGCCAGTACCGTCCATCTGCCGGCGCGGGACTGGATGAGTGTGCTGGACGCGCTGTGCGGTTGCTTCCCGGCGATCCGTCGCGAGCAGTGGCTGGATCGAATCACGCGTGGGCGGGTGCTGGACGGGCACGGCGTGGCGATCGTCGCAGACGCGCCGTATCGGCCGGGGCTGTGCATTCATTATTATCGCGAGGTCATCGACGAGACGCCGATTCCGTTCACCGAGACGATGGTGCACGTGGATGCACACCTGGTGGTTGTCGACAAGCCGCATTTCCTGCCGGTGGCGCCGGTCGGCAGGTTTGTCGAGCAGACCTTGCTGCGGCGGCTGGTCCGGCGCCTGGACAATCCACAACTGGTGCCGCTGCACCGGATCGATCGGGCGACTGCGGGACTGCTGCTGTTCTCGGCCCACCCGGCCAGCCGTGCTGCGTATCAGGCCTTGTTTCGCGAACGTCGGATCGACAAGCGCTACGAAGCGCTGGCGCCGCCGCTGCCCGCGTTGAGGTTCCCCTTGTGGCGGCGCTCGCGCATCGTCCGCGGCGAGCCGTTCTTCCGCATGGGGGAGGCCGACGGCGAGCCCAACAGCGAAACCCGGATTGAGGTGATCGAGCGTGGCGAGGCCTGCTGGCGCTACGCGCTGTATCCGGTCACTGGGCGCAAGCATCAATTGCGGGTGCACATGGCAGCGCTGGGCGCGCCACTCTTCAACGATCCGCTCTATCCCGAGCTGGCGGAACCGGCGGCAGACGACTATCTGCGGCCGCTGAAGCTGCTGGCGCAAAGCCTGGCTTTCATTGATCCGTTGTCGGGTGAACCGCGGAGCTTTCAGAGTCGACTGACATTGGGCGCTTGCCAGGCGTGATCAGCGTGACTGCTCAACGCACCCGATCAATCAGTCGGGCAGTGTCTTGTGCTTGTAGCTGCACAAGTCGCGGATCACGCAGTGCGGGCAATCGGGTTTGCGCGCCTTGCATACGTAGCGACCATGCAGGATCAGCCAGTGGTGAGCATCCGGGCGGAACTCTGGCGGGATCACCTTGAGCAGCTTGTCTTCCACGATGCGCACGTTCTTGCCCGGCGCCAGCCCGGTACGGTTGGCAACCCGGAAGATATGCGTGTCGACCGCGATGGTCGGCTCGCCGAACGCCACGTTGAGCACCACATTGGCAGTCTTGCGGCCCACGCCGGGCAGCGCCTCCAGCGCCTCGCGGCTGCGCGGTACCTCGCCGTCGTGCTGGTCCAGCAGCAGTCGGCACAACGCGACCACGTTCTTCGCCTTCGCATTGAACAGGCCGATGGTGCTGATAAAGCGCTTCAGCCCGTCTTCGCCCAGATCGAAAATGGCCTGTGGCGTGTTGGCTACCGGGTAGAGTCGGCGGGTCGCCTTGTTCACGCCGACGTCCGTGGCCTGCGCCGACAGCACCACTGCCACCAGCAATTCGAATGGCGTGGTGTAGATCAATTCGGTGGCGGGATGCGGGTCGAGTTCGCGCAACCGCATGAACATGTCGATGACGTCGACGCGTTTCATGGTGTCGGCCTGGGCTTCTTTGCCGCGGCACGCGCCAGCGCCTCCTGTACCGGGTTGCGCTGCGTGTCACCGTCGAGGGCGGCCTTGCGTGCGGCCAGTTCGACGTCGCGCTCGGCGTGTTCGTGCGCCAGGCGCGCTTCGCGGCGCTTGAAGTGGGTGCGGGCCGCCTCGGCATGATGCTGGTCGATCTGTTCGAGTGGCATCAGCACCAGCTCGATGCAGTCGACCGGGCAGGCGGCGACGCACAATTCGCAGCCGGTACAGTCGTCCACAAGCACCGTGTGCATCAGCTTTGATGCGCCGACGATGGCGTCGACCGGGCAAGCCTGGATGCACTTGGTGCAGCCGATGCAGTCGGCCTCGACAATACGCGCCAGCATCCGCGGCGTCTCGACGCCCTGTTCGGAATTCAGCGGCAGCACCGGGCGTTGGAGTAGCGCGGCCAGCTTCGCGATGCCCGCCGCGCCGCCCGGCGGGCACTGGTTGATCTGCGCCTCACCGCGGGCGATCGCCTCGGCATACGGCCGGCAGCCGTGGTAGCCGCACTGCTCGCATTGCGTCTGCGGCAGCAGCGCGTCGATCTGTGCCGCCAGGGTGGAAGGTTCGGTGGCCATGTATGCCATATTGTGGCGCAATCCGGCGGCGCATCGATGGCTTGAACTTGCACCGATCCCCATCACCTCTGCAGACAACGCGGGCGATACCGGCAATCTGACACGAACACCCGAGGAATCAGGCATGTCCATCAACGATCACACTATCGCCACTCTCGACGAGGACGCCAAATCGGCGCCACCGGAGAAGCGCCCGCCGCAGATCGAGGATCGCCTGTTCAAGGCGCGCACCATTCTCATCTATGGCAGCATCGACCAGAAGCTGGCCGAGCGCGTCACCGCACGCATGCTGGCGCTGCAATACGACGGCGATGACCCGATCACGATCTTCATCAACAGTCAGGGCGGTCACGTCGAGTCCGGCGATACCATCTACGACTTGATCAAGTTCGTGAAGCCGGAGGTGCGGATCGTCGGCACCGGCTGGGTCGCCAGCGCCGGTGCATTGATCTATGCCGCGGTCAAGCATGAAAACCGCTTCAGTCTGCCCAACACGCGCTTCCTGTTGCACCAACCCTCTGGCGGCGCCGGTGGTTCGGCCAGCGAGATCGAGATCCATGCGCGCGAGATCATCCGCATGCGCAAGCGTCTCAACGAGATCTTTGCGCAGGAGACCGGGCAAACCTACGAGCGCATCGCCAAGGACACCGAACGCGACTATTGGATGTCGGCCGAAGATGCGCAGGCCTATGGGCTGGTGGGCAAGATCATCCGGAACGCCAGCGACCTGGCTTGACGCACGTGCTGCGATGAACGGGAGCTCGTCCCGGTGCGCTCGGTGCGGCGGTTATTTGACCGTCGCACCTGGCTTGGCGCCTGGGTCGACGTCGAGCAAAAGCAGATCGCTGCCACCGTTGCCGGCCGACAGGATCATGCCTTCGGACAGGCCGAACCGCATCTTGCGTGGTGCCAGGTTGGCGATGAAGACCACGTTGCGGCCCACCAGCTTCTGCGGTTCGCCATAGGCGGCGCGGATGCCGGAGAAGATCTGGCGCTGGCCCAGTTCGCCGGCGTCCAGTTCGAAGCGCAGCAGCTTGTCGGAACCGTCCACAAGCTCGCAAACGATGACCTTGCCGATGCGCAGGTCGAGTTTCGCGAACTCGTCGATGCTGATGGTGGTGGGTGAACTGATGGCAACTGGCGTCGTGGCGGGTTTGGCGGCGTCATTCATGAATTTCTTCTTTGGAACTTTGGGTGGCTCAGGCAAGGCGCCGAGCGAGTCCTTCGATGCTTCGACCATCGCCTCGATGCGCTTGGGATCGATGCGTGCCAGCAGGGGCTGAAAAGGGTTGACGACGTGCCCATGCAGTTCGCGGCAAGCATCATCGAAACTGGCAATGGGGGCGGCAAGAAATTGTTCGGCGGCGGCGACGGTGGCCGGAAGCAATGGTTTGAGGACTCCAGAAAGAAGACGGAATCCATGCAGCGCCAGCGTGCAGACCTGCTGCAGTTCGTGGCGGCGCGCCTCATCCTTGGCCAGCACCCACGGGGCTTTGTCTGCTATGTAGCCGTTTACAAGGTCGGCCATCAATACGAATTTACGCGTGACTTCGGCAAACTCACCGTATTCGTAGAGCTTGGGTATGTCATCGTAGTGCGACTGCAGCACACGCCAAAGTTCCGATTCCCCGGGCTCGAAGTGATCGGCCAGCTCGCCGTCGAAATGTTTCTGCAAGAAGCCGGCGGTGCGGCTGGCGATGTTTACCCACTTGCCGATCAGATGCGAGTTGATGCGCTCCTCGAATGCCTTCAGGTCGAGGTCCACATCCACTGGTGCCTCGCTGAGCATGGTAGCGAAGTAGTAGCGCAGGAACTCGGGATGAATGCCCGCGTCGAGATAGGTACGCGCCTGGATGAAGGTGCCGCGCGACTTCGACATCTTGGCGCCATTCACGGTCAGGTAACCGTTGACGTGCAGCGCGGTCGGCGTACGGAAACCTGCGCCATGCAGCATGGCCGGCCAGAACAGGCCATGGAAGTTGATGATGTCCTTGCCGATGAAGTGGTGCATCTCGGCAGTGCTGTCGGCGCCCAGGAAGTCATCGAACTTCAGGGTCGAACCGGGCTGGTCACAGAGCGCCTTGAAGCTGGCCAGGTAGCCGACCGGTGCATCCAGCCACACATAGAAGAACTTGCCCGGCGCGTCGGGGATCGGAAAACCGAAATAAGGCGCGTCCCGCGAGATGTCCCAATCCTTCAGTCCGCCATCCAGCCATTCGCGCAGCTTGGCTGCCACGCCGCTGTTGGCCACGGGCTTGCCGTGGGTGAACTTGCCGGCGAACCAGTCACGCAGCAGTGGCTCGAATTTCGACAGCTCGAAAAAGTAGTGTTCCGAATCGCGCAGCTCGGGTTTGGCGCCGGACATCACCGAGGTGGGATTGAGCAAGTCGGTCGGCGCGTAGGTGGCACCACAATTTTCGCAATTGTCGCCGTACTGGTCGGGCGTGCCGCAGTTCGGGCAGATGCCCTTGATGTAGCGATCCGGCAGGAACATTTCCTTTTCCGGGTCGAACAGCTGCTTGATCGTGCGTTTGGCGATATACCCGCCATCGCGCAGCCGGGTATAGATCAGCGAGGCCAGCTCGCGGTTCTCGCATGAATGGGTGGTGTGGTAATGGTCGAAGCTGAAATGGAAGGCCCTGAAATCTGCCTCGTGCCCGGCGCGAATCTGCGCGATGTAGGCTTCCGGCGTCATGCCAGCCTTCTCGGCCGCAAGCATGATCGGGGTGCCGTGGGCGTCGTCCGCTGCCACGAAATGCACTTCGTTGCCCATCATCCGCTGCGCACGTACCCAGATATCGGTCTGGATGTAACCCAGCATGTGGCCCAGGTGGAGCGGGCCGTTGGCGTAGGGCAGGGCGTGGGTGACGAGCAGGCGACGGGACATGGAGGGCACAATTCCGGAATGACTGCGCATTATGGCATGGCCGTCCAAACCGGTCGCCGCGTTCCTGGCGTTGCGGCCGAGACGAAAAAGCGCGCCGAAGCGCGCTTTTCATCGGGCGGTCGGTCGGGCGCTGGTCAGGGCTGGCGTTCCCATTGCTGCGAGCGACCGAGCAGGGAAAAACCGATGAAGCCGCGTACATTGAGTTTCTGGCCGCCATCGAGCATCGAGAGCTTGACCTTGTAGACCTTGCCGTTCTTGGGGTCGAGGATGTGGCCGCCGTCCCACACGTCGCCGTCTTTGTGCACGCCCCACATGATATTCATCCCTTCGACCGGTTTGTCCTTGCGTTCGTCGTCGCATTTCTTGCACAGGGCCACCTCGCCATCGCGGGCGATGTCTGCCGGGCTGCGGTTGAGCAGCTTGACGACGTGCGCTTGCAGCTCGCCGTTGTGGTCGGTGATCTCGACGATCGATTTGGCCTGGTGGGTATCGTCGTCGATGGTCTTCCAGGTGCCGACCGGGGTGTCGGTGGCGGCAATCGCGGCGCCGGCAGCGAACAGCAGACTGGTGGCAATGGCGAAACGAAACGCAAGCTTCATGGTGTTACTCCCGTACGAAAGCGTATGGAGTCGAGACTGGCGAGCTTTGGGGGAGCCGTCAAGCTGCATTGCGGAAAGCGGCGAGGCTGGCTCAGCTGCGGACCGAGCACTGATCTACGTCAGCCGAGCGATCCGGGGCCGCTGGCATAATGGGCGCTTCCCTCCATCACGACCGAGCCGACATGACACAGGCGAACGAAGCCCTGGTGCGCCAGATCCTTGGCGGGCTGACCGACTCACACACCGGCGCCACGATGGACCAGGCGGTGCGGGCGATCGGCGTCGACGGGGCGAAAGTCTCGGTCGACCTGCAACTGGGTTATCCGGCGGCCGGCGCGATCGAGGCGATCGGCGCGCGCGTGCGCGAAGCGCTGCAGGCCAACGCCGCGATCGAGTCCGCCGCGGTCTCGATCACCAGTCGCATTCACGTGCACAAGGTACAGGGCACGCTGGGTCCATTGCCTACCGTGAAAAACATCATCGTGGTGGCCTCCGGCAAGGGGGGTGTGGGCAAGTCCACGGTGTCCGCCAATCTGGCGCTGGCGCTGCAGGCCGAGGGCGCGAAGGTCGGCGTGCTGGATGCGGACATCTATGGCCCCAGCCAGCCGACCATGCTTGGCGTCAGCGGCAAGCCGGCCTCGCCCGACGGCAAGAGCATCATCCCGATGCAGGCCCATGGCATGCCGGTGATGTCGATCGGCTTTCTGGTCGAGGCCGACACGCCGATGATCTGGCGCGGCCCGATGGTGACCCAGGCAATGATGCAATTGCTTACCGATACCCGTTGGGAGCAGCTTGACTACCTCATCATCGACCTGCCGCCGGGCACCGGCGACATCCAGCTCACGCTGGCGCAGAAGGTGCCGGTGGCGGGTGCGGTGATTGTCACCACGCCGCAGGACATTGCCTTGCTGGACGCCCGCAAGGCACTGAAGATGTTCGAGAAGGTCGAGGTTTCGGTGCTCGGCGTGGTGGAGAACATGGCCACCCACGTGTGCTCGAACTGCGGTCACGAAGAACACATCTTTGGCCAGGGCGGCGGCGCGCGCATGGCGGAGCAATACAACGTGCCGTACCTGGGCTCGCTGCCGCTGGATATCCGCATCCGCGAACAGACCGACGGTGGCAACCCGACCGTGGTGGCGATGCCGGATTCCGATCTGGCGGCCCGTTACCGCGAGATCGCCCGCAACACCGCCGGACGACTGTCGCGCCTGCCACGCAACAAGTCACTGGGGTTGGGCAAGATCGTGGTGCAGGGGGTACCGGCTGCATGACTGCAGTGTGCGGCGTTCAGTTTTCGGTGTTTGGCATTCACAGGCCCTGCGAACAGGCCTGATGCCGCGCCTGAGGCCGTGGTGCTGGCATCATGGTGGGTCGAGCATGTATTTTCGCCGTTTTGCGCCCGCTTGCCGGGCCGCCACCGAACTGGAGTCAGCGTGAGCATCAAGCCCGACAGATGGATTCGCCGCATGGCGCAGGAGCACGGCATGATCGAGCCGTTCGAGCCTGGCCAGGTCAAACTGCGCGATGGCGTGAAACTGGTGTCCTATGGCACCTCCAGCTATGGCTACGACGTGCGCTGCGCGCGCGAGTTCAAGATTTTCACCAACATCAATTCGACTATCGTCGACCCGAAGGCGTTCGATCCGTCCAGCTTCGTCGATGTCGAGGCGGACGTGTGCATCATCCCGCCCAACTCGTTTGTGCTGGCGCGCACGATCGAGTTTTTCCGTATCCCGCGCAAGGTGCTGACGATCTGTCTGGGCAAGAGCACCTACGCGCGCTGCGGCATCATCGTCAACGTGACGCCGCTGGAGCCGGAGTGGGAAGGCCACGTGACGCTGGAATTCTCCAACACCACGCCGTTGCCTGCAAAAATTTACGCCAACGAGGGCGTGGCGCAGATGCTGTTCCTCGAATCCGACGAGGAGTGCGAGACCAGCTACAAGGATCGCGGCGGCAAGTACCAGGGCCAGCAAGGCGTGACCCTGCCGCGCACTTGAGCACGTTTGCCTGAACGGAGCGCCGGAGCGACCGTCCGCGGCCCGGCAGGCTGCTAGACTTCGTCGCTGAACTGACTGCCTTTCCAGGAGAGCTGCATGAGCCGAATTTCCACCTTGCTGGTCCGTGCGACCGCCGCGATGATGCTGGGCAGCGTCCTTGTGCTGGCCGGCTGTCACCGTGGCGAGGTCAAGCAACAACAACATCTGGCGGCATCGATGAACGGTCAGTTCGACGTGACCATGCAGGCGTACAAGGATGGCCAGTTTCTGATCGACGGTGCGGTGCTCTCGGCGACGGACGCCGGCAGCCATTTCGCTTATCTGCGCGACCAGGGCCACCTGCCCAAGAAGGTCTTGCTGATTGACAGTGATGACGCCAAGGTCGGCAAGAAGCACCTGCAGTATCTGGCGCGCATGTCGATCGACTACGGTTTCCGCGCCTACTTTTTCGACAAGAAGGGGCGGCTGACCGAGATCAGCGCAGTCAACACCAAGGCGCGCAAGCTGGAGGACTACCACAAGCGCGCGCCGGTCGAGGCACCACCGGAGCAGAATCACGCGGGTGGCGGTGGCTACGGCGGCGGAATCTGAGTCTCGTGACAACGTAACAGCGAGACAGGCAACACCAAAAAGCCCGCGAAGTCATTCGCGGGCTTTTTGGTGCGGGAAGTTGCCTGAAGGCCGACTTTCAATCGAGGCTTCCGCCGGCGAGCTTGCGATCCACGGTCACGGTGGCTGCCACACGCAGCGCGATCAGCAGTCCACGTTCGACGTCTGCCTGCGCCATGCTGGGCACGTCGCGCAGACGCGCTGCCTGTGCGGGCAGATAGGGAATGTGGATGAAACCGGCGCGCACGCCGCCTCGTTTCGACGCCAGATGCAGCATGGCGTAAGCGATGTGGTTGCAGACATAGGTGCCGGCACTGTGCGAAATCGCCGCCGGGATGCCGGCCTCGTGCAGCGCCGCCAGCATCGCCTTGAGTGGCAGCGTGCTGAAACAGGCGGCCGGCGCGCCGGCAATCACCGGCTCGTCGATCGGTTGCGCGCCGGCATTGTCCGGCATGCGCGCATCCTGCAGGTTGATGGCCACCCGCTCCAGCGACAGTTGCGCGCGCCCGCCAGCCTGGCCCACACCGAGCACGATCGCCGGCTTCAGCTCGCGCATGGCCGCCTTGAGCTGGCGCAGCGATGCGGCAAACTCGGTGGGCAATTGCCGCGCCACCACCAGGTGGCCGTTCACGTGCCGACCGTGCAGCGAACGCACGGCTTCCCACGAAGGGTTGATGGTTTCGCCGCCGAACGGGTCGAAGCCGGTCAGCAGCATACGTGGCAGGATCTTGTGCATGGTTGTCTCGCAAGCAGTTACCGGAACACCAGCAACCACATCATCAGCAGGGTGCAGGCGAAGATCCACATCGCGCTCCACGCCTGCGCCTTGATCACGCCGTAGGGATTGCGCAGTTCCAGCAGCGCCGCGGGCACCAGGTTGAAATCAGCGGCCATTGGCGTCAGCAGGGTACCGCAGTAGCCACACAGCATGCCCATCGAACCGAGGATGGCCGGGTGCGCGCCATGTTGCTGGATCAGCAGCGGCAGGCCGATCCCGGCCATCATTACCGGAAAGGCAGCGAACGCATTGCCCATGATCACGGTGAACAGCACCATGCCCAGCGCAAACGCCAGCAGCGCCGCGGTGGCGTTGCCGGTGGGCAGCGAAGCGGTGGCGATGGTGGCGATCGCTGCGCCAACGCCGCTTTCGGTGAACACCTGACCCAACGCCGCCAGCAGCAACGGCAGCAACGCGGCCCAGCCGATGGCGTCGAGCAGGCGGCGGCCCTCGGCGAGGCCTTCATGCATCGGCGCGCGCGCCACGCGCGAGGCGGCAAACAGCGCCACCACGCACGCCAGTGCCAGCCCGGTCAGGGTCATCTGCCGCCTGGCAAACAGTGCATGGCCGCCGATCACCAGGTACGCGCCAAATAGCGCCACCAGCAAGGTCACCAGCGGAATCAGCAAGGCTGGGACCAACAGCCGGTGGCCGAGCCGGATCGCCGACTGCAGGCGTTCCTCGGCACTGCTGTTTTCCGGGTGCGCCTTGCGTTTCAGTCGTGGCGCCAGCAAGGCCAGTGCGATGACCCCGACACCGGCAACTTGTGCGGGGAGCGGGTGGCCTGCCGCCGACTGCGCCAGGATAAAATCGCCGGCGCCGAACAGCAGCCCCAAGATGATCCAGAAGGCCGCATGCCAGCGGTGACCGTCGCGCAGATTGCGCCAGCCGCTGTAGAGCAAGAACCCGGCGATCAACCAATAGGCATGCTCAATCCGCAGCATGCTCAGACCTTCCCGGCATGGCGCGCGGCAGCGCGCCGTTGCAGGCGGCGCTGGTACAGCCAGATGCGTATTGACTGGATGATGAAGGCCGCCACCGCGGTGGGCAGCGCCCACAGCGCGATCGCCAGTGGACTCAGTTCGATTCCGTGCTGGGTATAGAAGCCCTGGATCAGCAGCACCGCACCCAGCGCGATGAACACGTCCTCGCCGAAGAAGCGGCCGATGTTGTCGGTGGCGGCGGCTACCGCGCGCAGCTCCTCGCGATCATCCCGGTCGAGGTCGGGCAGGATCTTTTGCGCCGCTGCTTCGCCCATCGGCGCCAGCAATGGGCGCACCGTCTGCGCCGCACCGGCTACGCCGGTCAAGCCCACCGTGGCCAGCAACTGGCGCCCCAGCAGATAGCCGATCAGCAGTCGCGCCAGGGTCAGGCTTTGCAATCGCGCCATCCAGCGCTGCGCGTGTTCGCGCAGGCCGGCGCGTTCGAGCAGACCGATCGCAGGCAGCGTCAACACGAACAACAGCAGCATGCGCTCGGACACGAAACTGTTGCCAAGCAAGGCCAGCAACTGGGGCACCGACATGCCCGCCAGCAAGCCGCTGACCAGGGCGGCGGTAACCACCACCGGCACCGCGTTGAAGCGCAGCGCGAAGCCGATCACGATCACCGCCACACCGAGCAACGGCCAGTAGTTCATGCGAGTCTCGCCCGGAAGGGTTGCGCAAGACTCATGCCGCGCCCGGTGCGGCGATGCGCACGCCGGCATCCTCCAGCGTGGCACGCAGTCGGCGTGCCAGTGGCACCGCATGGGTACTGTCGCCATGCACGCACAAGGTATCGGCGTGCAAGGTCACTGACTCGCCGCGAGCGGCAATCACGGTCTCGTCGCAGACAATACCCAGTGCCTGGGCCGTCGCCGTCGCGACGTCGTCGATCACGGCGCCCGCTTCGGTTCGCGGTTGCAGCGAGCCGTCGGCGCGATAGCGGCGGTCGGCGAAAGCTTCTGCGGCCACCGCCAACCCCAGCGCCGTGCCGGCATCGATCAATGCCGAGCCGGCGAGCCCGAACACGATCAGTCGTGAATCGAACGCCTGCACGGCACGGGCGATCGCATCGGCCACGATCGGATCGCTCGCGGCCATGTGGTACAGCGCGCCGTGGGGCTTGACGTGCGCCAGTCGCGTTGCGGCGGCATGGCAAAACGCGGAAAGGGCGCCGAGCTGGTACAGCGTCATCGCGTAAACCTCGTCCGCGCTGACGCGCATCTCGCGCCGACCGAAGCCTTGCAGGTCGGGCAGTGAGACATGCCCGCCGATCGCCACGTCGCGCGCCGCGGCCAACGCAACCGTCTGCTGCATGATGCCGGGGTCGCCGGCATGAAAGCCGCAGGCGATGTTGGCCGAGCTGACCAGCCCCAGCAGTGCCGCATCGTCACCCATGCGCCAGGCGCCGAATGATTCGCCAAGGTCGCAATTGAGGTCGATCCGTTTCATGCGCGTGGTTGCCGGTCGGGTTGCAGTCGTTGCGCGATTTGTTGCAGCAGGACGCCGAGTGCCTGCTCACGTTCCGCCAGGCGGGCGATCGCGTGTTCCAGGGTATCGTGCCGAAAGCATACGGCATCGCCGGGTCGGCGTTGCGCCAGGCGTGCCAGGTCGACCGTGGCGACCTGGCCGATGCGCGGATAGCCGCCGGTGACCGGCGCCTCGGCCATCAGCACGATCGGCTGGCCGGACGGTGGCAGTTGCATGGTGCCGGGCAGGGCAGCCTCGGAGATCAGTTCCAGTGGCGCACGCAAACAAAGGGTCTGGCCGTCCAGACGGCTGGCGGTGCGGTTGCTGTCCTTGCCGATACTGAAGCGCGCGTTGTACAGGCGCTCTTGCGAGCTATCGTCCAGTTGCGCCCAGTGGCTGCCGTGCAGCAGCGCGATGGGTGCCGAAGCGAAGTCGAACCACGGTTGCGGGTCCAGTCGCCAGGACAGCGCATGGATCGAGGCGTGGGGGGCGTGGGTGAAGAACCCGCTGGGGTGACCGATCGGCAGCATGTCGCCGGCTCGCAACGCGCGACCGGCCTCACCGCCGAGCCGTGCATGCAGGTCGCTGCTGCGACTGCCCAGCACGGGCGGCACGTCGAAGCCGCCGCGTACGGCCAGATAGCTGCGGCATCCGACGGCCATGCCGCCCAGCTGCAAGACACTGCCGGCGGGTAGATGGCAGGCGGTCCACGGTGGCAGTTCGAAGGCGCCCACACGGGCCTGGATTGGCGCGCCGGTCAAGCCAACCCAGGCGGCGTGTTCGAAGCGCAGGGTGGGACCGAGCAACGTGCATTCAAGCGCGGCCTCACCGCCGCGATTGCCCACCAGCGCGTTGGCCAATCGCCACGCCGGAACGTCCATGGCGCCGGCGCGACCGACGCCGATTGCAGCATAGCCAGGCCGGCCCGCGTCCTGCAGCGTGCTGAGCAGGCCCGGCTTGAGCACGTTGATGCTCACCGGCGCAGGCCTGTTTCGAAGTGGTCGAACTCGTCCTGGTCGATCGCGCGCAAGCGCACGCGATCGCCTGCGGCCAGCAGCGATGGTGGCGTGGCCGTGACATCGAACAGGCGCAGCGGGGTACGTCCGATCAGTTGCCAACCCCCAGGCAACTGCTCCGGATAGATCCCGGTCTGTGCGCCACCGATCGCCACGCTGCCGGCCGCCACGCGCTGGCGCGGATCGCGGCGGCGCGGCATGGCCAGTGCGGGATCGAGGCCCAGCAGATAAGGGAAGCCGGGCGCGAAGCCGATCATCGCCACGCGGTAGTCGGCGCCGGTGTGGCGGGCGACCACCGTGTCGATCGGCAGGTTGAGATAATCCGCCATCGCGGCCAGATCCGGCCCGCAAGCGCCTCCGTAGCACACCGGAATTTCCTGTTCGCGGGGCATCTGGCGCGACGTTGCGTCCGCAGTAAGTGCGCTACGCACCGCGAGTTCCACTGCCTGGTGTGCGGTGGAGTGGGTGTCTGCCCAGGCCCGTGCTTCGAAGCGCAGCAGCACGCTGGCATACGCCGGCACGCATTCCAGTGGTGGCCGCTGGCGCAGCAGGACGTCGACTGCGGCGAGCACGCGTGCATTGATCGCCGCGTCGATGCATTCGCCGAAGCGCAGCAACAGCGCATCCTCGGCCAGCGGCTCGAACTGGATCGGGTCGGTCTGCACGCTAGGCCGGCGCTGTGAGCGCGTCACGCAGTGCAGCCAGGCGTTCGTGCAGCGCGGCCTCGGCGTACGGCTGCGCCGGCCCATGGCCCCATACCGGCCCGGGCCAGCCGGCATCGCCGGCGCAACGCGCGACGACGTGCACGTGCAACTGGCGCACGATGTTGCCCAGCGCCCCGAGATTGAGCTTGTCGCAGGGCGTGGTCGCGCGCAGCGCGCGGCTGGCGCGGTTCACTTCATGCCACAGCGTCGCCTGGTCGTCGTCGCCCAGGTCGGTGATTTCGATGAGGCTGCCACGGCGCGGCACCAGCACCAGCCAGGCGTAGCGGGCGTCGTCCATCAGTTGCACCTCGCACAGCGGCAAGGAGGCGACCAGGTGGGTGTCCGCAGCCAGTCGGGGATCGAGCGCGAAAGCGTCCAAAGTCATGCGCTGGCCAGTTGCTTTTCGAAAAAGGCCAGCGTCCGCTGCAGCGCCAGTTTTGCGCTGGGTTCGTGATAAGGCGTACTGCCGTCGCGGTTGAAGGCGTGCTCGGCCGGGTAGGTGTAGACGTCCATCTGTGGCATCGCCTCGCGATGTTTTTGCACCATCTCGGGTGTGATGTTCTGGTCCTTTTCGCCAAAGTGGAACAGCACCGGCGCCTTGGGTACTTCATGCAGGAACGGCAGGTTGCGTGCGCCGTAGTAACTGACCGATGGCAGTCCCAGCCGCAGCGCGGCAAGCAGGGCGACCGTGCCGCCCCAGCAATAGCCGACGGTGCCGATTTTTCCCGCCGACGCAATCGCCTCGGCCGCACTGGCCACGTCTTCGAGCGCTCGCTCCAGTCCCAGTTCGGCGACCAGTCGCTTGCCCTTGTTGGTGCCTTCCCGGTCGTAGTTCAGCTCCGCACCCGTCTCCAGGTGATCGAAGCACGCCGGCGCGATTGCGGTGTAGCCGAATCCGGCAAAACGGTCGACCATGCTGCGCATGTGCGCGGTGAGGCCGTAGATTTCCTGGATTACCACCACGCCGCCTTTGGGCTTGCCACTGGGTTGCGCCATGTAAGCGCCGATGCACTGCGTGCCGCTGGTGGGAATGTTGATGTCTTGGCCCATGACGAGAGTCCGGTTGCAGGGAGGGGTTCATTCTAGGTACTGGGGAGAGCGGGGAACAGGGAACGGGAACCTGAAGTTCGGTCGAGACGGGCGGTGCTCGGCGGATACCGAACTGTTTTGCGAGAAGTCGAGTCAGGCAACACCGTCCACGTTGCCCAGCCGCCTGGCGTTCCCGGTTCCCCTATAATCAACCGTTTGCCGTCTTTCACCGGTCCCCACACCATGTCCAGCCCCGCCCACAAGATCGGTTTCGTCAGTCTCGGTTGCCCCAAGGCACTGGTCGACTCCGAGCGCATCCTCACCCAGCTCAAGGTCGAGGGTTACGAGATCGTGCCCAGCTATGGCGCCGCCGACGCGGTGGTGGTGAACACCTGCGGCTTTATCGATGCGGCGGTGCAGGAGTCGCTGGACGCAATCGGTACCGCGTTGAACGAGAACGGCAAGGTGATCGTCACCGGCTGCCTGGGCAAGCGCGCCGGGCTGATCCGTGAAGCTTATCCGGACGTGCTCTCGATCAGCGGACCGCAGGACTACGCCAGCGTGATGGAGGCAGTCCACACGGCACTGCCGCCAACGCACAACAAGTTCATCGACATCGTGCCGGACTTCGGGGTGAAGCTGACCCCCAAGCACTATGCCTACCTGAAGATTTCCGAAGGCTGCAATCACCGTTGCAGCTTTTGCATCATCCCCTCGATGCGCGGCAACCTGGTCTCGCGCCCGGTCGACGAGGTTTTGCTGGAGGCCGAGCGACTGGTCAGAGGTGGGGTGAAGGAGTTGCTGGTGATCTCGCAGGACACCAGCGCCTATGGTGTCGACCTGAAGTACGTCGAGCGTAGCTGGCGCGGCAAGATGTATCGCACGCGCATGACCGAGTTGTGTGAAGGCCTGTCCGAGCTGGGCGTATGGACGCGGCTGCATTACGTCTACCCGTATCCGCATGTCGACGAACTGATGCCGTTGATGGCGCAGACCCATCACGGCATGCCCATGCTGCTGCCTTATCTCGATATCCCGTTCCAGCACGCCAGTCCGCGCATCCTGAAGTTGATGAAGCGCCCGGGCAATATCGACAAGACGCTGGAGCGCATCAACAACTGGCGCAGGGCGGTGCCGGAACTCACCATCCGCAGCACCTTCATCGTCGGTTTCCCTGGCGAGACCGATGCCGAGTTCGAGGAACTGCTCGACTTTCTGCGTGAGGCAAAGCTCGATCGCGTGGGCGCCTTTGCCTATTCGCCGGTCGAGGGCGCGAAAGCCAACGAGCTGCCCGATCCCGTCTCCGAGGAGTTGAAGGAAGATCGCCTTGAACAGTTCATGGCGGTGCAGGCGGAGATATCGGCTGCGAAGTTGCAGCGCAAGATTGGCCGCACCATCAAGGTGCTGGTGGACGAGGTCGGCGCTGATGGCGCGGTCGCTCGTTCCGCTGCGGACGCGCCGGAAATTGATGGCACCGTGCTGATTGCTGACGGACACAAGCTGAAGCCGGGCCAGTTCGTCGACGTGGTGGTCGCGGGCGCGGACGAGCATGACTTGCGCGCACGGCTGGCCCATCCGTCGCTCGCGGTCATCTGAGCCTGCCGTGCGCTACGTGGCACCGGCGCGCGGCAGCGTTGACCCGGGCGTTTTCGAACGTATGCCATTGCTGGGATGGCGCGATTACGCGGCATGGTTGAAAGGCGATGCGTGGCCGTCGATCGAGCAGCTCAACTCCAGCCTGCCCTCGGATGCTCCTTATCGCTTCGTGGCACAGACGCCGCAGCTGCTGGCCGACCGCCTGCACTACGAACAGCGCATCGCCGAGCGCGGAGACATCGCCACGCGCGAGCACAACTGGCATGACTTGCTCAACACGCTGATCTGGCTGCGCCAACCATCGCTCAAGCAAGCGTTGAACCGACGCCAGGTAGCCGAGATCGCACGGATGGGTCCAAAGAGTCGTTCGCGCGCGCAGTACGCATTGACCCATTTCGACGAAGGCGGCGTCATCGTGTGCTTGCGGGATCCCGCGCTGCTCGCGTTGTGGGACGCGCACGACTGGCATGGTCTGTTCTGGCAGCAGCGCCATGCGTGGATGGACGGAACCATCCAGTTGGAACTGTTTGGTCACGCCATGCTCGAACTGGCTCTGAATCCGGACAAGTTGCTGGTCGGCAAGGCGCTGGTATACCTGTCACCCGATGCTGACATCGTTGACGTCAGTGCGGGTTGTGCCGAAGCGATCGACAGCGGCAGGCTACTCAATGATCCGCTCGAACTGCGGCCGTTGCCGCTGGCCGGTTTGCCGGGCTGGCGCGACGACAATCGGGAGGAGGCCTTTCATCGGAACGCGGCATGCTATCAGCCGAAGCGGGCCGGCCGGGAATATCCTGTGGCCAGCGTGCTGTGAACCGCGCGTGGACTTGTCAGCATACGGCGATACCGCAACCTTGAACGTTCAAAGCGGTATCACCCGTCGCACGCTTCAGTCGCGCGAATACACGTACACCCGCGCAGGCGGCAGATTGCGCCACGCCCAGCCCAGATAGCGCGCATGCAGGCCAAGTGCCGCGCACACGTCGGGAGCGACCGGCTTGGCCAGCCCGTAGGTGTACTGGACGAAGACGCCGCCCGGGCGTAGTACCGCGAATGCCGCAGCGAGGATGTCGTGCTGCACCGATGCGGGCATGGCCAGCAATCCCAGACTGCTGACGACGGCGCCGACCGGACGGGTGCCGAATGTGCCGGCTTGGCTGGTCAGTGTCGGCAACGCTCGCGCATCGCCGCAAACCACGTGGGCACGGGGAAAGGCCTGCCGCAACACGCCATGCAGCACCTCGTTCATCTCCACCACTAACAGCCGTTCCGGCCTTGTCCCGTGTTTGATCAAGGCACGGGTAATGACGCCGGTGCCCGCGCCCAGTTCAATGACGCTTTGCGCATCCGCGGGTATGGCCGCTGCCATCATGCTGGCCAATTGGCGACCGGACGGCGTGATGGAGGACGTGCGCAAGGGATGACACAGCCACTGCCGGAAGAAGGTCAGGCGCGAATGACTGACTTTCGCGTCCGGGCTCTTTCCCGCGATCCAGGCTCTGATGACTTCGAGATTCTGCAATGGCATTCTCCTGACTCAATGTCTGATAGTGCAGTATTGCAGAGACAATGTTCTGATTTCTGCACACAGCCTCGCCCCCGGGCGTCGTCCAGTTCGCCGTTGCGGCGATACCGGGCGCAACCGCCAAGCCAGGCCCGCTGTGCCGGATGCGGCAAGGCGCCGCAGGCGCCACTGGGGCAGATCGAGTGCGACTACCCGTGTGACATGCGCCGGTTGATTCAGCAATAGTCGACAGCGACTACGGCAAATGTTGCCGCGCCGGCGGGCAGTTGGGCGACAAATTCGTCGTCAACGCGCTTCTTCAGCACTGCTCGAGCGATCGGCGAGTCGATGCTGATCCAGCCCTGCTTCGCGTCAGTCTCGTCCGGGCCCACGATGCGGTAGCGCAGCGTTTCACCGCTGTCGACGTTTTCAAGTTCGATGGTGGCGCCGAAAAACACCTGTTCGCGGTCACGTGGCGTGCCCTCGGCCACTTTCAGCGAGGGGATCCGCTTGCTCAGGTAGCGCACGCGGCGGTCGATCTCGGCGAGCTGCTTCTTGCGATAGATATATTCGGCGTTTTCGGAACGGTCGCCTTCGGCCGCCGCAGCGGTGATTGCCTTGACCACGTCCGGGCGCACCGCGCGCCATAGATGGTCAAGCTCGGTCTTGAGCCGCTCGAAGCCCTCGCGCGTGATGATCGCGGTCGAGCCGGGCGAGGGTGGGCGCCAGCGACTCATGCCGGATTTGCCAGCTGCGGGCGCTGTTGTTCGATCTCGGCGCACCACGGATGTTCGAGCCAGCCGGCGGCGAGTTGATCGACCAGTTGCATGGCCTCGACCTGTTGATCGGGAGGCTCGGCAAGCAGGCGCGCGGCAAGCAGTCCGCAGCAGGGTGCTTGCCGGTCCCGGGGCCAGCTTCGCCGATAGCCCTGACCGAGCTTCGCTGCGATCCGGCTGATACCCGGGCGTGGGGTCAGATCGGCCACTTCACCGCCGCTGCGGATGTCGTCAGGAATGAAGCCCGGATCCAGCCCAGGGGACTCATGCAATACGCCCAGGGCGCGACGAGGTTCACCCTGGACGATCAGCACCGCGAGCCAGGTCGGTCCGAGCACCGGCGGGGCGGCACGCAGGTGCTGGCGCTGCAACAACGGCCGATAGGCAAGGTGGATCAAGGGCAGGGCATCGGGGCCTCCCTGACAGGCGGATGATTGGGTCACGACGGCTCAGCGCTTGCCGCCGAAGTTGCCGCCGAGCACGCCACGCAGGATTTGCCGGCCAAGCTGGTTGCCGGCGGTGCGCGCCATCTGCTTGCCCATCGTCTCGATCATGCCTTGGCGACGCCTGGTGCCGAAAATGGCGTCGTGCACAGCGCCACCCCAACCGGATCCCGGTTGCCCGGCCGCGTCCTGGGGCGCATTGGTAGCCACGGTGGCGGCGTCGGCGGCCTTGGCCTGGGCGCGCCTGGCCAGCATCTCGGCGGCGGACTCGCGGTTGACGGCAGTGTCGTATTTCGCGCCCACAGGCGAGCGCTGGCGGATGGTGTTGCGCTCGGCATCGGTGATCGCGCCGATACGACAGCCCGGTGTGGTCACCAACACCTGCTCGACCGGTGTCGGCACGCCGCCGTTGGCCAGCGAGGACGCCAGCGCCTCGCCCACGGCGAGCTGGGTGATCGCCACGCTGACGTCGAGGTTCGGGTTGGCCACAAAGGTCTCTGCCGCGGCCCGTACCGCCTTCTCGTCGCGCGGTGTGAACGCGCGCAGCGCGTGCTGGATGCGGTTACCGAGCTGGCCGAGGATCACGCCGGGCACGTCGTCCGGGTTCTGCGAGCAAAAATACACGCCCACCCCCTTGGAGCGGATCAGTCGCACCACTTGCTCGACCCGCTTCAGAAGTGCCGGCGCGGCGTCGTCGAACAGCAGGTGCGCCTCGTCGAAGAAGAACACCATCTTCGGCTGATCGAGGTCACCGACCTCGGGCAGTTGCTCGAACAGCTCGGACAGCAGCCACAGCAGGAAGGTCGAATACAACCGCGGCTTCATGAGCAGTTGGTCCGCCGCCAGCACGCTAATGATGCCGCGCCCGCTCATGTCCTGGCGCATCAGGTCGGCCAATTCCAGTGCCGGTTCACCGAAGAACTGGTCGGCGCCATCGCCTTCGAGTTTGAGCAGGCATCGCTGGATCGCCGCGATGCTCTGGGTGCTGATCAGGCCGTAGCGGGTGGAGGTATCCTTGGCGTTGTCGGCAGCGAACGTGAGCAGCGCGCGCAGGTCGGCCAGGTCGAGCAGCAGCCAGCCCTGGTCGTCGGCCACCTTGAAGACCACTTCCAGCACGCCTTCCTGCGTGTCGTTCAACTCCAGTACGCGGCCCAGCAGGGTCGGACCCATCTCGCTGATGGTGGCGCGGACCGGATGACCGAGCTTGCCGTAGATGTCCCAGAAGACCACCGGGTTGGCTTGCGCCTTCCAGTCGGTGAGCTGGAGCTTGGCCAACCGCGCCTTGAGCTTGTCGCCGGGCTCGCCGGCGGCGATCGCCAGGCCGGCCAGGTCGCCTTTGGCGTCGGCCAGGAAGCACGGCACGCCCAATCGCGAAAACCCTTCGGCCAGCACCATCAGGGATACGGATTTGCCGGTGCCGGTGGCCCCGGCGATCATGCCGTGGCGGTTGCCGTAGTGCGGGTCCAGGCTCACGCTGGCGTGGTCGTTGCGGCCGATCAGAATATCGGTCATGGGGTTTCTTCCATTGCGGGTCGCTTGATTGTAGCCAACCCGCCCCGCTTGTCATGGTTGCGGCCGGATGGATTGAGTCGGCGCGCTGCGCCCGCTATCGTGGGCGTCTTTTCACCGTGAGATTCTTCATGTCGTCGCGTTCCAGGTTTCTCCCGCTGCGCGTGGGATCTCTCGTGCTGGCGTGCACTTTGCTGGGCGCTTGCGCCAGCACCGGTACCGGTGCCGTCAGGCCCTCGATCCAGGTGAATACGCTGTACAGCCAGCTGGATCAAGCCAGCAAGGGTTACGAGACGGCCCTGCAGCAGTCGCGCGAAGGGAACCAGGCGGCGTCGGATCTCACCTTGCGCAAGTCACTTGACCAGCTCAAGCAGGCCTCGGCACAGTGCGGACGTACGCCGGGTTGCGATTCGCAGCGGTTCTTTTCCGTGTTTGACCGACTGTTGCGCTTGAAAAATGCCGATCTCAGCGACGACCAGGATCTGTCTGGCGATGTCGATTCGTCGCAAGCGGCGCTCGCCGCCGGGCATACCGGCGCCGCCAGCCTGCCGCAAGCGCAGCGCAGCGTGACCTTGTTGCACGGACAGAAACTCTCGCAGCTGATTGCGATGAATGGTCCGGTCAAGGCCGCATTGGAAATGTGGCTGACCCAGCGGCGTCCGCAGTTGATGGATGCCTGGGTCAACTACCAGTACTTGCGCCATGAGATGTGGCCGGCCTACCAGAAGGCCGACCTTCCGGAAGCCTTGTTGTTCGGCATCATGGCGCAGGAGTCAGGCGGCAAGGTAAACGCGGTGTCGCGTTCCGGCGCCGCCGGCCCGCTGCAGTTCATGTATTCCACCGGCATACGCTTCGGTCTTGGGGTAGAGAACGGCTTTGACACGCGCTTCGATCCTGCTGCCTCGGCACGGGCGAACGCCGAGTATCTCAACGAACAGCTGCGCATCTTCAACAACAACCTCGAACTGGTCATCGGCGCCTACAACGGCGGCGAGGGCCGGATGCGACGCGCGGTGGGAACCGACACCTCGGTGAGCTTTTACGACCCGCGTATCTACAACCAGATGTCGCCCGAGACGCGCGGCTATGTGCCGGCCGTATTGGCAGCGGCGTGGCTGTTCCTGCATCCGGACAGCTACAACTTGCGTTTCCCCAAGATTGACGGCGCGCCTGGCACGATCACCCTGCAGCGGGCGGCCTCGCTGGACGAACTCACTATATGCCTGGGCTCGGCCGACGGGATGAGCGATGGCTGGTTCCGTACCCTGCGCAACCTCAATCCGCGGCTCGACCCCGACGTGAGCCAGCCAACCGGGACCTCTTTGCAGGTACCCAAGCGTCTGCAGCGCGCCTATGCCGCGCGCTGCGTCGATGGCCCGTGGCCCATCCTGGCTGCTGATCTGCACAACGCGACGGTGCCGGTGGTGCCGGACCCGAAGCCCGCCGCCTCCGCCGTGCGCACGACAAAGACCTATCGCGTGCGCCATGGCGATACGCTGGTCAGTATCGTGCGCCAGCTGCATTGTTCGAGCGTGCAGGAAGTTTCCGAGATGAACGGACTCAAGCACCACCGCATCGGCGTGGGCCAGCAGCTGAAAGTGCCGGTCTGCCGCTGAGTGCGGCGCCGGTTGCCGCCAGGCATCAGGCGACCGCAAGCCACTGCGCGATCCCGCGCAACGCGACCTCAGGTGTTGTTCGAACGGGCACGTTCGTAGTCGACATCGGTGCGCTGGCCCCGGGCCAGAAAGCACCATTCGGCCAGGGTGCCGTAAAGCGGCGTGCAGTCGCAGCATGAAGCCTGCCCGATCTCGCGCCATTGAGCATGATCAGCCTGCGCGGTTGCGCTTGGGCAGCACCCCGATACTGCGTTCGATGTCGCGGAACGGGCGCCCCAGCCGGTGTGCACGCATCGCCATGAGCAATGGAATGAGTATCTGCAGGCATCCCCTCGACGCGGAGTGGCGCGGCATCGTGAGCGGCGCGGCATCGGTGGTCATGCAGCGGGCCGAGCACAGCAGAGCACCCGGAAATCTGCGTGCAGAACGTCGCCAAAAGCGCGTGGCGTCAGTGTTTGGGGCTCAGGCCATGCGTCTGACCGATTCGCTGGCCTACATGAACCGCCTGCTGCGGTTGCAGGTGGTCCAACGTCGCGCCACCCGCGGGCACCAGCACGATCACGGTCGAGCCCATGTTGAAGTGCGCCATCTCCGCAAAGCGCTCCAGCGTGATGCCTTGGCCGACGAACGACTTGCGCCGGATCGAAGAGGCATACGGCGGAATCACCAGACCGTCCCACACGGTGCCCACCGAAGAGACCAGGATCGCTCCAACCATGACCACCACGAATGGGCCATGCGCGCCATCGAAATGACAGACCAGCCGCTCGTTGCGGGCGAACAGGCGCGGGATCGCGGTCACGGCGAACGGCGCCACGCTGAAAATGCGCCCGGGCACGTGCACGGTCTCGCGCAGCGTGCCTTGCAACGGCATGTGTACGCGATGGTAATCACGCGGCGACAAATAGACGGTCGCGAAGGAGCCATCGCAGTAGGGCGCCGCGGCCGTCTCGTCGTCACCGAGCAATTCGGCGGCGGAGTATTCCTGTCCCTTGGCCTGGAAGATGCGGCCCTCGACGATGCGACCGGCCTGACTGATGCGCCCGTCGGCCGGACATGCCACGGTGGCCGGATCCGGATCGGCGCAGCGGACGTCGGCACGCAGTTTGCGCGTGAAGAAGGCATTGAAATGCGGGTAGGCCAGGGCGTCGGGCTGCGCCGCCTCGGCCATGTCCACCTGGTAGTTCCGCACAATGGTGCCGATCAGCCAGTTCTTCCACGGCGCAAAAGTCCAGCGCGTCGCCCAGTAGACAATTCGCGATAACGCGCGGTGGGGCAGGATGTATTGCAGGATTACCTTGAACGTCATCGGCGAAGTATACGGGTGGGTGTGTCGGCTGGCCGTATAATGTGCGGCCATTCCGATTGCCGCTGGATTGCCGTGACCGCCGAGCTTGCCACCATCATCGACTTCATCCGTTATGGCGCCAGCCGCTTCTCGGCGGCCGGCTTGACCTTCGGCCACAGCCACGACAATCCGATTGACGAGGCCACCCACCTGGTGTTGGCCAGCCTGCACTTGCCGCCGGACCTCCCGCCAGCCTATGGCGCCGGCCGGCTCACCCTGGTCGAACGACAAGACGTTCTCAGCCTGATCGAACGGCGCGTCAGCGAGCGCGTGCCGGTGGCCTACCTGGTCGGCGAAACCTGGTTCGCGGGATTGAAGTTCAAGAGCGACCGGCGTGCGCTGGTGCCGCGTTCACCGATTGCCGAGCTGATCGAGTCAGGCTTTGCGCCATGGCTCGACGAGCGACCGGTTTCGCGGGTGCTGGACCTGTGCACGGGTTCAGGTTGCATCGGCATCGCGATGGCCGAGTACAACCCGGACTGGCAGGTCGACATCGTCGACATCAGCGAGGAGGCACTGTCGCTGGCGCGCGAGAACATCGCCTTCCAGCACGTCGAGGGCCGCGTCGAGGCGATCCAGTCCGATCTGTTCGCGGGCGTGAGAGAGCGACGTTATGACCTGATCGTGTCCAATCCGCCGTACGTCACCGAAGATGAATACGCGGCGTTGCCCGGCGAATATGCCTACGAACCGAAACTTGGCCTGACCGCCGGTGCGGATGGCCTGGATTTGTGTCTGCGCATGCTCGACGACGCGGCCGATCATCTCAACGAGGATGGCCTGTTGATTGTCGAGGTCGGCGAAAGTGAGCAGGCCCTGGCGGCGCTGCTGCCGCAAGTCCCGTTTATCTGGATCGAGTTCAAGGTCGGCCAGATGGGTGTGTTCGCATTGGAACGGCGCGACCTGGTCGAACATGCCGGGGCCATTCAGGCCGCTGCTGCCTCCCGTCGGCCGCGCTGAGCCGTGGAGCTGACCACGGCGCGATTGCAGATCGACGCGCTGCGAGTGGCGGACGCAGAGGCCTTGTTTGCCTGCCGTGCCGATCCCGCGGTGGCGAGATACCAAGGCTGGTGCCCGGCGGATCTTGCCGCTGCCCGCAACTTCATCGAGGCGCAGTCGCAGCAGTCGTCGCATGGCTGGTTTCAACGCGCCATCCGGTTGCGCGAAAGCGGCGTGCTGATCGGCGACCTCGGGGTGTGCCTGCCGGAAGATCCGCAAGACTCAGTCGAGTTTGGAGTCAGCATCGCGCCGGCACACCAGGGCTGCGGTTATGCCTGCGAGGCGGTGCGCGTGCTGTTCGCCTTCGTGTTCGGTCAGCTCCGCCGTCATCGCGTCCATGCCTCGGTCGACCCGCGCAATCTCGCCAGCATGGCCATGCTGCGCGCACTCGGCATGCGCCAGGAAGCCCATCATCGTGAGAGTCTGTGGTTCAAAGGCGAGTGGGTTGACGACGTGATTTTCGCGCTACTGGATCGCGAGTGGCGGGCGCTGACGGTCGTTCGCTGACCCAGTGTCTGGGTTGTCTCTGGCCGCCCCGGACCGATTTTCCGCAGTGGGCCGGATCTTGATACGTCTGTGCGGCCCGGTGCTGGTCCACGTTCATCGCGGGCTCCAGACGACCCGGCTCGATGCGGTTACGCTCACGGTCCGCCCGGCGTGGGCGCTTGAATGGTCTGCTGGCTCATCTGCGCGTTTTGCACGTGCATCTGGCTGATCATCTGCGTTTGCTGCTGGTCGTATTGCTGGATGTCCCGGATCGCTTGAACGGGAAGCGGGGGCGGGGTGTTCAAGTCGACGCTGATTGGGCCAGCCAGGAAGCTCGACCCACGAAAACCAATCCGCATGGTTGCCTCGTCCAGATGAATCGTGGAGAGATTGTCTGCCGTGATCTTGTTCGTATGACAGGCGGCGGTGAATTGCATCAGACGGCTTTCCGAGGCCTCGGGGATGCGCCGCTGCAGTTCGTTGTACAAGGCGTGGTCCGGGTTGTGTGGATGGCGTGTCTCGTTGAGTGCGGGGGCCGAACCGGTGGGCGCGCCGCCGGCATGACCCGTGGCATGTTCAATCGCTTCGATGCCTCGTGACACCGCTTGGCGGGTGGCGTCGTAGGCCTGCGCCGCCGCATCGCGCCAGGCCTTGCCGGTGGCCCTGCTGGTTTGGTACGTATCGATGATGCGATCCGCCGTGTTGACCACCATTGCCTCTTGTGCATGTACGACCTGGGTCGCCAGTCGCGCCCCAAGATGGGCGCCTTGCCCAACGGAACGTCCGGCCTCCTCGGTCTGGCCGGCCACCCATTCGCTGCCAAGATCCGCGGCCCGACCGGTGAGACGGCCGGCTCGGGCGACGCCATCGGCTTGCGCTTTCATCACGTAGCCGGCCGCACTGGCACCTAGCGCCGCACCGGTCGCGGCGAGCGGATTGATTGGCATGAAGACCTGTGCGCCGCGCGACACTGCCGCGGCTTGCTCTTGTGCTGCCAGACCGGTGGCTTGGACCTTCTGCGCCAGCTGTTCCGCACCGTACTGGGCGTTTTGCCCACCCCGGCGCATGGCGACGGCAGCTTGGTCCAATCCGTGTTCGACACCGTGAACAACGCGGTTGTGCGCCACCGCCTGGTGAAGCGGCGCATCGAAGTGCGCGGCGTAGTACTCCGCCACATGCTGCCTGCCGCGCGGCGACAGGTTTGCCAGTGTGGTTTCGATGTTGCGGCTGGCAGGGTGGTTCAGCGCTGCGGTCAATTCGGTACGCTCGCGGTACATATCGTTACGGTAGCTGTCGATGGCGGCCCTGTGGCTTTCGTAGCGGGTCTGGTGCTCGGCGAAGTAGTCAGGCGCCAGCACGTTTAGTACACCGCCCTCGCCGGTGAAGTGCGACAGGCTGTGATCGCTCAGTCGCATCGCCAACAAGGGATTGGGCGCAGGCGCACCTGGCGCTGTGTTCAGGTAGCGGCCGGCCTGCAGACTGGCGATGTCCTCGACCGAGGCCAGCACGATCGTCTGGCCGTAGTGATGGCTGGCCGCACTCACCACATCGCCGGCCATCACGTAGTTGATTACCTGATGCCCACCCTCGCGCAGGGCGTAGCCCAGGTCCACCGCGCCGTAGGCGTTGAAAGTCGCGCCGTGCAGGCCGAACTTCGACGCTTCGATTTGCGCCAGCGTACCGCCCAACGAGTGGCCGGTGACGGTAACGTGGTCTTTGGAGATGCCGTGCTTCTGCGCCTTGTCGAGTATTTCCTGAGTGAAGGCGTCCGCGGCCTCTTTCTGCGGGTTGATCCGTGCCTTCACCATCGTGGCGTCGACGGCAAGATCCTGAAGAGCGGTGCGGGCGTGGTGTTTGATATCCAGATCGGTGCCACGGTAAGCGATGATGATTTCGCCCGTGGCCACATCCTGATATGCCGTCGCGTGGAAGCCGGTGCGAGCGTCGTCCTTGTAGCCGAAGACCTGGTAGTTTTGGCCATTCAGGAACACTGGTTTCAGTTTTTCCACGTCAGATTGCGAGCGGTCGATGTATGCATCGCTTGCGGCAGCGGCCGAAAGTTCAGGGCTCGTACTCATGGCGTGCTCTTCTTGACCACGACGTTAATTGGGAAAAAATTGGATGGGTTCTTGGTGTACTCCGGGCGAACGGCAGAGAAATTTGGTACTCCGTAGCGCACGCGCGTCGGATTCCCATCCTCACTCTCCTTGAAATCGCTCTTCCTGAAATAAGTTGATTGCGGTCCGTTGTGCAAAAAATTATCTAGCATGGAGCCAGAGTTGAATCTGACACCGTGCACAACGAAATCGGCCGTAACACTGGTTGCGTTCCAACGACAGGTACCGAGTCCGTGGTAATCCTCGTCCAACATGTAATCGCGATAGAAATAACCCTTCCATGTTTTATCGCCCACGCGGGTCATCTTGATATCGAGCCCCACATCCTTGGGCAGGATGTGTACTCCAAGGAATTTATTTTCCGGCGTGCATTCAGGGTTGACGACGTCATAACCAATGTAGCCGCTCACGGAATCCCACGGTCCCGGCGCCTCCGCCGTGGCGATGAGTTCATAGCGCTGCACGGGATGCGGATTCTGCTTCGGATTTTTGGGGTCGCCGTGAGTCATGGAGCATCCTGCGATGGTGAGGGTCAGAAAGCCAAAGAGCTTCGGTACGTTGAAATTCATCGTGGTTCTGCCTGTGAGGTGATGCACAACCATTGGACTGCGATAGCAGCCCTGCTCTCGTGTGAAACAAATCACGCAACACACCAAGACATTCTTGCGTTCATTGCCGCAATGCCCGCCGGACTTTTTCACTCTGTGATCGGATGACGTCTTTCTCAACCATCGATGGTAGGCGATTCGCTGCCACCACCTTGATCACAGCCGGCGCCACTTTCGCCCGCTGCTTCAACTGCCGGTCCTTGAAATACCAGTTCTTCTTTGCCCTTATCGGCTTGCAGCCTTCGTAGAAGATCAGCTCGTCGTCGGCAGGCAGTTCCTTGATCTCCTGCGGCAGGAACAGGGCGCGCTTCTCTTCGGTATGGTTGATCGAGACTTGGTTCGTTCCCCGCCCGCGGCTGGTGCTGCGGTGTTGCTTGCGGATCGTCTTGTACCCCAGCATTTCGCTGTATTCATTGGCGTCGCTCTGCTCGCGCGGGGCGAACACGATCTGTGCGCCGTGGTTGGTGATGAAGTTCTGGGCGTCGTCGTCGCCGTAGGTCGAGCGCAACTGGGCGCGGCTTTGCACGATGCACAGGTCGCGCACGCCGTAGCTGGCCGAGATCGAGATGCGCTTGGCCCACACATCCATGCGGCCCATCGCGGTGAATTCGTCCATCAGCATCAACATCTGGTATTTCAGCCCGGGCTCCTCGCCCAGCTGTTTGGTGAGGTTGCTGCCGATCACGGTGCTGAAGAAGATGTTGAGCAGCTTGCTGCTCTCGTCCAGCTTGTTGGTGGGGATGATGACGTACAGCGTGGTCGGCCGTTTGCGCAGGCCGGAAACGTCGAAGTCGGTGGCGTTCGTGGCCGCCGCCAGGATGGGACTCAGGAATTGCTGCAGCGGCGCTTGCATGGTGGCGATCACCGAGGAGAAGGTCTGTTCGGCCAGGCCAGTGAGGTTGCCGAACACGGTGCGGGTCTGCGGGCTCATAAAGGCACACCCGGGGTCCTTGAGCAGGGTTTGCAGCGTTTCCCTGGTGCCTTTGCCGTCGGTGCCGCTGGAGAAACGCAGAAGGCGTTCCAGGCTCGGGAAGCGTTCATCGGTATTGGGATGCGCGTGGGCAAAGTCCGCCCGAGCTGCATGCTCCCACGCCTCGAACAGGAAGGAAGCGAACGCGGTGAACGCGGTGCGGCTCTGCGCGATCCAGAACGGGTCCTTGCCCACCTCGTCCGGGTACAGGATGGCGGCAATGGTCTGGATCTCCCCGATACGCCTGCCCGGGTCCATCCCCGCCAGTGGAGTCAGCGGATTGAATCGATGGGTGCGGCCTGCCTCATCGTAGGGCGCCCATAGGCGAATGGCATGGCCTTGCGCCTGGCGCCAGCCGCTGGTGGCTTGGTACAACTCGCCCTTGAGGTCGAGCACAACCATCGAGCCTTGGTAGGACAGCAGCACCGGGATGGCGATGCTGGTGGTCTTGCCCGAACGGGTCGGGCTGATCGTGATCACGTGTTGTGCGCCACCCAGCCACAGGTAGCGGCCTTTGTACGAGCCGATGAGAATGCTTTGTGGGGTCTGCTTGAGCAGGCCGGCCTTTTTCAGGTCGGACAGGGTGGCGAAGCGGGCGTTGCCATGCAGCGACTCGGGCCTCGCCTTGAGCAACGGAATCATCAGGCCGGCCCAGACCAGCAGCGGCAAGCCAAAGCCGCAGATACCGCTGAGCTTGATCCTGGCGGCGAATGGCGCGATCCGGGGCGCTTCCATCGCCTGGACATACTGCCACCAGGTGTTCCAGCCCAGCGGCGTATCGCGCACAGCGAGGAAGAGCAGCACCAGATAGTTGGACAAGAACCACCCACCCACCCCGGCTGCCATCAGCAACGTCAATCCCCAACCCAGCTTGCCCATTCCCTAGGTCTCCGTGTGCCGGATGTCAGATGCTGCTGCAACGCGTCGCGCGCCGTCAATTGCGGGTCAACGCGCATCTGGCGGGTAACTTGCAGCAGTGAACGTAGGGGAAGTCCGTCGGCAGGCGCGCCACTTTCCTCGGCCCTGGTCACTCGGGGCCAAGGGTTGACTGCGTTGTTCGTGGCGCGCCATCTCGCCGAGATTGCCTGTTCAATCCAGTTAAGCTGTACAGATTCTTCCGTGGAACTTTGAACATCGTGTCCAGCAATTCCTTCGGCAAACTTCTCAGCGTTACCACGTTCGGCGAAAGCCACGGACCGGCGATCGGTTGTGTGATCGATGGCTGCCCGCCGGGTTTGACACTTGCGGCTGAGGAATTTGGCCCTGACCTGGAGCGTCGGGCCACCGGCCGCAGCCGCTACACGTCGCAGCGGCATGAGGCGGATGAGGTGGAAATCCTTTCCGGCGTGTATGAGGGCAAGACCACCGGCACACCGATCGCGCTGCTGATTCGCAACACCGATCAGCGCAGCAAGGATTACGGGGATATCGTTTCGACCTTCCGTCCCGGTCATGCCGACTACACCTACTGGCAGAAGTACGGCATCCGCGATCCCCGCGGTGGTGGCCGCTCATCTGCTCGCGAGACCACCATGCGCGTGGCGGCGGGCGTGGTTGCCAAGAAGTGGCTGGCTGAGCATCACCGCGTGCGTGTGCGGGGTTACCTGGCGCAGATCGGCGAAATTACGCCGCACGCGTTCGACTGGGCCGCGGTGGAGCAGAATCCGTTTTTCTGGCCACACGCGTCCCAGGTGCCCGCGCTGGAGGACTACCTCAAGGCGCTGCGCAAGTCGGGCGATTCGGTAGGCGCGCGCGTCAATGTGGTGGCGGACGGCGTACCGCCGGGTTGGGGTGAGCCGATCTACGGCAAGCTCGATGGCGACCTTGCCAGTGCGCTGATGTCGATCAATGCGGTGAAGGGGGTGGAGATCGGCGATGGTTTCGCCGCCGTGGTACAACACGGCAGTGAACATCGCGATGAAATGTATCTGGACGGCTTTACGTCCAATCATGCTGGCGGTATTCTCGGCGGCATCAGCAGCGGCCAGCCGGTGACGGCCTCGGTCGTGTTGAAACCCACCTCCAGCATCCTGATTCCCGGCCACAGCCTGAACCTGGCCGGCGAACCGGTGGAAGTGGTGACCAAGGGGCGACACGATCCCTGTGTCGGGATCCGGGCCACTCCAATTGCCGAGGCGATGATGGCGCTGGTGTTGATGGATCATGCGCTGCGCCATCGCGCCCAGTGTGGCGACGTGGGCGACGTGGCTCCGCGTATTCCATGACGGGCGATGACGACAGCAGGAGCAGTAGCGATGAGTGACCAGCCGCATGTGTGGATCGCGCGCCCCACCTTTGCGGATATCGTGGCGCGACTGGAGCCGTATTTCGTGGTAAGCGCCGAACTTGAGGAACGGAAGTTGGACTCGGGCGAGCTGGCTGTGAAGCTGGCCGGGCATGATGCGGCGATCGTTGGCATGAAGGAACACGTTGGCGCCGTCGAAATCGCCGGTGCAAAACGGTTGCGCATCGTGGCGAATCTCTCCGTGGGTTACGACAACCTCGATCTTGAAGCCCTGAGTGCGGCCGGCATTGCCGCGTCGAATACCGCCGGTACGCTCGACGAGAGCGTGGCCGATTTTACCTGGGCGATGCTGCTCGGCGTGGCGCGGCGGATGAACGCGGCCGAGCGCTGGTTGCGCGCAGGACAATGGCACGCCACCGAGTTCAAAGGCTGGCTGGGCAGCGATGTGCGCGGTCGCACTTTGGGGATCCTCGGCATGGGACGTGTCGGTCAGGCTATCGCGCGGCGCGCAGTCGGTTTTGGCATGCCGGTGATCTACCATAATCGCTCGTCGCTGCCCGCAGCGGACGAGCGCGCCTGTCACGCCCGCTACGTGAGCAAACAGCGGCTGCTGGGCGAATCCGATTTCCTGGTGCTTGCGTTGCCGTTGACCGCGCACACGAAGCACGCCATCGGCGTGCCCGAGCTGGCCTTGATGAAACCCACCGCCATGCTGATCAATATTGCCCGCGGTGGCATCGTCGACGAGATCGCGCTGGCGGCAGCCCTGCGCGAAGGTCGCCTGGCTGGCGCAGCGCTGGATGTGTTCGAGGGCGAGCCACAGGTACGTCCCGAACTGCTGGCGCTCGACAACGTGCTGCTCAGTCCGCATATCGCCAGTGCCACCACCGAAACCCGCCGTGCGATGACGTCGGTGGCGGTCGACAATGTGCTGGCGCGGTTCGGCCACGGCCCACATGCCGGGCGTCCGCCCAATATCCTCAACCCGAACGTGCTGTGAGCAGCATGCCCCACTTTTATTCAGAGCAAATCAAGCCATGAGTCAGAAGAGCAGTTACAAGGTCGCCATGGTCGGCGCGACCGGAGCAGTGGGCGAAACGGTGTTGTCCATCCTCGCCGAGCGCAATTTCCCGGTCAGCGAACTGGTACCGCTGGCGAGCGAGCGTTCCGCGGGCGGCGAAGTGAAGTTCGCTGGCAAGGAGATTACCGTGCAATTGCTGGACAGCTATGACTTCGCCGGCGTCGACATCGCGTTCTTCTCGGCAGGCGGCTCGGTCAGCCACGAACATGCACGACGGGCCGCAGCGGCCGGGGCGGTGGTGATCGACAACACCTCCGAGTTCCGCTACCAGGACGATATTCCGCTGGTGATCAGCGAGGTCAACCCGCACGCGATCGCTCAGTACAGCAACCACGGCATTATCGCCAATCCGAACTGCTCCACCATGCAGATGCTGGTAGCGCTGGCGCCAATCCACCGGGCGGTGAAGATCGAACGGATCAATGTGGCCACTTACCAGTCCGTTTCCGGCGCCGGCCGCAGCGGGATGGAAGAGCTGGGGCAGCAGACCGCCGCGCTGCTGGCCTTCCAAAGCGTGGAGCCGGGCAAGAAATTTCCCGCCCAGATCGCGTTCAATGTGATTCCGCAGATCGACGATTTTCAGCCCAATGGCTACACCAAGGAAGAGATGAAGCTGGTGTGGGAAACCCGCAAGATCCTGGAAGACGCGTCGATTCAGGTCAATCCGACCGCGGTGCGCGTGCCGGTGTTCTATGGCCATTCCGAGGCAGTGCATATCGAAACCAGCGAGAAAATCACGGCCGATGAGGCCCGCGAACTGCTCCGTCAGGCACCGGGCGTGGTGCTGATGGACGAGCGCAAGCCGGGTGGTTATCCGACGCCGGCGTCCGAGGCGGCCGGCAACGACAGCGTGTTCGTGGGGCGCATCCGCGAGGATATCTCGCACGATCGCGGACTTGATCTCTGGATCGTTTCGGACAACATCCGCAAAGGTGCAGCCTTGAATGCGGTACAGATTGCCGAATTGCTGATCGCGGACTATTTGTAGCCATGCGCCTGTTGCAAGTCGTTGCTGCGTTTGGATTTTCCATCACTTCGTCGGCGTGGGCGGCGGACGCCCCGGTGCACGCACCGCTGCACGGTGGTTCCGTCACGGTGTCATCGCCGCTGGCAGCGCGGCAGCGAATGAAGCAGGATCAGGCCGAAGTGGTGCGTCTGCAGCGTGAAGTGGCCACGCAGGAGGCAGCCAGCCAGCGGGCCGGCCGGCGCTTGCGACAGCAGGATCGGCAGCTGGCCGAGCTGCAGCGGAAACTCGCACCACGGCGGAACAGCCCGACAACCAGCCACCCATGAAGCGCTCGTGGAGGCAAGAACGTACCGTAGCAATGTCTCGCAAGTGTTCGCCGCAGCTATTGTTGATTGACCTTCATATAACTAAAGTGGCGGCACGGTGACGCGGCCGCCGCCATGCGGGCGGTATCTTTCAAGAAGAAGTTGCGCCAAGGATCGTTCGGGGGAACATGCATGAATCGTTCGTTGAAATTATCGATGCTGGTGGCATTGGCGCTGGGGAGCAGTCAGCTTCTGGCGGTGGATTTTGGCCAGCTCCAGGTCAAGTCGGCGCTGGGGCAGCCCTTGCTGGCGGAGATTCCCCTGCATCCATCCAGTCCGGCCGAATTGAAAAGCCTGAGCGTGAAACTGGCTTCCAGTGAGCAGTTTGCCCGCGCCGGCATTGTCGGCGGCCGTACCAGTATTCCATTGCACTTCAGTATTGCGAACAGCGCCAGCCAGCAGCCGGTGATTCGCATTACCAGCAGCGTGCCGGTGGACGATCCCTACCTTGATCTGCTCCTCGAAGTGAACGGCAAGGCTGGCTCCAGCGTGCGTGAGTACGCCATCCTGCTTGACCCACCCGGCATGCAGGCGGCAATGGTGGCGAACGCCGCGCCGGAAGTGCCCCGTCAACCGGCACCCGCCCGGGCCATCGCGGCGCCAACGCGTCAGGCCGTGGTCGCCGCACCCGCGCCAGCTCCGTCGCCCGCTCCGTCCAGCGTGAACAAGGGCCGTTTTGGCCCGGTCCAACGAGGGCAAACCCTGACCGGGATCGCCCGCAGCGTGGCACCGGCGGGCGTCGACGTGCAGCAGATGGTACTGGCGTTGAAGCAGGCCAATCCGGACGCGTTCTATCGCGACAACATCAACGCGCTGAAGAGTGGCGCGGTGTTGCGTGTGCCAACTTCAACCGAAGCGGAGGCGGTGACACTGGCCGCGGCGGTGGCCGAAGTACGCCGGCAAAACAGCGACTGGCGCGCGGGCACGCCGGGCAAGCCGGCCGTGGTGGCCGATGCCGCGACGCGCGCTTCCGCCTCCAGTTCTCCCACTGCTGCGCCAGCTGGCCGTGGAGATCGGCTCGCACTGGTTCCCGCCAGGGCGGGCGGGGACACGACCGGCGACGCCGCCGGCGGAGGCGACAAATCTTCCGCCAAGGTGCGCGAAGAGCTTCTGCGTACGAAGGAATCGCTGGCCAGCCTGCAGCAGCAAGGCAGCGACCTGAAAACGCGGTTGAAAGATCTGACCGACATCAACAGCAAGAACGAGCATCTGCTGTCCCTGAAGGATAGCCAGATCGCCGAGCTGCAGGCCAAACTTGTGGCGGCGAACAAGGCGGAGAAACCTGCGCCTGCCGCAGCGGAGCCGACGGCAGCTGCTGCCGGTACCAGCGTCGGCGCGAGCGAGGCGCCGGTTGGCGCAGCAACCACCGCGTTGGCCCAGACGGCGCCGGCCGCGGTGTCCAGCAGTGGCGTGGCAGCTGGCAGCTCGGCAGCGACCGCCGCCAGCACCGCGACAGCCGTCACGACGGCGGTCGCATCCACTGCTCCGGCCAAGCCTGCCGCCGTCGATGCGGCACACAAGCACGCGCCGACCTCGGTGCCGGTGGGTGTGCGACCCTGGTACATGCAGATCTGGACGTGGATTGCGGGGCTGGCCGTCCTGGTTTTGCTGATCGTGTTGGGCATGCTGGGTGGTCGACGCAAGCCGGCGGCAAACGCGGGTCCATCTATTGCCGATCGTTTCAGTACGACGCCGGCGATTGACGACAATCTGCCCGACGCCGATGACACCGATCAGGAGCAACTGCTCGACCAGTTGGCCGAGCATCCGGACGACATCTATCTTCATCTGGAGTTGGTCACCCTGTATTACTCGCGGCGCGACACCGAGCGTTTCGAGGCTGCCGCCGAGGCGATGTACGTTCACATCACCAGTCCCGAGCAGGATGAGTGGCAGGACGTGGTGCACATGGGCGAGGATCTGGCGCCAGAGCACCCGTTGTTTGATCATCACGAGGAAGTCCCCGCGCCCGAAGCCGAAGCGGGTCAAGCTTTCAACATCGACGATTACCAGGGTGAAAGGGATGCGTCGCCCGCCGTCTCGTCGCTGCCCCCAGACTTGCCGGGAGAGCCAAAAAAGGTCAGCGAATACAATTTCAAGTTCGACCTGACCCACCCCGCAGCTACCGAGCTGCACTCGCCACTTCCGACGGCTGCGGACGACGTCACGGCGGTCGAGCCGCACGACGAAGCGGACGCCTGGATGACGCCGGAGGCGGAGGCGCCGCCAGCGACGGATTTTGCGG
>JBDTKM010000116.1:0-18330 GCA_039935315.1 Rhodanobacter sp. | reverse complement strand
AAGGGAGGAGCTCGAAGCCTGCATCGCGATCAACCCGGGGTATTGGAAGGCCCACCTCACGCTGGCCCAGCAGCGCCGGCAATCAGCCACTGATAACCACATCGCGCGACTGCAATCACTACTCCTAGGGCAGGACACCAATCTTGAGGCGCAAACCTATCTGCATATGGCGCTGGCCAAGGAATATGAAGACTGCGCGGACTACTCGACAGCTTTCGCGCACTACACCCGCGGCAAGTCGGCGGCGGGCGCCGCGCGCGGTTATGCCATAGCGCAGGATGAAGCCTTGTTTGCGGCGATCACTGCCGAGTTTCCGGCAGTTGAAACCGCCACGCGCGGCTTCAGCTCCAATGAGCCCATCTTCGTGATCGGCATGCCGCGCAGCGGCACCACTCTGGTGGAGCGGATCATCAGCAGTCATCCCGACGTCTATTCTGCCGGCGAGTTGCTGAATTTCGGCTACGCGCTGAAGCGCGCCTCAGGCAGCCGCACGCCATTGATCCTCGACGACGACACCATGCAGCGTTCGCGCGGGCTTGATTGGGTGGCGCTGGGTTCGGGCTATGTCGCCAGTACGCGACCGGCAACCGGCCAGCAACCGCGCTTCATCGACAAGCTGCCGCATAACTTCCTCTACGCCGGCTGGATCGCCCGCGCGCTTCCCAACGCAAAGATCATCTGCCTGCGCCGGGACCCGCTGGACACTTGCCTCAGCAACTTCCGCCAGTTGTTTGCGCGACAGTCGCCGCACTTCGGCTACTCGTTCAGCCTGCTGGATACCGGACGCTACTACGGCTTGTTCGACCGGTTGATGGCGCATTGGCAGCGCGTGCTTCCCGGTCGCATCCTGGAGGTGCAGTACGAGACCTTGGTTGATGCCCAGGAAACAAGCACACGGCAATTGCTGGAGTTCTGCCAACTGCCATGGGACGACCAGTGCCTGAAGTTTGAAGACAATGTGGCTCCGGTCAATACCGCCAGCGTGGTGCAGGTGCGCTCGCCGATCTACCGCGGTTCGCTGCGTCGCTGGAAGAAGTACGAGCCGCAGTTGGGTGAACTGCAGGCCGTGCTGGCCACCGCCGGAATCACGGCCTGATGCTGCACACCAAGCCGACCGCGGCAGGATAGTCATCCGGCGATCGACCAAAGAAAGTGGCCCCGCCGAAGCGGGGCCACCGAAGTAACACAAACCGTCAGATCAGACGACGATCAGGAGCCCTGACCAAACTTGTAGTTCGCCTCCAGATACATCGCTCGACCATATGGGTTGTAGTCGTCCGTGTTGTACGGTTGGCTGGTGGTGCCAGGGTAGGAGTGATCGGCCGGCGGCATCTTGTTGAACAGGTTGGTCACCTGCAACGAAAGACCGAGGCTCTTGATCGGGTTGAAGGTCACGCTGGCGTTGTACAGGGTCCAGGCTCCGAGCTTGCCCGCAAGCGGATAGGCTTTGGTCTGCACATAGCTGTCGCTCTGCTGCGCCTGGTAGTTCGGCGTGCGACCGTACCGGTTGACAAACACGGTGGCACTCCACTTGTCCTTGAGCCAGCTCAGCGATGCGTTGGTCTTGCTCTTGAAGTCGGTGCTGTAGCCGGGATGACGCAACAGATCGACCGACGGATCAATCACGTAATCCTGCGAAGTGTGCTTGAGTACATCCGAATAGGACATGTCAAACACCAGCCTGCCGATCGAGCCGATGTCGTGGCCATACCCGAAATGCGCCGAGATCGCGTTGTCCAGCTCGTTGGCAATATTGAGCTTGGTGGTGGTGATGTTGGTGATCGGGCCCAGCAACTGGACGTTGTTGGTGAGCTTGCCGCCGGTGCCTCGAGTGATCAGATCAAAGGCGTTCTTGCAAGTCTGCGTGCCCGGGTCGATGGTACCGATATCGCACAGATACTCGGTGTTGGAAAGAGTGTCTGCGCTGAGCTGGGAGATTTCGTTATCGATGCTCCAATGCAGGTAGTCCACGCTCATCGACATGTTCTCGATGGGTGCCCAGACTACGCCATAACTCCATACCTTGGCCTTGATCGGCTGCAAGGCCTCGTTACCGACCGTCATCCCCTGATACTGCGCCAACTTATAGGTGTCCGGACAGCTACCCAAGGTAGATCCCACAAAGCCCAGCCGAGCGCAATTCAGATAGTCGGTGACGTTGTTGTAACTGCCGCTGGGGCGCTGAAACTCATCCGACAAGGTAGGCACCTTGAACGCGGTGCCGTAGCGACCACGCAACAGCAAAGTGTCGAACGGACGGTACTCAAGGCCGATGTTGTAGGTGCCGGCACCGACATTCTGGCTGGCCACCTTGTAGTTGTCATACCGACCAGACAGGTCCACCGTGACTTGCGACAGTACCGGGAGCCGTAACTCGGTCGTAGCGGCGGCCCGCGAGCGATGACCGGCACCCGGCGTGGCGCTGTTGCCCCAGATGTACGGGGTGGTGATCAGGGTTCCGTTGCCCTCGTCGATCGTGGTGGTTTGCAGCAAACGTGGATCGGGCGTGATGTCAAAACCCTCATTGCCGCCTTCCACCACCACCGCGATGCCCGCATCGCCACCCGGCAGATGGAACAGGGACGCGTTGGTCAACTGGCCACGGATCAGGTTGTCCCACGTTTTGGACGGTGTATTGATCCGGGTCGTGAACGCGGCGTAGTCGGCCGCGGAGACCGGCTTGAAGAAGTTCGCATAGTCCGGCGTGAACACCGGATAGCCCGAGTAAAAGCCCTGCTGCGGACCCAGTACGTGGCTGCTGTAGTAGCCCTCTACCTTGCTTGCCACGCGAGAGGTGCTGAGATTACGCAGGTGATCATCGGAATGGGTAAAGCCGACGTCATAGTCCCAATTCGACTGACCGAACGTCCCGCGCGCACCAAACGTGAGCATGTAGGCGTTCTCGTACTGCTTGCTCATGATGTTCTGGAAACCACCCACTTCCTCGGGAGCAAAGGTGTGCTGCAAGCTCACTAGGCTGCCCCCGTCCAAGTTTGGATCCCAGAAATTTCCCTGGGTGGGTTTCGCCGGAACGACCTGGGTGCCCCAGAAATTGGTGTTGCTGCCATCCGAGAACTTGTCTTCGGAATAGGTATAGAGCAGATCGCCATACAATTGCAGGTTATCGTTCACGTCGAACGTGTTGTGGGTATAGACGCTGGCCATCTTGCTGTCCAACGTCAGCGTCGAGCCGTAGGGCGTATTGGGCGAGCCGCAGTAGTTGCCGCGACCGGCGCGGAAATACTGTTTGGTCGTACCTCCATGCAACGCCGAGAGATTCTGGCAATTCGCCGGATCCTGCAGGTAATTGGTGACGGCACCCGCGTCATTGCTGTAAACCTGATAGGCCAAGCTGTCACGCAACGGGATACCCGGGCTGGTGCCTTCCTGATAGTAGCCGCGGGTGATCGCCCGGTCCTGGCTCCAGATTGGTTGGGTGCTGTCGAACTGCACACCCACCACCGAGGTGAATTTGCCTGCGGTGAAACTGTCCGCAAAGCTGATGCGGCGGCTGGCGCCACCACCATCCTTGTCCCAGCCGTAACGCACGTCGAGAGTCGGTGCATCGATGTGCTTCTTGAGCACGATATTGATCACACCCGCGATGGCGTCCGAGCCGTACAACGAGGACTGACCACCCGGCAGGATGTCGATGTGGTCGACCATGTCCATCGGGATGCCGCTGATGCTGTTGAAGGTATCGCTGCCGTTGTACAGGCCAGGGAAGTTACCCATCGGGCGACCATCGATCAGATACTTGGTGAAGCCGACCGGCAGACCGAACATGCTCAGCGTCTCGGCGCCGGTAGTGAAGGAGTTGGTGTCCTGCATCCCCTGGACACTACCGGTAGAGAATGAAGCCTGCTGCAAGGCCTGGGCCACTGTGGTGAAGCCCTTGGCCTTCATGTCGTCGGCCGTGATCGTGACGATTGGCGTGGCGGTCTCGATCTGGGACTGCGGAATCAGCGAACCGGTCACCGTGACCGCCTTCATCTGCTTTGCCTTCTTGGCGTCAGGCGCCTGCTGATCAGTGCTTTGCTGATCGTTGCTCTGCTGAGAGCCATCGGCTGGCGCGGACTGCGCATAGGCCGTGCCGTAGCCGAGCGCGAGCGCTGCCACGATGGCCATGGTGATTTTTGACTTGATCATTGCTTGGAAGCCCCTCAAGGTTTTGGTAGCCAGTTCATGTTTTGACCAGCCGGCAGGCCGGTACCACGCATGGATCATCGTTTTTTTGGCACGCCGGCAATCGCTATTGCCCGGCTGCGTGGTTGATTCATGGTGCGTTAGTTTTTATCACGCCAAGAAACATAAGCGCAACAATATCTTTACATGTGTGACCTTTACGCAAGATAATGCGATAGAAACTTGCGATGAACGTAAGTTAGTGCGACTAGCGCAAAACTTCCTCCGGCAAGCGCGTGCATCCCGACACGACGGGCACCAAGCTATTTACTGTGGGATTCACGGGGAGGACACGGGAATCAGCACTCAGCTCGTAGAGGCAAACAGGGGGCAGGGCTACTGCGACCAACCGCCGATACCTGCAGAGTGGCGGCTCCGCATCCGACTGTTCAGTGCAAACCCGGCAGCAGGCCCAGAGCAGCGAGCAGCGACACACGACTGGAGCGCATTCAGTTCGAGCCAGTGGCGCCCTGTGTGGCGCATGAAAAAAGGAGGCGACCCAAGGTCGCCTCCTTCCATTCGCGCAATGACCTGGACGATCAGAACTTGTAGTTCACCCGCGCAAAGAACGTGCGGCCGTACCAGTCGTATTGCGAGGCATACAGCGGCGTATTGCCGATGACGGTACCGGCACTGGCCGAGATCAGGTTCGGCTCCGTGTCGAACACGTTGCGGACACCGAGCATGATCCCCCAGTTGTTCGGGTTATAGGCAACCGAGAAGTCGCTGCGCAATTGCCATCCCGCCTTGATGTCGCGGGTGGCACCCTTGTAGCCCTGATAGGTGAAGGTGTTGCTTAGATCCAGCTCCTTGGTGGTGCTGACATAGTTGCCGCGCCAGGCGTAGGTCCAGTCGCCACGCTTCAGGCTGATGTCGGCCACACCGACCGTCTTGGGACGCCCGATATAACCCACCAGTTCCGACGTACTCAAGCCACTCGCCGCCGCGGAGTCGAACAGCTGCTGGACATCCGACATCGTGTAGGTCACCTGGAGATCCGCCGTGACCTTGCCGAACGAGAAATCGTTGCTGTAGTCCAGCTGCAGATCGTAGCCGCGGGTCCGCTCACGGTTGATGTTGATGTAGACCTGCCGGACTTCCGTAATCATGTTCGCCTGGGCTGGCGCAGTCGGCGAATTGCGACTGAGCTGCTTGCAGAAGTCGTTCGGGTATACGGTTGAGCCGTAGCAACCGAACAAGATGTCACTGGCGCCGAGACTGGCGATCTCGCCTTCGATGTTGTAGTCGAAGTAGTCGAGCGCTACGTTCAGGTTGGCAAAGGTGGGGGTCCACACCAGCCCCACGGACTTGGCCCGCGAAGTCTCAGGCTTCAAGAAACCCGCACCACCGCTGGTGTAGACCGTGGCGGACGAGGTGCCGCTCGCTGCGTAGTCGGCCGGGATGCCGGCTGCGGCACAGTTGGCCATGATCCGGTCGTTGCTGCTCTCGCCCCACAGAATGCACGGATCAATGTTGAGCTGAGGCTGAAAACCAGTCTGGTTGCCCAGGTACAACTCGTACAGGCCTGGCGCGCGATAGGACGTGCCGATGGTTCCGCGGGCGCGCCAAGTCGGGGATATTTGCCAGTTCAAGCCCGTCTTCCAGACGTTGTCAGTACCAGGGATGCTCTGGTACTTGAAAACGCGGCCGGAAAGGTTGACCGACAGCGACTCGATTGCCGGCAGAGCCTTCAACAACGGCACATCGAGCTCGCTGAAAACCTCGGTGACGTGGTCCTGACCCTTGGTCACCTGCGCCGAGCTGGCGCCCCACACGTAGCCCCCCTTGGAGGCCTCGGGAGGGTTATCGTTGATCGAGTAATGGCGGAACTCGGCACCAACGGCGAGACCGACGTCACCCGCCGGCAGGGTGAACACATTGCCGGTAGCAATCGCCTTCGCCGTCTGCTGCTTGTATACCGTGTTGCCCTTCATCGGGAGGCCGACGGCATTGATCAGCTCCGCCATCTTGGTGCCATTGAGGAAACCCGGATCGAAGTAGTTGACCAGCGGCTCATCGAGCTCATTGGCAGCGTTACCCAGGTCACCCGACTTGCGGGCGTCAATGGCCAGGCTGCTGTAATCACCATTGGAACGGCTGTAGCCGGCATCGACTTCCCACGACCAGCTGTCGGTGAACGAGAACAGACCCGACAACTTGGTGGTTCCGTAGATGTAATCCACCGTTTCCTTGCTGTCGGACGTGAACGGCATGATCGTCTGGTAAACGTTGGCCAAGCTGCCCGTAAACGGACCGTCGGCCACGAGGGGGAAGAACTGCCGATAACGATGACCCTTGCTTTCACGACGGTTAACCAGCAACTGCGTATCCCAGTTCACGTCGCCGAAGGTGAAGTTGGAGGCACCATATACGGTGGCTCGCTGACGCTCACTGATGGCATCACTGCTGCCATAGAACGGGAAGTTCAGCTGATCCTCGTAATAAGCGTAGGGAGAGTTTGCAAAGCTCTTTGCGGGGTTCGGCCGCGGATGGTAGCCCGGGAATGGTCCGATCGTGCTGCCATCCTTCGACGGCACATAGCGGATCGCGCTATTGCTGTACTTGACGATCGAGTTGGCGTAGAGGTTGTTGCAGCCGGCCAAAGCGGTGCCCTGCAAAATCGATTGGTCGACACGATCGATGCGCTGGCCGTCCTTGCCCCAAACCCGGTCCTCCGGGCATTTCAAGAAGTCACGATCTCCCACTGGAAGCGCTTCGAGCTTGTCGAGTTGCGCCGCAAGCACGATGCTGCCTTTGTTGAAATTCCACCCGGTACCGAACGACGCCGTGTACTGCTCGCCACCGCCGTGCTCTGGCACACTGGCCGCAAAAGTCACTTCGGGGCGATCCAGCTTCTTGCGGGTAATCAGGTTGATCACGCCCGCCACGGCATCGGACCCATACAGAGAGGACGAGCCGTCCTCGATCACCTCGACGCGTGACAGGATGACCTGCGGGATCACGTTGAGATCGAATGCGCCCACCTGGCCGCGCGTACCCGCTGCGCCCGGCCGCTGACCGTCCAGCAAGACCAGGGTGCGGCTGGCGCCCAGGCCACGCAGGCCAACGGACTGCACGCCGGTACCGCCTTCGACGAGAAAGCCGCCAAACTGACCGTTGATCTGGGTCGAGCCGGCAGCGGCGGTCGTCGTCATCAGGAAGTCGGCCGTGTCGAACTGGCCGGCAGCGATGTTGTTCTGGATGTCGATGATCTGCACCGGCGAGGTCGTCTGGTATTCCGGCCGCTTCAGCAGGGTGCCCGAGACGGTAATTGCGCCGAGTTCGTTGACTTTCTGCTTTTCCGCGACCTTTTCAGTCTGCTGAGCATTGGTCGTGCTGCTGGTCGCCTGGCTGGAGCTATTGGCCGCTGGTGTCTGATCCTGTGCAAATACAGGCGTGACTTGCAGGGCAGCAACTACCGCGATGGCCAGCGGCAAACGGTGAAGCCCCAATTGGACGAACTTGTTCATGAAATCTCCCTCTCCTGATCGCCTTTCCGGCGCAAAGTATTGCTTCTTTATGCAAGTTCTTGCGGTTAAAAGATGCGGCTGCTGCTTCCCTCCCATGCAGCGCGGTGGGCTAGATCGATAACGTCAATTATTACGTCCGCATGATATTGCGGTTAAGCGAATGTAACCGGTCGCATGTCTTGGATGCAACCCGTCACGTTCCGTTCATGCTGACGTCGCATTCCCTATCTGGAGACCTGCCCGCAGTTCTTTCCAAGGAAGCTCAGGATCAGATTGAGCGTCTCGCGTTGCTGCCGGGGATACCACGGCATGCTGTGTGGCATGTCGGCGATCCAGTGGAACTGCGCCGGCACCTTGTCCTTGACGGCCTCGTAGAACGGCTTGGCGTGGATCGCTGGCGGGGTACGCACGTCACGGTCACCGTCGAACAGCATGATCGGAAGATGCGCCTTGTCCACGTTTTTCATGGGATCCATGCCGGTGACCGTCTTCCCCTGCAGGATGCGCTGCAGGCGGTTGTCGCTCCATGCGGTGCCCAGGCGGCCGAGATCGGCCACCGGTGCACCGGCGATCGCGCATTGGTATGGAGATGGCGAACGGACGACCGCCGCCACCGCCGCAAAGCCGCCATAGGAATAGCCGAAGATGGCCATGCGGTTCTTGGCGGCAATCTGCTGCGAGACCAGCCAGGCAGCACCATCGTCAAGGTCGTCGGACATCTTCAGGCCCCACTCCTTGTCGCCCGCACGCCACAAGTCACGCCCGATACCTTCGGACCCGCGGTATTGGGGCCGAAGCACGGCGTAGCCGCGCGAAGTGAGCATTGGCACCCAGCCCGAGGCGTCCCAGCCCTCGTAGTCGCGCGCCCAAGGGCCGCCGTGCGGCATGATGATGGCCCGCGCCGGAGCATCGCCCTGCTTCCAGCCCGCCGGCAGATCCAGGATCGCCGGGATCTCGCGGCCATCGCGTGCCTTGTAGGTGACCCAGCTTTCCGTGCCGGTCAGGTTCTTGCCGATCCACGGACGCGTGCTGCCCAGATTGGCCACTTCCTTCTTGTTCACCAACAGGTGATAGCTGACCGGGTCGCTCGCGCTTTGGGTTGTGAACAGTACCTTGGAGAGATCGTCGGTATAACTCGAAATGCCCACTTGCTGGCCAGGGAACGCCTGCTTGATGGATTCCTGGATTCCCTTCAGCGCCGGGTCGACATAGACCACCTCGCGATAAGGCCCATCGACGACGAAACCCACGATCTGGTTGAAATTGCTGGCTCGGGTACTGAACAGCAAGCCGCCGATGGAAAAATTCTTGTCCTCGACGACGGCTTCAGGGTCGTACTTTTGCGCGACCGGGTCATACAGGCGAGCCTGCAGCTTGTCCGAGAACTGGTCGGTCAGGATGTAGAACTTGCCGGTGGCATCGTCGATGCCCGCCACATTGACCGTGTAGCGGTCGGAGAGTTTGGTGGTCAGCGCCGGCTGCAGAACGAACTGACCGGTCTTGGCATCCAGCAGCAATACTTGCTGCTCATAATCACCGCTTACCGGCTTGATCTCTGCTTTGGCCAGCACCTTGCCAGTGCGCGAGTCGAACAAGGACGGCGTAGCACGGTTGCCGCCCTTGAACAGCAGCTCCCGCTCCTTCGTCTTCAGGTTGTACCGATAGTAGTTGGAGGTCCAGCTAGCCTCGCTCAATTGGCTGATGATGACCCGGTCCGGATCCAGCGGCAGCATGTCCACCAGCGACGAGGTGCCCGCGATTTCCAGGCAGGTTTCGGTATCCTTGCTGACACCTATTTTGCGCCGCTCATTGGCAAATGCTTCGCCAAAATTCTTCTGGTCATCCCCGGTAAGGTAGACCTTGGTCACAAACGTCTTGGTCGCGCCGGTGGCCTTGCCCTCGCCGCATCCGCCGAGGTTGCCGGTCCATTCCTGACGGGCAATCGCAAGGATCTTGTCTGCCTTCAAGGCGTAGGCCTGGATGAATTTCATGGCGTCACCCGAGGGGGTTACCACCTTCGGGCCGGTGGACAGCGAGCCGGTGTCCCAGGTGGCCAACGCCGTGGCGTCCTTGTCCTTGGGCGATGGGATCAGCCCGACCAGATGTTTGCCATCAGGACTCATGCTTACCGACTGCAGCGCCGGCAGGCGTGCCAGCGCTTCGACCGGAATGGGCTCGGCTGCGCTAGCCGGGCCTGCAGCGAAGGCCAGTGCCAGCATGCCACCGAGCAAAGTCTCAAAAAACGTGTGCCGCATATGCTTGACTCCCCAATTCATTGATCCCTGGCCGCGTAGCCATTGCTTTCTTGCGACGCGTGCGTATGAAATTACGCAGACTAGCAGGAACACCGGGGTTGGCGAAGAGCCGGCACGACTCACTTTGAGCGCACGCGATTTCCGGGGCGCGGCGGCTTCCAATCCGGGGTTCGGCTCTCGCCGGACATCTCCACGCACATGCCCAACGCCGTGTTTCAGATCAACCGGTTCGCTTCCAGCTCATGCTTCATGTAGGCGTAGTAGATCGGCGCCGCGATCACGCCGGGCAGGCCGAAGGCGGCCTCCATCACGAGCATTGCCAACAGCAGTTCCCACGCCCGGGCCCGGATCTGGGTGCCGACGATGCGCGCGTTGAGGAAATACTCGAACTTGTGGATCAGGACCAGGAACACCAGTGCGGCAATCCCCACGCCCAGCGACACAGACAGGCCGGCGATCGCCACGGCGGTGTTGGAGATCAGGTTGCCGACCACCGGCAGCAGGCCGACGATGAAAGTGACCAGCACCAGAGTTTTGGCCAGCGGCACGTGAATCCCCAGCAACGGCAGCGCGCCGAGCAGGAAGATCGCGGTGAACAGCGTGTTGATCAGCGAGATCTTGATCTGCGCGAACACGATGTCGTGGAACGCCTGGACCAGGTAAGCGCAGCGCCGGGTCAAGGCCGCCGCCAGCGGGCCCATCTGGTGCGTCGGCCGCATCCGGCTGAGCGCGATGATGGCGCCCAGGACCAGGCCGATGATGATGTGGGCAAACCCGCGCACCGCGCCTTTGCCAGCCAATTGCAGCGTACCGGCGTGGCGCCGGACCAGTTCCAGCGCGCCCACCCGCAAATCATCGACACTGTCGGGCAGGTGGTCGACCAGCATGGCGGGCAACTGCTGGCGGGCCTTGTCGACCAGCGGCATCAATTGTTGCCGCCACAGCAACTCGGGATCGCCCAGTTCGCTGCGAAAGAAGCTCAACGCGCCGAGGATCAGCACGATCAGCAAGCCGACCACGATCACGCCGAGCACGGCCACCACCAGCATTCGCGCACGGTCGCCGGAGATGCGCCGGCCCAGCCGCGGCGCGGTCAATTGCACCAGCTCGTAAACCAGCAGGCCCGCCAACAACGCCGGCAACAGGTGCAGGACGATGACCAGCACCAAGGCAACCGAGACCAGCCCATAGCTCGTGCACCGAATGACGAGCGGCAGTTCGCGTGAAACGGGCTGGAACGGATCCATGCGGCAACAACCGTCAGGTGGGAGCGCCAGTCTGTCAGCAGGCCGCGTCGGCTGCCAGCCTTGGCTGGGAGCCTGTCGTAAACTCATGCCACTGCGCCACCACTGTCGCCGGGGAATCTCATGTCGTTTCGTCTGCCCACCACCGTACTGGCGCTGGTCCTGCTTGCCGGTTGCCGCAGCCTGCCGCCAACGGCCGCTTCGGCCCCCGTTGCAAGCGCCGCCGTCGCCGCCACTCGCGGTGGCGCCCATGCCAACGACAACCTCAACGCGGTGGCGTGGAGCCAGACCGCGATCGAGCATGACCTGATCTATCTGCAGGCTTATCGTGATGCGCAGTCTCAGCTGCTCGCCGCACTGAAGGATCCACGCTGGGATGCATTGGCAGCGAGTGACCGCGTGGTGCCAAGCAAGGGGCTGAAACCCGCGGTCGTACTGGATGTCGACGAAACGGTGCTGGACAACTCGCCCTACCAGGCCCGCGTGGTTCGCAGCGGCGTCGATTTCAACGAGGCCGGCTGGGAGGCCTGGTGCAAGGAGGAAGCAGCCCGCGCCCTGCCCGGTGCGGTGGCTTTCACCCGATTCGCCGCCAGCCACGGCATCGCGGTGATTTATATCTCCAATCGGACCAAGCTGCTGGACCAGGCCACCCTGATCAATCTGCGCAAGGTCGGCTTGCCGGTCGCCGGGCCTGATGCCCTGCTGAACCTGGGCACCGTGGTCCAAGGCTGCCAGCAAGTGGGCAGCGCCAAGGGCTGCCGGCGCCAACTGATCAGCCGCAAATACCGCGTGTTGATGCAACTCGGCGACCAGCTGGGGGATTTTGTGGATCCCTCGACCAACACGGACCAGGGCCGCGCGCAGGCCATGGCGCCTTACCTCGGCTGGATCGGCCAGCGCTGGTTCGTGCTGCCCAACCCCACCTACGGTGCATGGGAATCCGCGCTGTTCAACAATGATTGGAAAGCCTCGCCGCAGCAGCGGCGCCAGCTCAAGATCGAGGCGTTGCGGTACCAATGATTCTGTAGAAATAGCTTTATATGGCAATAGATTACAAAACATAGCAAAAGTATTGCCTTAGCTTGGACGCACGAGTAGCATCTGCCGCGCCAACCCTGTAGACCGTTTGCTTGCAGGCAAGGCCATTTCCTTTCCGGCTCTGCCGGATTGCCCCGTGAGGCCTTGGCCCGCGGGGCTTTCTTTATGTCTCGTCGTTACGATCGAGGGGCCGCTGGCGTCGCCGCGCCCTTGTCCGATCCCGGCACCCCGCTTACTCTGCCCGCTCGCGGGATCTGCACCCGTAACCCGACCTCATCCCTTGCGAGAATCCGCCGATGCGCTTCGCCGCCACGCGCCACGTCATGTTGCCGCTATTCGCCGTTTTGTTGCTTGGCGCCTGCAGCGGCAAGGACAATCCCTCGCAGCATGGTGACCGCAACCCGGTAGCCGCCGTCCAGACATCGATCGATCTGGTCAAAGCCGGCAATTTCAACGACTTCTGGAAACACGCGCTGCCGCCGGCCGACTACGCCAACCTGCGCACCGACTGGAAGCGCGGCATCCAGGATCAGCGGCCAGTCACCCCGGCGGATCGCGCCAGGTTCAACCAGGCGATGCAGCAACTGACCGGGCCAAACGCGGAGAACAAACTGTACGCGGAGCTGCAGCCGAAGCTGACCGCGATGGAACGGCAATACAAGGATCAGCTGCCGCTGCTGCTCAGCGTGGGCGCGGCGTTCGTGAAGAACGCCGTCAGCCAGAACAAGGACCTCACCACCGCGCAGAAGAGCCAGCTCAACGGGGCGCTGGACGTGATCACGCCATGGGCCCAGCAGGCGCCGTGGTTCGACCAGGCCAGGGCGAAACAGGCGGTCGGGGTGGCCGTGACCACGGCACGCAAGCTCGACCTGAAGAGCCCCGAACAAATGCGTGCGATGGACTTCGACACGGTCATGGGCAAATACTCGACCGGCTACGGCGGCCTCAAGCAGCTGCTGGCGATTTATGGCCTGTCGGTGGACGACACCCTGAACTCGGTGAAGGTGAGCGAGGTGTCCAGCGGCAATCGCCACGCCGTGGTGAAGATTGATTACACCCTGCTCGGCAAGTCGCTTTCCGCCGAAACGAAGCTGGTCCAGGAGAACGGCCGCTGGTACAGCGAGGACATGCTGGACAACGTGCGCAAGTCACACCAGCAGTTGAGTCAACCCACCGTGGCCCAGGCCACGGCTGCGGCCGCAGTGGGCGGCCGCGTGGCCGGCAAAGAATGAATCGCGCGGCCGCGTAGAATAAGCAGATGCCGAACACCCCTGCTGTGGACTCTGTCGCACGCCGCCGCGCCCCGTGGTGGTTCAACCTCTCCGGGCAGCTGTTGCAGCCGTGGGTGCGCATCCGCCGCGATCCGGCCGAACCGGCGGCGCTGCTGCAACCCGGGGCGCCGGTCTGCTATGTGATCGAACGCGACGGTTTCTCCGACTCGCTGATCCTGGAGCGCGCCTGCCGCGAAGCGGGCTTGCCCAGTCCGCTGCAGCCGCTGGCAGGCACGCGTCGGCGCCGCTCGGTGTTCGCCTTGACCCGGCGCGAGGGCTGGATTTTCGGGCGCAATCGCAAACGTGCCGCCAGTGAACCGCTGCGCCAGCTGGCACGCTCATTGGAAGCCATGCCCGATCGCGACATCCAGATTGTGCCGGTGGCAATCTATGTCGGCCGTGCGCCCAGCCGCGACAGCGGCTGGTTCCGCGTGCTGTTTTCCGAGAACTGGGTGATGGTCGGCCGCTTCGGGCGACTGCTGGCCCTGTTGTTGAACGGGCGAGACACGTCGGTCCATTTTTCCGCACCACTGTCGCTGCGCAGCGTACTCAACGAATCGGGCACGATCAGCACGGAGCGCTTCGCGCGCAAGATCGCCCGCGTGCTGCGTACCCACTTCCACCGTATCCGCGCCGCGGTGATCGGACCGGACCTGTCGCACCGGCGCACCGTGGTCGATGCGGTACTGAACGCAGAACCGGTACGCGCCGCGATCACCAGCACCGCGACCAAGGAAAAAATCAGCCACGCCAAAGCCTGGCGCAAGGCACAAAAGATGGTGCTGGAGATCGCCGCGGACTACTCGCATCCGGCGGTGCGTTCGGCCTCCTTCGTCCTTTCCAACTTCTGGAACAAGTTGTACGACGGCATTGCCATGCATCACTTCGACCAGGCCCGCGCCGCCGCGCCCGGTTACGAGGTGATCTATGTGCCCAGCCATCGCAGTCACGCCGACTATCTGCTGATGAGCTACCAGCTGCATGTCTCGGGCGTGGCCGTGCCGCACATCTCGGCCGGAATCAACCTGAACCTGCCGGTTCTCGGGCCGATGCTGCGGCGCGGCGGCGCGTTCTTCCAGCGCCGCAAATTTTCCGGCAACGCGCTGTACTCCGTGGTTTTCAAGGAGTATCTGGCGCAACTGATCGACCGCGGCGCACCCATTGAATATTTCATCGAAGGCACCCGATCACGCACCGGCCGGCTGCTGACCCCACAGGGTGGCCTGCTGTCGATGACGATACGTGCGTTTCTGCGCGCACCTCGTCGTCCGGTCATGTTCCAGCCGGTCTACATCGGTTACGAAAAGCTGATGGAGGGTAAATCGTATGCTGGCGAGCTCAGCGGCCAGCCCAAGGAAAAGGAATCACTGTTCAACCTGTTACGGGGTCTGCGCGGCTTGCTCAAGCAACGATTCGGCCACGTCGCGCTGAATTTCGGCGAGCCGATCGAACTGAATCCGCTGCTCGATGCGGCCAGCGCCGACTGGCGCAAGAGCAGCACCGATCCGGATACCAAACCGGAATGGCTGCGCGGCGTGGTCGACCAACTTGCCGAACAGATCCAGATCAACATCAATCGCGCTGCCGACGTCAACCCGATCAATTTGCTGGCGCTGGTCCTGCTGGCCACCCCCAAGCACGCCATGTCCGAGCGCGACTTGCTGACCCAGCTGGAGCTGTGCAAGGCCCTGGTGGAAGAGCTGCCGTACTCCGATCGCATCACGCTGACCGAGGCGAACCCTGCCGCCATCATCGCCTATGGCGAGCACATGGGGTGGATCCAGCGGGTCAAGCACCCGCTGGGTGACGTACTCACGGTCAGCGGCGAGCAGGCGGTGCTGCTCAGCTATTTCCGCAACAACGTGTTGCACCTGATGGCCAGCGCCGCCTGGATCGCGTGCTGCTTCCTCAACAATCGGCGCATGTCGCGCGACACGATATTGCGGTTGGGCGGCATCATCTACCCGTTCATCCAGGGCGAGCTGTTCCTGCCGTGGGACGACCACGGGTTCCAGCAGCAATTGCAGGCGACCATCGACTTCCTGGTCCGGCGTGGCCTGCTCGAATCCAACAACGATGGTCGCTCGCTGGAGCGCAGCGCGGGACAGGAAGACAGTGCGTTCCAGCTCAAGGTGATCGCACGCAGCCTGATCCAGGCGTTCGAGCGCTACTACATCACCATCGCCGCCCTGGCCAAGAACGGCCCGCACACGATGACCGGGGTCGAACTGGAAAAGGCGTGCACCCTCACCGCACAGCGGCTGAGCCTGCTCAACGAGCTGTCCTCACCGGAGTTCTTCGACCGCGCACTGTTCCGCGGCTTCATCCAGAAACTGCGCGAGCGCAAAGTCGTGTGGACCGACGACGACGGCAAGCTCGACTATGACCGCGCACTGGAAGACCTGGTGCGCGATGCGCGGGTGATCCTGTCGCGCGACGTGCGCCATTCGATTCTCAAGATCACCCCCGGCGGTGAGAAAGAACCGGTGCCGGCAAAACTGGTCACCGCCCCGGAAACGCCAGTCGCACCGAGCGACCGGTTGCCGTTGGATGCTGCGCCGACCGATCTGCACCAGCGCCACGTTGACACCGAGCGGCACGAGCACGAGCACGAGCAAAGCAGCGACAGCGATCGGCCCGGCGCGGCGCCAGACGCGTAGCGCGCGGCCGCGCGCAGCCGGGTAGGATGTGGCCACCGCCAGCAAGGGCCACCGTCATGACCACACGCCATCGTCTGCTGTTCGCCGCCACCCTGTCGTGCCTGCCACTGGCGGCCGCCAGCGCCGACGTGCCCGCTCACGCCGATGCCGGCAGGCGCCCGGTCAGCGTCCTCGATTGCGCGCGGCTGCTCGACCCCGTTGCCGGCAAGATGCTCGGTGAAACCACGCTGGTGGTGGAGGACGGCCAGATCAGGGAAATCCATGCCGGGAGGCTCGACTACGAGCCGTATCGCAAGGCGGCAGACGCTGCGGGCAAGCCTTTTCATTACGTCAGGATGGTGGATGCCACCTGCATGCCGGGGCTGATCGACTCGCATACCCACCTCACCGCACAGTTCAGCAAGAGCACCTATAGCGACCAGTTCCGGCTCAATCCGGCGGACTACGCCATCCGCAGCACGGTCTACGCCAAACGCACCCTGCTGGCTGGCTTCACCACGGTGCGCAACCTGGGCGACGATCACAACGAATCAATCGCGCTGCGCAACGCGGTCAACGCCGGCATCGTGCCCGGCCCGCACATCTTCAGCGCCGGCCGGTTCATCGGAACCACCGGCGGACATGCCGACGGGACCGACGGCTACCGCTGGGATCTGCAAGGCGACCCAGGGTCCAAAGACGGCATCATCAACTCGCCCGCCGACGCGTGGAAGGCCGTGCGTCAGCATTACAAGGATGGCGCCGACCTGATCAAGATCATGCCCTCTGGCGGCGTGCTGGATGAAAGTTCCAGTGCCGAAAACCCGCAGATGACGCTGGAGGAGATCAAGGCCGTGGTCGCCGCCGCGCACGATTACGGATTCACCGTGGCCGCCCACGCGCACGGCGCCGAGGCGATTCGTCGCGCAATCCTCGGCGGCGTCGACTCGATCGAGCACGGCACGTTCATGGATGCGCAGGACATGAAACTGATGAAGGAACACGGCACCTGGTACGTGCCCACCATCATCGCCGGCCAGTTCGTGATGGAGAAGGCGAAGCAAGGCTGGTATCCAGCGCAAGTGGCACGCAAGGCGGAGCAAGTCGGTCCGGTGATCATGGCTACCGCCGGCAAGGCGTACAAAGCTGGCGTCAAGATCGCCTTCGGCACCGATGCCGGGGTTTACCCGCACGGCGACAACGCGAAGGAATTCGCCTACATGGTGCAGGCCGGCATGCCGCCGATGTTCGCGCTGCAGGCCGCCACCACGCATGCCGCCGAACTGCTGCACAAACAGGACCAGTTCGGCCAGATCGCGGTGGGCCGCGGCGCCGACGTGATCGCGGTGCCGGGCAACCCGCTGGACGACATCACCGTGATGCAGCACGTCAGCTTCGTGATGAAGGACGGGGTGGTTTACAAGGAGCGCGGCGAAGCGACGCTTTGATGAAGCGACGCGCCTGATTGGCGCAGCTGCCTTGCTGTAGCATCACCACGATGAGCGAGCCCACCCAGTCCACCCCCGAACCCACCACCCATTTCGGCTGGTCGGTGCCGTCCCTGCCGAGGCGTCTGCGCTCCAAGTCGTGGCCGTAGTTAAAAACCTCCTGTGCGGCGGGGGAGCGGAAAGGCAGCAGGCGATACTTCTCGCTCTCCGCCGAGTTCGCTAGCACATCGGCATGCTCCGGATCGCTGTTGCCGATCATCCGATTGCCCCAGTCGATGAGCTTGTAAATGTCGGCGTCCGGAACGTCGAGCATGCGCGCCAGGACCCGGATCGGGAAATCAGCGGCGACCTCGTCGACGAAGTCGAACTCCTTCTTGGCGAAGGCTGCATCGAGCGTCGACGCCGTCAGGCCGCGCAGGAAGGTCTCATAACCCGCAACCGCCTTCGGGTTGAACTCACCCTGCATCAGACGCCGAAGTGCGCGGTGGCGCACGCCATCCGTCTCGAGCATCGACTTGCGCGCTTCGATCTGGTCCGGATCGAGTTCCTCCGTGCTCACCCCGCCGCGCTCACTCGAAAAGGTCTCCGTGTCGCGAAGCACGCCGACGATGTCGTGGTACCGGGTGAGAGACCAGAATCCCTTATTGGGTGAATCCTCCTCGTCCCAGTGAACGGGGGACTTTGCCCGCAACTCGTCGAAGACAGCCCACGGCTGTTCATGCTCGAACAGATCCAGATCTGCAAGGGTGACGTTCGTCATTGAACTCAACTCATCCTCCG
>JBDTKM010000115.1:0-11222 GCA_039935315.1 Rhodanobacter sp. | reverse complement strand
CAGGTGACCGCGCTGGTCAACCACCGGTGCGGTGACCAGATCGTAGCGCTCGAACGCCTGCGCCACCTCGTTGGCGTCGTCGGTCGGGTTGAAGGTGTTGACGTCCGGCGCCATCACCTCGCTGACCATCTTCTCCGGCGAGTTGACCAGCAGCCAGTGCAACGGCAATACGCCGGTGAGCAGGTTGTCATGGTTGATCACGAACAGTTTGTCGGTCTGCGGCGGCAGCTCGTCCCAGCGACGCAAATAACGCAGCACCACTTCCAGGCTCACGTCCTCGCGGATCGTGACCATCTCGAAATCCATCAGCGCGCCGAGCTGATCTTCCTCGTAGGAAAGCGCCGATTGCACCTTGTCGCGTTGCTGCGCATCGAGACTCGCCATGAGTTCGGGCAGCATCGCGGTGGGCAAGTCCTCGACCAGATCGGCGAGCTCGTCCGCATCCAGCGGCTCCACCGCGGCCAGGATCTCCTGGCGATCCATGTCCGCGATAAGGGAATCACGCACCGCATCGGAGGCCTCCAGCAGGATCTCGCCATCGCGATCGGCCTTGACCAGCTGCCAGACCGCCAGGCGCTCGTCCAGCGGCAGCGATTCCAGAATGAAGGCGATGTCGGCCGCATGCAGCTCGTCGAGCTGCTGCCGCACGGCCGCCTGGACCGGGGCGGGCAGCGCCGCGCCCTCGTAGGGGCGGAGCAATTCGACCATCGCATCGAACTGGCGGTGCAGGCGCCGGGCAGGACGCCGGATTTCGCTGGTGCTCACACTCGCTCCAGCAACACGCATGCCTGCGCGGCAATACCTTCGCCACGGCCGCAGAAGCCCAGGCCTTCCGTGGTCGTCGCCTTGATGCTGATGTGGCCGACGTCGCTGCCCAGGTCCGCCGCCAGGTTTTCACGGATCGCCAGCCCATGCGGCAGCACTTTGGGCATCTCGCCGATCACCGTGATATCGGCATTCCCCAATACATAACCGTGCTGTGCCATCAGCTGCGCGGCATGACGCAGGAACTGCCGGCTGTCGGCGTCGCGCCAGCGCGAGTCCGACGGCGGAAAGTGTTGGCCAATATCGCCCAGGGCCAGCGCGCCAAGAATCGCATCGCATAGCGCGTGGATCACCACGTCGCCGTCCGAGTGGGCTACCACGCCCCGCGTGTGCGGCACCCGCACGCCGCCCAACACGATGTGATCGCCCGCGCCGAACGCGTGTACGTCGAAGCCGTTGCCTATCCTCATCATGGTGTCCTTGCCAGCAGAAACTCGGCGAGCGCGAAGTCCGCTGCCGTCGTCACCTTGATATTGTCCTCTGCGCCCTCGACCAGCAACGGCGAAAAGCCCGCCAGTTCCATCGCCATCGCCTCGTCGCTGACGTTCACGCCGCGGCGCGCCGCCGCGCGCAGTGCCGCCGTCAAGGGGCCGCGCCGGAACATCTGTGGGGTGAAAGCGCGCCAGCGTCGTTCGCGTGACTCAGTGCATTCGACGCGGCCTGCACTATCCGCGTGCTTGAGCGTGTCACGCAGCGGCGCGGCGAGCAGGCCACCGTCGGCGTCCGAGGCAAGCCCGATCAGGCTCGCGATGTCGGTCTGCCGCACGCATGGGCGCGCGGCGTCATGCACCAGCACAAAGTCCGTCTCGGCCACCCCATCGGGCAACGCCTCGAGCCCGGCCAATACCGAGGCGCTGCGCTCGACTCCCCCGTTCGTGCACAGGATCGGCTTGCCATGCAGCGCACCCCAACCCGGCCAATACGGATCGGCGGGTGCCAGGGTCACCAACAAACCCGCTATCTGCGGATGGGCCGCAAGCCGCTGCAGCGTGTGCTCGATCAACGGGCGGCCGGCGAGCCACTGGTACTGCTTGGGTCGGTCGCCGCCCGCCCGGGTGCCGCTGCCGGCTGCCGGCACCACGCACCACAAGGCGCGGATTGTCACGGCAATCCGCTGGATGCGGAGGGCGCCGGCGCGGGCGCGCTGGCCGCTTGCACCGGTTGGTCCACGACCTGGTAGAACACCTCGCCAGGCTTGATCAACCCCAGTTCGGTACGGGCGCGCGCCTCGACGGCCTGATCACCATGTTTGAGATCATGCACGTCGGCGGCAAGTGCCTGATTGCGTTTCAGCAACCGGCTGTTGTCGTCCGCCTGCTTGCGTACGGAAATGCGCAAGCTGTCCACCTCCTGCATGCTGCCGTTGCCGAACCACAGCTTGAACTGCAACCCGACCAGCAAGCACAGCAACAACAGCGCAATCCAGCGCAACATGGACAAGCAGCCCCGCTCAACCAGGCAAACGGGCGAGATGCGCGAACGCATCGCGACCTGCGTAACGGGCAGCACGGCCCACTTGCTCCTCGATGCGCAACAACTGGTTGTATTTGGCCACGCGGTCGCTGCGGCAAAGCGACCCGGTCTTGATCTGGGTGGCGGTGGTGGCCACCGCGATGTCGGCGATGGTGGTGTCCTCGGTTTCGCCGGAGCGGTGCGAGATCACCGCCGCATACTTCGCCGCGTCGGCCATCGCAATGGCTTCCAGCGTCTCGGACAAGGTACCGATCTGGTTGACCTTGATCAGGATGGCGTTGGCAATCCCGTCCTCGATACCCTTGCGGAAAATAGCCGGATTGGTGACAAAGTTGTCGTCGCCAACCAGTTGAGTGGTGTTGCCGAGACGCTCGGTGAGCAGCTTCCAGCCCGCGCCATCCTGTTCGGCCATGCCGTCCTCGACGGTGATGATCGGGTACTTGGCGCACCAGTCGGCCAGCACGTCGACGAAGCCGGCGGCGTCGAACTTCTTCCCCTCACCGGCCAGGTCGTAGACGCCGTCGTGATAGAACTCGGAGGCGGCTGCATCCAGGCCCAGATAGACATCGCCACCGGCCTTGTAGCCGGCCTTGCCGATCGCCTCCAGGATCGTCTCGATCGCTTCCTCGTTGGAACGCAGATTGGGCGCGAAGCCACCCTCATCTCCGACGGCCGTACTCAGCCCCCGGCCCTTCAACACGCCTTTCAGCGCGTGGAAGATCTCCGCACCGGCGCGCAGCGCCTCGGCGAAGTTCGGCAAACCGACCGGCAGTATCATGAACTCCTGCACATCCACGTTGTTGTCGGCGTGGGCACCACCGTTGATGATGTTCATCATCGGCACCGGCAGACTGCCCGGCTTGCCGCCAGACAGATATGACCACAGCGGCACGTCGCGCGAGGCAGCCATCGCGTGCGCCGCCGCCAGCGACACGCTGAGGATCGCGTTCGCACCCAGCTTGGCCTTGTTTGGCGTGCCGTCCAGCGCGATCAGCTTCGCATCCAGACCAGCCTGATCAACTGCGTCAAAGCCCTTCAGCGCATCGGCGATCGCGCCATTGACGTTGGCCACCGCCTTGCGCACACCCTTGCCGCCGTAGCGCGCCGGGTCTCCGTCACGCAGTTCCACCGCCTCGCGCGAACCGGTCGAGGCGCCGCTGGGCACCGCGGCACGGCCGAAGCTGCCGTCGGCCAGGGTGACCTCGGCTTCCAGCGTGGGGTTGCCGCGTGAATCGAGGATTTCACGGGCGTGGATTCGGGTGATCGTGGTAGTCATGGTGATCCGTCATTCCTAGTTGAAAGTTCATTGGCAGGAGCCCGCTTGCGGACTCTTACGGCAGCAGATCCTGCTCCAGAAAACGGTGCCGTTTGGTCACCGCATCCAGTTCCATCAGCGTCTCCAGCAATGCCTCCATCTTGTCCAGCGGCCACGCGTTGGGGCCATCGGACAGCGCCTTCGCAGGATCCGGGTGGGTTTCCGCGAAGAGGCCAGCCACACCTACGGCCACCGCCGCACGCGCCAGCACCGGCACGAATTCGCGTTGCCCCCCGGAACTGGCGCCCTGCCCGCCCGGCAGCTGCACCGAATGGGTCGCGTCGAACACGACCGGACAACCGGTCTCGCGCATCACGCTCAACGAACGCATGTCCGACACCAGGTTGTTGTAGCCGAAGCTGGCGCCGCGCTCGCACACCATGATGTGATCATTGCCGGCGGCCTTCGCCTTGGCCACCACGTGTTTCATGTCCCACGGCGCCAGGAACTGACCTTTCTTGATGTTCACCGGTTTGCCGGCGCGCGCCACTTTCTGGATGAAATCGGTCTGCCGACACAGGAACGCCGGCGTCTGCAACACATCCACCACGGCCGCCACTTCGTCCATCGGCGTGTATTCGTGCACATCCGTCAGCACCGGCACGCCGATCTGGCGCCGCACTTCCCCGAGAATGCGCAAGCCTTCTTCGATTCCCGGGCCGCGAAAACTATTTGCCGACGACCGGTTCGCCTTGTCAAAACTCGATTTGAAGATGAAGTTGACACCGAGTCGCCCGGTAATCTCCTTCAGCGTGCCAGCGGTATCGAGCTGCAGTTGTTCGGACTCCACCACGCACGGACCGGCGATCAAGAACAGGGGCTGGTCGAGCCCGACGTTGAACCCACAAAGCTTCATGCGCAAATCCTGTCGTCGTCATTCCTGGAGAGGCACTTTTCGACAGCCGAAGGGCTGGTCAAGCGGGTATCCAATTTTTCAGCGAGTCTCGAAGCACCAGCGATTCCTGCTTGCGCGGGAATCACGGCACTGGCGATTTCGTACTCGCCCATCATGTCACGCCGTGGCCCGCAAACCCGCCAGACGCTCGCCATCGCGGACCGCCTTGTACTCGCGCGCGGCACGCACGAAACCGATGAACAACGGATGGCCGTCGCGCGGTGTCGAGGTGAACTCCGGGTGCGCCTGGCAGCACAGGAACCATGGATGCTGTGGTCGCGGCAGCTCGACGATCTCCACCAGCAGGTCATCCATCGACTTGCCCGAAATCACCAGACCAAGGTCCTCGAATGGTTGCCGGTAACGATTGTTGAACTCGTAACGATGCCGGTGCCGTTCGCGGATCACGTCCTGCCCGTACAGCTCGCGTGCCAGGCTGCCAGCCTTCAGACGGCATTCCTGCGAACCCAGCCGCATGGTGCCGCCCAGGTCGGAGCGGTCACTGCGCTGCTCGACTTCGCCGCTGGCGGTCGTCCACTCGGTGATCAGGGCGATCACCGGATTGGGTGTGTTGCGGTCGTTCTCGGTGGAGTCGGCATCGGCCAGACCGGCGACGTTCCGCGCAAAATCCACCACCGCCGCATGCATGCCGTAGCAGATTCCGAAAAATGGCACGCCGTGCTCCCGCGCGAACTTCGAGGCCAGCACCTTGCCTTCGAAACCACGTTTGCCGAAGCCACCGGGCACCAGGATCGCATCGGCCTTGCCCAGCACCCTGGCAGCCCCCTCGGCCTCGACCTGCTCGGAGTCGACCCAGTCCAGGTTCACCCGCGTACGCTGATTGATGCCGCCATGACGCAAGGCTTCGCCCAGTGATTTGTAGGCATCCTTGTGCTCGACGTACTTGCCCACGATGGCGATCGTGATCTCGTCCTTCGGATGCTCCACGGCGTCAACCGTGCGCTGCCATTCGGACAGGTCCGCCGGCCGCGCTGTCAGGCCGAGCTGCTTGACCACGATGTCGTCCAGCCCCTGCTCGTGCAGCCACAGCGGTTGTTTGTAGATGACATCGACGTCGGCAGCACTGATCACCGCAGCCTCGCGCACGTTGGTAAAAAGCGCGATCTTGCGCCGCTCAGCGTCCGGCAAGGGCTGCTCGCAACGACACAGCAGGATGTCCGGCTGGATGCCGATCGAGCGCAACTCCTTCACCGAGTGCTGGGTCGGTTTGGTCTTGATCTCGCCGGCCGCCTTGATATACGGCACCAGCGTCAGGTGCATGAACACCACCTTCTCCGGCCCATGTTCGATGCGCAACTGGCGGATCGCCTCCAGAAACGGCAGCGACTCAATGTCGCCCACGGTGCCGCCAATCTCCACCAGCGCCACGTCGAAACCGCGCGTCGCCTCGTCAATGCGATGCTTGATCTCGTCGGTGATGTGCGGGATCACCTGCACGGTAGCGCCGAGGTAGTCGCCGCGACGTTCCTTGCGAATCACCGCTTCGTAGATCTTGCCGGTGGTGACCGAGTTCTTGCCGGACAAGCGGGTACGAACGAAGCGCTCGTAGTGCCCCAGGTCGAGATCGGTCTCGGCGCCATCGTCAGTGACGTAAACCTCGCCATGCTGAAACGGACTCATCGTGCCCGGATCCACATTGATATAGGGATCGAGCTTCATCATGGTGACTGAAAGGCCGCGCGCCTCGAGAATGGAGGCGAGCGACGCTGCAGCAATGCCCTTGCCAAGCGAGGACACGACACCGCCGGTGACGAAAATCAAGGGGGTCATGAAAAGCAGCCGTGCTGGAAATAGGCATTTTAGCTGCAGAAGCGCCGCACGGCGAGATAACACGCAAAAATTTTGCCCGATTGGTTCATTTCCACCACCACGCGACGCGGGAAACCACCCGCTGCCGCCTGCTAGCATGCGCGGATGAACAACCCTATTCCCGCCCGACTCGCCGCCCTGTGCGCGGCCATGAAAGAGCATGGCGTCGTTGCCGTTCTCGTACCCAGCGCCGATCCCCACCTGTCCGAATACCTGCCGACACGCTGGGCGACGCGCGAATGGCTGTCCGGCTTCAGCGGCTCGGCGGGCACCCTGATCGTGGGCCCTGATCAGGCCGGGTTATGGACCGACTCGCGCTACTTTTCCCAGGCCGAGCAGCAACTGGCGGGCAGTGGCATCGACTTGATGAAGCTGCGCGTGCCGCATACCCCCGAGCATCTTGAGTGGTTGCAGCAACACCTGGTCGACGGCGACGTGCTGGCGGTGGCCGGCGACAGCGTGTCCATCGACGCCTGTGCGGATATCGAGCGGCGACTGGCCGTGGTCGGCGCCGTCGTACGGACGGATCTGGATCTGCCGGCTACGATCTGGACGGATCGACCCGCGCTGCCGCGGGCCGCCGTATTCGCCCATGATCCGATCTATGCCACCACCGAGCGGGCCGACAAGCTCAAGCGCGTGCGCCAGACGATGCGCCAACTCGGCGCCAGCCATCATCTGTTGTCCAGCCTCGACGATATCGCCTGGTTGACCAACCTGCGCGGCAGCGACGTCGAATGCAACCCGGTCTTTCTGGCACACCTGTTGTTGCAGCCGGACGGTCACGCCACGCTGTTCGTCAATCGCGGCAAGCTCGATGACGCGCTGGTCGCTGCACTGGCCGCGGATGGCATCGGCATCGCCGACTACGAATCCACCAGCGCGAGCCTGGCCGAGCTGGATGCCGGGGATACATTGCTGCTGGATGGTCGCCGCGTGGCCAGCGCCATCGCAGCCGCCATTCCGGCGGCAGTGACCCTGATCGATGCGGCGAACCCGAGTACGGCGCTCAAGGCGATCAAGACGCCCGCCGAACTGGACCACGTGCGTGACGTGATGCGACGCGATGGGGCCGCCCTGGTGCGTGGATTTCGTCGCCTGGAGCAGCGCCTCGCCGCCGGCATGACGGTCACCGAACTGGATGTCGACAGCCTGCTGCACGAGGAACGCTCGGCGCAGCCTGGCTGGGTTGGCGAGAGTTTTGCCACGATTGCCGGCTATCAGGCCAACGGTGCGATGCCGCACTACCGCGCCACCGCAGAATCGCACAGCACCCTGCACGCCAGAGGCCTGCTGCTGATCGATTCAGGTGGTCAGTACCTGGGCGGCACCACCGATATCACTCGCGTACTGGCGCTGGGTGAGACCACCACCGAGCAACGCCGCGACGCCACCCTGGTCCTGAAAGGCATGATCGGGCTCTCCCGTGCGCGTTTCCCCAAAGGCACCAGCGGCCCGCAGATCGATGCACTGGCACGCGCGCCACTGTGGGCTGCCGGGATGGACTACGGCCACGGTACCGGCCACGGCGTGGGTTACTTTCTCAACGTGCACGAAGGTCCACACGGCATCCGCCCACCCGCGCCCGGCGGCGCCCTGGTCGCGCTGGAACCGGGCATGATCAGCTCGATCGAGCCAGGACTGTACAAGCCCGGGCGGCACGGGATCCGTCATGAAAACCTGGCGCTGGTGATCGACGCCGAACAATCCGAATTCGGCGAGTTTCTCGGGTTCGAGACGCTGACCATGTGCCCGTTCGATCGCCGTGCGCTGGAACCGGACCTGCTCAGCCCCGAGGAGCGCGCCTGGCTGGACGACTATCACGCGAACGTGCGCGCCGCGCTCAGTCCGTTGCTCGAAGATGCCGATCTGGAATGGTTGAACCGCCACTGCGCGCCGCTTTGAGCGGCGCCGGCCACGATCCTGACTGTCAACTGTGCCGCGGCGGCACCAGCCTGAGCTTGGCCGGTACGCTGGGCTGGCCCGGGCTCAGCAACGCTTCGATTTCATCCGCCATCAACGGATAAGAATACAGGTAGCCCTGCCCTTCAGCACAACCGGCATGCAACAGGAATTTGTGCTGAGCCTCGGTTTCGATGCCCTCGGCAATGGCGATCAGACCCAGGCTCTTGGACATGGCGAGGATCGCTTCGGTGATCGCTGCGTCGTTCGTGTCACCAGGCAACCCGGTGACGAACGATCGGTCGATCTTCAGGTAGGCCACCGCCGGCAGTTTCAGATAAGCCATCGACGAATAACCAGTACCGAAATCGTCGATGGCCACGTCGATATTCAGCATGTCCAGCGTCTGCATGGTGCGCTGGGTGTCTTCGCCCAGACGCAGCATCGCGCTTTCAGTGATCTCCAGCAGCAGTCGATGTGCGGGAATACGCCGCGCCTGCAAGGTACGATTGACCCCGTCGACGAACGATGGATGGCCAAACCAGCGCGCGGAGATATTGACCGCCACCCGGATCGGCGGAACCCCGGCAAGGTCCCACGCCTCAATCTGCGCGCACGTCGCCTGCAGCACCCACTCGTCAATGCGCCGGATCAAGCCCAGCCCTTCTGCCACCGGAATGAACTCCGCCGGCATCACCTCGCCACGCTCCGGGTGTTGCCAGCGCACCAACGCCTCGACCGCCACGATGCGTCCGGTGCGCAGCTCGATGCTCGGCTGGAATACCAGCCGGAATTCGCCACGACTCAGCGCCTGGCGCAACTCCGTGGCCAGCTGCAGCCGGCGTCGGTTGTCGGCATGCATCATCGGGGTATAGAAGCGGAACGCATTGCGCTCCTCGGTCTTGGCGGCATACATCGCAGCATCCGCGTTGGCAATCAGTGCCGACGCTTCGTTGCCGTCAAGCGGGTAGCCGGCAACGCCAATGCTGGCGGTAAGCACGACCTCGTAGTCGTCCAGCTGGAACGGTTCCGACAACGCTGACAGCAGCCGATTGACGATCGCCCTCGCATCCTCGCGCAGCGCCAGCCGCGGCAGCAACACGGTGAATTCGTCGCCACCGATGCGCCCGGCCACATCTTCACTGGACAACTGTTTGATGATGCGTTCGCCAACCTTCACCAGCAGCCGGTCACCAATGGCGTGGCTGTAGCTGTCGTTGACGATCTTGAAGGCATCCAGGTCGATGAACAGCACCACCGCCGCCAGCCGCTCGCGTTCGGCCAGCGCGATCGCGCCGTTGCAATGGCGCTCGAACTCGGCGCGGTTGACCAGGCCCGTCAGCGGATCATGCCGCGCCAGGTGCTCCAGCCGTCGCTGGCTGGCCTTGGCTTCATGGATATCCGTGCACACGGCGACGTAGTACACCACCTGTCCGCCGGCGTTGCGGATCGCACTGAGGCTCAGGTGTTCGGGGTAACTGCTGCCGTCAGAGCGGGTGCTCTGCACCTCGCCGATCCAGTTGCGCCCGGCGGCTACTCCATCCCAGATGGCTCGCGGCAGCGGTTTGCCGTCCGGCAAGCGGCGCGTGTCGTCCAGCCGCCGACCCTGCAACGCGTGGCTGCTGAAGCCAGTGAGTTCGGTATGTGCCGCATTGGTCGAGATGACCAGCCGGCCGGCGTCAGCGATGACCACGCCCTCGGCGATGCTGGCCAGGGCCTCCGCCGCCACGCGGCGCTCCTGCTCCATCGCCACGCGTTCGGAGATGTCGCGGATAATCGCCTGGCTGACCGGCACGGTGCCCCAGCGCGCGACACTGGTGCGCGTCTCCACCGGGCGCGCGCTGCCATCGGCCGCCAGCAGCGAGTTGGTGGGCGCCGGTCCTCCCAGCTGGCGCGTAAGCGGCTGCAGGAACAGATGCAGGAAGCGATCACCGATCAGGTCCTTGACGCTGCGCCCGGTCCAGGCGGCGGCCGTGCGGTTCACATCGAGAATGCGTCCACTGTCTTCGTCAATCATCACGATCGCGTCGGCGGCGCTGTCGAACAACAGGCGATAGCGTTCCTCGCTGCCACGGATACCCTCGAGGGTCCGGCGCGCCATACGCAGCCATACCAGGGCGGCGATCAGGAAGGCACCGAGGACGCCCCAGAACAACATCTGGCCCAGCATCAGCGCGCCCTTGACCATCTCCACCGAAAACAGGTTGGTACGCGGCGCCATATAAGCGTTGAGGGCGTGGATACGCGAACGTTGGCTGACAATCTGGGCGGTGCTGGGCCCCCCGGCCTGGTACTGCTTGCTCAATTCGTCGGCAATCGTGCTGAGCTCCGCGATCGAGCCGTCGGTGGATTGCCACGCGGCGATGGCCTCGCGCATATGCGGGCCACCGGAGAAATACCGCAGCATGAAGGTCATGCCCGGCTGTGCCGCCGGCATTACGTTGCCGCGCTCGAAGACCTTGGTGATCTCATGCTTGTCGTAGCGGCCCGAGGTGAGCGCCTCGCGTCCCCGGCGATCAGCCTCAAGCAACCCAAAGTTGCTCCAGAACCCGGCCAGATCGTTCGTCGAGCCGGTGCTGGCGTAGTTGTCCAGATCGATCACGGCCTGCTTCTGGGCCTTGGACCAGACACTCTCGCTGTTGAGAAAACCAGCGAGAGTGACCTGAACCTGCAGCACGCCCCAAGTCATCAGCATGATCAGTGCAATCGCCACCGCCAGTGACCATACCAGCGGCAGCAGTCGCCGGACCAACGGTTTTTGCAAGCTTTGATCTGGAACGCCCATGGTCTTTCCGTTCAATGGATGATGCGGCACCTTCCCGGGCTCCAGTTCGCTCCTGCGCCTTGCATCAGGCTGCTACTTCGGTGGCTATCGACAAATGCCGGCAAGACTTGATGCAGCGATCACCAAGCAGAATCATGCTCATGTAACTGCGCTTGATGCATTCACCCAAATGTCCCACGTCCACGGCCGCAGGCTTG